>NZ_CP076448.1:628333-942500 GCF_019203965.1 Elioraea tepida
CGCCGCGCGGCGTCGGTGGCGGGGCGGCCCTCTCCTCGCGTCCGGGAGGCTTGGGGTAGAAGCGCAACGACCAGAGCTGGTAGAGCGCGATCGCGAGGATCGGCCCCTTGACCAGCAGAAGGTTCAGAACCGCGAACGTCGCCCCGTCCATACGCCCCTCCGTGCACGCGAGGGAGCGAGCCTAGAGCACAGGGGGCGCGCGAGGGAATGGGGCGCCGTTCAGCTCCCCTTCAAGAGCGGCATGCCGATGGTCGAGGAGAGCGGGGTCGGGTTGCTCGAGAGGCACCGCATCCCGAGCATCGAGGAGAGCGGCGTCGCCCCTCTGGCGAGAAGCGGCAGGCCGAGCGCCGAGGAGAACGGGGCGGGATTGGCCTTGCCGAAACCCAAGCCCCCGGTGGCGAACCAGCCAGGACGGGTGAGTGACGGGATGCCGAAGGTGCTCTCGAAGGGAAGCTTCGTCTTCGCGAGCACGGAAAGCCCGAGAGCGGTCGAGAGCGGCGTGGCGTCCTGACGCATCGGAGCCGAGGGTGCGGGCGCAGCCACTGCCTCGCCGACCGGCTCGTGCCGGTCGAGGATCGTGGTCGCGAGCCGGGCCTTGCCGAAGGGCGCGAACACGATCACGAGCTCGTTGCCCGCGGCCATCCGGTCGGCGAAGGTTTCGGCCATCGCGCGCGTGATCCCGATCGCGCGCAGGGCCGCGATCTCGCCCTCCCGGTCAGGGGCCGTCTCCCCCTCCGCCGCGCCGAAGCGGTGGACGTCGCGGAAGCCTGCGTTGCGGAGCTCGCCCGCCGCCGCCTCGGCCCGCCGACGGCTCGCATAGAACCGGCTGATCATCGTTGTCATGGACCGTCCACCCTCAGCGTGAGACAGAGATGTTTCGGGGATAGCCGTGCGCGGGCGCCGCGGCACCCGCGCGCGAAAGCAATGGCAGCATCGTCGCGAGCGCCGCAAGCAGAAGCGCGATCTCGAGCGCGAAGACGAGCGTGTATCCAGCGGCGGGGCCGAGCGCGGCGACGAGGTTTTGGCTCGCCTGGGCGAGGTCGCGAATCGGTGCGCCGAGCGCCACGCCGACGCCTGCGGCCGTCGCCTGCACCGCACCCCAAGCACCGAGGGCGAGGCCCACCTGGTCCTTCGGCGCAAGGTTCATGGTCGCGGTGAGCGTGCCGAGGCCGAACAGCCCGCCGCCGAAGCCGACCGCCAGAACGCCTACGACGAACAGCGCCGCCGACCCTAGCGGGGCAGCTGCAAGCACGGCGGCGAAGCCGGCCACGCCCGCGATACCGCCGCCGAGCGCCATGCGGAACGGATCGGCGCCGCGGCTGAGCACGCGTGAGGCGAGGGCGAAGCCGGCGAGGCTGCCTCCCGCGAGGCTCGCCGTGAGACGTGTCGTCTCCGAAACCGTCATGCCGAGCACCTCGCCGCCATAGGGCTCGAGCAGGACGTCCTGCATGCCGAAGGCCATCGTTCCGAGGCCGATCGCAACCAGTCGCGCCACCGCCCGGTTCGCGGAGAGATAGAGAGCGATCGCCTCGGCGAAACCGGGATCGTCGGACGGCTGCGCATCGAGGCCGCGACGGCGCGGCTCCTGTTTCCAGAGCGCGATGCCGTTGAGCGCGAGCGTGACCACGGCTGAGCCCTGGATCACCTGGATCAGTCGGCCCGGGCTGAACGGCTCGAGCGCGAGGCCGAAGACGAGCGCGCTTCCGATCATGCCGACGAGCAGCATCGCGTACATCAGCCCGACCATGTTGGGACGCTGCTCCGGCCGGCAGAGATCGGTCGCGAGCGCAAGCTCCACTGTCTGGGTGGTGTGCAGGCCGCCGCCGACGAGGAGGAAGGCGATCGCCGCGGAGACCTGGCCGATCCAGGCGGGGGCGCGCGCCGCCTGCCCCTCTCCCGCAAGCACGAGGAGAGCGAAGGGCATGATGGCAAGGCCGCCGAACTGCAGCATCGCGCCGTGGAACAGGAACGGCACGCGACGCCAGCCGAGCACGCAACGATAGGTGTCGGACCGGTATCCGATCAGCGCCCGGAACGGAGCGAACAGAACCGGCAAAGCGATCATACTCGCGACGATCGAGGCGGCGAGGCCGAGCTCGGCGATCATCACCCGGTTCAGCGTGCCGACGAGCAGCACGAGCGAGATGCCAACCGAGACCTGAACGAGCGAGAGGCGCAACAGCCGCGGGAGCGGCAGTTCGGGCGAGGCGGCATCGGCGAAGGGCAGGAAACGCGGCCCTGCCTCGACCCAAAGCCGCATGGCCTTCTGGCTGATCCGGTTCATCGCCTCGACCCTGCCGCGACAGGTGCCATCACCAGCACGGCGTCCGGTCCGGACCGGCGCTCGGTACGGGCAGCAGACCGAGCCCAGCCCCTGCGCCGGGTGGATGGTCCGGGCGACGGCAAGCCGGCCCCGCCCGGGTCGGGCAGGGCGGCCCCGCCGGCCGTGCCTCGCGCGCTATTGCGTCGGCGCTGCCGCCGGCGCCTCGCCGGGCGGTGCCTGGGGCCGGTGCAGCAGCGTCACGCTCTGCGGCGTGCCGCCCCGTGGCGTGATCGTCACAACGAAGGCAGCCGCGTCAGCCGGCATGCCGGAGACCGGCATGACGGTGACCACATGGGCTGGTCCGCCGTGCTTTGGGCGACGTTGACCGAAGGGGTCTGGACCTCGGCCCGGCGCGGCTTGTTGCCCTGCCAGTAGTCCGCCATCCAGGTGGTGTTGGTCATCACGGCGGCATGGACCGTGAGCGCGATCACCGCCACCCCGCCGAGGAAAAGCGGCAGGCCGACGGTTGGCTTCACCACGCACCAGATACGTCCGTTGTTCATGGTGCTGCTCCCTCTACTTCAGCCAGGGGGAGTAGATGTAGGCCAGCATGTGGGCGAACAGCGCGATCACAAAGAACACGCGGGACCCATCGATCACATACTTGTGGAGCGCTTCCGACTCCTTGATCGTCAGCCCGGTAGGCCAGACTTTGTTCGGATCGTCGAGATCGTCCATCGTTTCGGTTCTCTTTCCTTCTCTAACGCACGAACCTTTGCCAGCCTGACCATCTGTCCCCGTGAGGCAGGATGGAGGGAGGCGTTCGCGAACGCGGCCCCGAGGTGCGACCGGGGGCTGGCGCCTTTTGTCCGGGCGGCAGCCCCGGCCGCGGACCGATCTGTCATCTTCACTTGACAGATAGTGTTGTCATTGCAAGTTGACAGTCGTCTGTCAATCGTTCCTGACCCGGCACGGCCAGGCGCCTCGGCCCGGGCGAGGCAGCGCGGCGCACAGTCGCCCACGCCTGGTCCGGAGGCGCCCCCGGATCGTCGCTACGGCCCAGGCCATGGCGGGTGTGGCGCCCGGCGCAGGCCATGCGCATGATGGCCCCGTGCCCGACGACTCCGCCGCCGCCTCGTCTTCCGCCTTCGCCCCGCTCCGAAACCCGATCTTCCGAGTGGTCTGGATCGGCAATGCGGTGGCGGGCCTCGGCACCTGGCTGCAGAACACCGGCGCCGGCTGGCTGATGACGGATCTCGCGCCGGAGCCGGCGATGGTCGCGGCCGTCCAGGCGGCGACCACGCTGCCGATCTTCCTGCTCGCCCTGCCCGCGGGAGCGCTCGCCGACATCATCGACCGGCGCCTGTTCCTGATCGTTTCGCTTGCGGTGCAGGGCGCCGCCGCCTTGGCGCTCGCTGCGCTTACGCTCGCCGGGCTGACCGGCGCCTGGACGCTCCTTCTCTTCACCTTCCTGATCGGCGCCGGCAACGCGATGACCATGCCCGCCTGGGCCGCCGTCACGCCGGAGCTCGTCCGGCGCGAGGAGGTGCCGCAAGCGGTGGCGCTGCATGGGATGGCCTTCAACGGCTCGCGCGCGATCGGCCCGGCGATCGGCGGCGTGGTGCTCGCCACCGTCGGCGCCTGGGCCTGCTTCGCGGCGAATGCCGTGAGCTACCTGCCGCTGATCGGCGCTTTCGCGTCCTGGAAACCAGAGGCGGGCAACGCGCCGTCGCGCGAGCGCTTCCTCTCCGCCATCAAGGCGGGGCTCCGCTACGTCGGATCGACGCCAGGGTTCCAGCGGCTGATGCTCCGCACCGCGCTCTTGTTCGCCTTCGCCTCGGCGCCCTGGGCCTTCCTGCCCCTGATCGTGCGCGAGAAGCTCCTCCGCGGGCCGGAGACCTTCGGGCTGCTGCTCGGGGCGATGGGTGCGGGCGCCGTTCTCGGCGGGCTCGCGATGCCTCGGCTGCGCAAGCTGCTCCCGCCCGACCGGCTGGTCGCCCTCGGCGGCGTGCTCGCCTCCGCCGCGATCCTGGCGCTCGGGCTCGGCGCACACCCCCTGATCGCCGCAGCCGGCATGTTCACCTTCGGGATCGTGTGGATCACGACCATCGCCACGCTCCAGGTCGCCGCGCAGCTGTCGCTGCCGGCCTGGGTTCGCGCGCGGGCGCTGTCGCTCTACCAGATGGCGTTCTTCGGCTCCCTCACCGGTGGCACGCTTTTGTGGGGTTGGGCGGGGGAGGTCTGGGGGATCGTTCCGGCGATGACGGCCGCGGCCGTCGGCGGCGTGGCGGCCGCCGGGCTCGGCCTGCGCGTGCGGCTGCCCACGCCCGACCCCTCCGCCGCCCTCCCCGCCGGCCCGGCGCTCGCCGTTCCGCTGCCGCAGGCGTCGCACCCCGCCGCGCCCGAGCGCGGCCCGGTGGTGGTGACGATCCGCTACCTCGTGCCGAAGGAAAAGACGCGATCATTCCTGACCCTGATGGAGGAGGTGGCACGCTGCCGACGGCGCGACGGCGCCTTCGCCTGGCGCATCCTCGAGGACATGCAGGCCGATGGCGCCTGGCTCGAGATGTTCGGCCTCGAGCGCTGGGGAGACTATCCGCGCCACGCCGCGCGGATCACCGCCGCCGAGGCGACGCTGCTCGCCCGCGTCGCCTCACTGCATCAGGGAGACGGGCCGCCGGAGACACACCTCTATCTCGCGCCCACCGAATGGCGCGGGTGAGGGTCAGGCGGGTTCGCCGCGCGGCGTTTCGAGGACGGCCCAGAGCTCCGCGGTGACGATGCCGTCGGGCGTGAGCCCCGCTTGCGCCTGCACGGCGGCAACCGCGACTTCCGTTGCGGGGCCGAAGTCCCCGTCGATGGCGAGCATCAAGCCGCGATCGCGCAACTGCCGCTGCAGCCGCGCCACATCCTCGCCGCGCGAGCCGCGCCGCAGCACGGGCCGGCCGGGTGCCTCCGCGATCCCCGACCGCATCAGCGCCTCAAGCCGCGCCACAGCAGCCTTGGCCTTGGATGTGTACTGACGCCGATCGTCAAGCCCGTTGAGCCCGCCATTGATCTTGCGCGTGACAGCGATGACGTCGTCATTGTCGCAGTCCGCGTTGATGCCGCGGCGCTTCCAATACTCGCAGGCGATCTTGAGCGACAGCACCGGGTCCGCCGCCGCCTCGGGATTGTTCTCGAGGTCGACGCCGAGCGCTTCGCCGAAGTCGCGGTAGTTCGCGCGGCCGGTGAGCTGCAGAAGCCCCCGCCCCTTGTAGCGCGGGCCGTGGCCGCGACGGGTGTTGCCGAGATCGAGGCGCCCCTCGTAGGCGTCACCGGAGGCGAACTCCTCGGTCGTCCTGAAGCCTGCGGATTCGTGGCAGGTCTGGGCGAGGAAATGCGCGATCCTGAGCCGCGTGTCGATGCCGTAAGCCTCGAGTGTCGGCGCGAGCACCTCGCCCACCGCGGTGACGATCTCGCGCTGGCGTTCGGCGCGCGCGCCTGGGAAGCGCGGCGCGATCTCGAGCATCGTCTGCGCATCGACCGGAATCATCGCCCCGCCTCGCGTCTGCCTGCCTCGGACACAGGTGTCGCAACGCTACGCCATGGCTCGACGAAACGGAAACGATCCGGGCCGCGCCCGCACCTGCACGCATGCCGCCACGATGGACCGGCCTGGCATCCGCGACGCACGCGCCCACGCGTGCCCGACACATGCGCCCTCACGCGACGTCGAGAACCGCCGCAGCGATGCCCAGATACACGAGCACGCCGACGACATCCGCCATCGAGGTGACGAGGGGGGCGGAGGAGGTTGCCGGGTCGCCACCGAAACGGGACAGGATGAAGGGCAACGGCATGCCGATCAGGCTGCCGATCACCACGATCGCGACCATCGCCGCGGCAACGACGAGCGCGATCTCCGGCCCTGCGCGCAGAAGCCCGATGAGCGAGACAGCGACCGCCATCGTCGCGCCGAGCATGGCCGCCACAACCGCCTCGCGGCCGATCAGGCGCGCATAGTCGCGCAGCGTGACGTCGCCGGTCGCAAGCGCCCGCACCATCAGCGTCGAGGCCTGCGAACCCGCGTTGCCACCCGAGGCGATCAGGAGCGGCAGGAAGAACACGAGCGCGACATTGGCCGCGATCATGTCCTCGAAAGCGGCGATGCCAAAACCCGAGAGGATGTTGCCGAACACGAGCAGGACGAGCCAGACGATGCGCAGCCGCCAGAGCGTCGTGATCCTCGCCTCGAGAACGTTGACCACCACCGGCCCGCCGCGGTCGCGCCGGCCGAAGGCGAGTGCGGCCTGCTTCTGGAACGTGTCCGTGGTCTTCTGCTCGATCACGTCGATCGCATCGTCGGCGGTGACGACGCCGACGAGCTTCCCGCCGCCATTGATGACCGGCAGGCCGATCAGGTCGTACTGCTCGATCAGCGTCGCGGCCTCGTCGCGCGGCGCATCCGCCGAGACGGTAACGACCTCGCGCCGCATCACGTCCTCGATCCGTGCGCCCGGCGGGGCGAGCAGGAGGTCGCGCAGCGACACCACGCCGATGACACGACGGTCCTCGTCGATGACGTAGGCGTCGTAGATCGTTTCCCGATCGGGTTGCCTCGCGCCGGAGATGGGCGAACACCGCCTCGACCGACATCTCCGGCCGGACGGTCACGTAGTCGGAGGTCATCACCGCGCCGACAGTGTTCTCGGGGTAGGACGCGAGCTTGCGGATGTCCTCCCGCTCGGCCTGGGCGAGGCCCGGCAGGATCGCTTCGCGCTCGTCCTCGGGCAGCCGCTTGTAGAGGTCGGCCCGCTCGTCCGGCTCCATCGCGGCGAACACCTGGCCGAGCTCGGGGCGCTTCAGCGTTCGGGCAAGGGCGAGCTGATCCTCGGGCGAGAGATAGCCGAAGACCTGCGCCTGCTGCTTCACCGGCAGGGCGCGAAGCACGGCCGCCCGCATCGCGGGGGCGAGAGCCGAGAGCGCGTCGGCGATGTCGAACGGATGCCAAGCGGAGAGCTCGCGGCGCACGCCATCGGCGCCGCGGTCCGCGAGAAGGGCGGCGATCCGGGTGGCCTCGGCAAGGTCGGTCACAGCTGCGTCTCCTCTGGCGTCTGGGCGGCGGCCGGACGGGAGACGCAGGAGGTCTCAGCCTCGCCTCGCCTCCCGCCGGCGCGCGGATCGGGCGTCGTATGCGGGCCGTCGGCTCTCGCCGGCGGCCGGGCGACTACTGCCGTCGTCCATCCGTCGCTCCTTGGTCGGGTTGGGGGATGCCCCGGCGGGCCGGAGCACGCGGTACATGGGAGATGCCGGTGCGCTGTCAACCGTTGCGCCGTCGCATGGGCCGGTCATCGCGGCGGCGGATGCGCGGCATCGCCGCTCGCGGTTTGAACGCGCCTGTCCCCTTCCCACCTCCTGGTTGGCGGAGCAGGCCAAGTCCCGCCACGGAGACAGATCATGACCTCACCCCCGACGGCGCTCGGACGGCTGCACCACATCACCGCCATCGCCGCCGACCCCGGCGCCAACCTCGCCTTCTACCGCGACGTGCTTGGCCTGCGGCTCGTCAAGCGCACGGTGAACTTCGACGATCCCGGCACCTACCACCTCTACTATGGAGACGAGGTGGGCAGCCCCGGAACGATCCTGACCTTCTTTCCCTATGTCTGGGTCGCAAGGAGGCGGCACGGCACGGGCCAGGCGGAGGAGATCGCCTTCGCCATCCCCCCGGGCTCGCTCGGCTTCTGGATCGAGCGTCTGGCCGCGAAAGGTTTAGCCTGCGAGCCGCCCGCAAGGCGCTTCGGCGAGACCGTCCTCGCGTTGCGCGACCCCGACGGGCTCCTGCTCGAACTCGTGACCGACGAGGCGGCGGCGTCGCGTGCCGGTTTCGCGGTCGGCGACGTCCCGGCCGAGCACGCGATCCGAGGCTTCTTCGGCATCACGCTCTGGCTCGACGACATCGCCGCCACCGCGTCGGTGCTAACGGGGGTCCTCGGCTACGCGGCGGGGCCGGTCTGGGGGGGCCCGCGCCACCGCTTCGTCCACCCTGCCGACGGCCCCGGGCGGATCATCGACCTGCGGGCGGCACAGGGCGTCTCCCGCGGCGCGCAGGGGGCGGGAACCGTCCATCACGTCGCCTTCCGCGCCGCCGACGACGCCGCTCAGGCCGGCGCAACCGCGGCGCTCGTGCCGCTCGATCTTCGCCTGACGCCGCAGCAGGACCGGATATACGTCCGCTCCACCTATTTCCGCGAGCCAGGAGGCGTTCTGTTCGAGATCGCGACGGACGATCCCGGCTTCGCGATCGACGAACCGGTCGATCGTCTCGGGCAGGCGCTGATGCTTCCGGAACGTTACGAGCCGTATCGCGCCAGGATCGAGGCGGTTCTGCCACGCCTCGAGCCGGAATCGTGATGCACCGCTCGCGCGCGCCGGGCGGCCATGAGATCCGCCGGCGACGGCGATCGCCGATCTCCGAGATCGGCTCTTCGGGTTGACGAAACCCGGGCCGAGGCCACACCTATCGAACGTGATTGCGGGAGATCAGGCATGCGCAGGACGCGCAACGACATCGCCGAGAACGCCCGCGCGGGAGTGATCTCGATCCCGTCTGCGCGGCTCGCCGACGTGATCGATCGTGAGCCCGCGTTCAGGGGGAATGTCCGGAACGTTCCGGGCATTCCCTTGGTCACGCTGCACGCGATGTTCGACGCGCCTCAGCCGAGGCCTGCGGAGCACATCGACGATCTCGCCGAGCGGATCACTGCTCTCGGCGGAACAGCCATGGGCAGCGCCCAGGCCGTCAGCACCGCGACCTCGCTCGCCCCCTTCCCGACCGATCTGGTCGACGGGCTGCGGCTCGTCGAGGCGCTGGCCGACCGGACCGCCGCGCTCACCAGATCGGTGCGCCAGGGGATCGACGAGACCGCCGAGATCGGCGATGCCGGCTCGGCCGAGCTGCTGACGGGCCACCCCCGCGAGCTCGACAAGATCCTCTGGTTGCTCGAGGTGCATCTTGAGCGGCGCTGAGCCGCGCCATGTATCACACGATCCCTGAACTCGGTTTCACGCCCGGTGCCGGCACGCCAGGAAATGGCGGGTGCGTGTTCGCCATCTACTACGATGATTGAGGCCGGGCCGGTGCGGACCGCGCCTTCGAGCCCGCCGCCGACACCTTCCTCCGCCAGGCAGCGCGCTGGTTCCCGGCCGCAGTGCAGCTGCGCCTCGCCGCGAGGTCGGTCGCCGGCCTCCTGCGCGCCTGGGACAGCGTGGCGGCAGAGGTGAACGGCGCGGCCGGCACCATCTTGTGCGGCGGCCTGTTCACGCACGCGACCAAAGGCGGGCCCTATCCCGGAGGCCTCCAGGGAGGACTCGAGTTCTCGAGGCGCGACGAGGAGATCCGGCTCTGCACGACCGAAATCACGGTCGAGACTGCGCGGATCGGGCGGATGACGCAGCTCCCCTGGGCACCCTCAGCGTTCCTTGTCCTCGGCGGTTGCAAGATCGCCATCGCCTCCGCTCCCGGGCACTCTCCCGTCGCGCAGACCTTCGCCCTACGCCAGGGCGTGCGCACGATCCGCCAGCAGGGCGTCGCCTATTTCTCGACGCGCTGGAACGACTACCGCCGGAGCACGCCGGCGGACAACGAGATCTCCCTCTGGGCCTATGCGCGCGGCCGCAACGTCTTCCCTCTCTTCGCCTCCGACCAGCGCTTGACCGGGATCGTGTTCCGCTGAGCGGACGCCGCGTCGGGGACGGGAACCGGCTGCGAGACACCCCGTCATCGCAACCGATCCCAACCTCCCCGCGCGCGGGCTATGGCGCGAGAGGGGACGGAGGCACCCTGCCCTGTCATCTGCCGCTCCGCGACAACGCGCAGGGCGATCGGCCGTAGCTTCCGAGTTCGTGCCAGCCGCCACAAGAGCTTGTAGGCGTGACGGCCAATGGCCTACTTTGCCTGCCTGGAAGAGGAACACAGCATGAACGACCTGTTCGGCGGCACGGCAGGCAAGGCGGAAGCCGGTTACACCGCCAAGGACATCGAGGTTCTCGAGGGGCTCGAACCGGTCCGGCGCCGGCCAGGAATGTATATCGGCGGCACGGACGAGAACGCCCTGCACCATCTCGTCGCCGAGATCCTCGACAACGCGATGGACGAGGCGGTTGCCGGCCATGCGACCTTCATCGAGCTCACGCTCGGCAAGGACGACTGGGTGACGGTGCGCGACAACGGGCGGGGCATCCCCGTCGACCCGCACCCGAAATTCAAGGACAAGTCGGCGCTCGAGGTGATCCTCACCACACTTCACTCGGGCGGAAAGTTCGGCGGCAAGGCCTACGACACCTCCGGCGGGCTGCATGGCGTCGGCGCCTCGGTGGTGAACGCGCTGTCTGAGACGCTCGAGGTCGAGGTCGCGCGTGACCGCACGCTCTACGCGATGAGCTTCGCGCGCGGCAAGCCGACCTCAAAGCTTCTCACCAAGGGCACGGTGAACAACCGTCGCGGCACGGAGGTTCGGTTCCGGCCCGACCGCACGATCTTCAAGGACTGCCATTTCCGCCCCAACCGCCTGTTCCGGATGGCCCGGTCGAAGGCCTATCTGTTTCGCGGCGTCGAGATACGCTGGCGCTGCGACCCGTCCCTGATCGCGAAGGATGATCCCACCCCGGTAGAGGCGACGCTTCACTTCCCCGGCGGCCTCGCCGACTTCCTCGCCGCCGCGACCGAGGGAAAGGAGCAACTCACGCCGAGACATTTTGAGGGCGAAGCGGCGCTCGAGGGCGGCGGCAGGGTGGAATGGGCGGTCACCTGGCTGATCTCAAGCGAGGGGTTCCTGAACGCCTATTGCAACACCGTTCCCACGCCCTTGGGCGGCACGCACGAGCAGGGATTCCGCTCGGCCCTTCTCAAGGGCCTGCGCGCCTATGCGGAGCTCGTCGGCAACAAGCGCGGGGCGCAGGTGACGGGAGAGGACCTGATGGGCGGGGCGGCGGCCATGCTTTCCGTGTTCATCCGCGAGCCGCAGTTCCAGGGCCAGACGAAGGACAAGCTCACCACGCCTGAGGCGGCGCGCTGGGTCGAGAACGCAATCCGTGACCGCTTCGACCATTGGCTCACCGGCGACCCTGAGACGGCGGCGAACCTGCTCGCCTTCGCGATCTCCCGCGCCGAGGAGCGGCTCGCCCGCCGCGAGCAGGCGACCACCGCGCGCAAGACCGCAACGCGCAAGCTTAGGCTTCCCGGCAAGCTCGCCGACTGCTCGCGCGAGGAACGTGATGGCAGCGAACTCTTCATCGTCGAAGGCGACAGCGCCGGCGGCTCGGCCAAGCAGGCGCGCGACCGCGAGACGCAGGCCGTGCTGCCGCTTCGGGGCAAGATCCTGAATGTCGCCTCGGCCACAGCCGAAAAAATGCGCGCGAACCAGGAATTGAAGGACCTGATCGAGGCGCTCGGCTGCGGCACGGGAAACGCCTTCTCGCTCGAGCGGCTCCGCTACGGCCGGATCATCATCATGACCGATGCCGATGTCGACGGCGCCCACATTGCGGCGCTGCTGATGACCTTCTTCTGGCGCGAGCTTCCCGAGCTTGTGCGGAAGGGGCACCTGTTCCTCGCCCGCCCGCCGCTCTTCCGGCTGAGCGGCGCTGGCCTCACCGTCTACGCCCAGGACGAGGCGGCGCTCGAGCGCGAGCGCAAGCGGTTCAAGCCAGGAACGAAGGTCGAGGTGAGCCGGTTCAAGGGGCTTGGCGAGATGCCGCCCGCCACACTGCGTGAGACGACGATGGACCCGAAACGTCGGACGCTGTTGCGCGTGACGATGCCGCCCGAACAGTTCGCCCGGACGCAGGACATCGTCGAGGCCTTGATGGGCCGCAGACCCGAGCTCCGCTTCGCGTTCATCCAGGAGAACGCCGCGACGCTCGACGCCGAGGCGGTGGACGTCTGACGCCGCTGCGCCGGCTCGTCCCGGCGGTGGGGAGGAGCGGCGGCGGATGCGCGGGATCCGAGGCCGCGGCCCCGCGCGGGGGTGTGCCAGCGGCCGGTGTTGCGGCTGCTGCCTCCCTTCTCGTGCTGTTCTGGCTTTGGGGCCCGCTTGCCTCACCGAGGCGTCGGCGGCGCTTCGGCTGTTTTGCGTGCAGCACGACCGGACGTGCCGGTCACTCGATCTCGAGATCGAGGAGCGCCCAGATCGCTGCCTTCTGCCAATGCATCCCGGCCCGCAGCGAGGCGTACACGCCCCCCGGAAGCGCTCCGGCGACGACGAATTTCAGCGCGAGAAGCCCCGGGCACTCGTAGCGGATGACGGTGCCCGGACAGACGCCCTCGAGCGCCCGCTGCGCCACCTCGGCGGTGATCGCCCGGGCCAGACGCGCATAGGCCGCCTCGTCCCGCGCCACGAGGGTCAAGTCGAGCACCGACCCCTTATCGCCCGATCGCCCGACGGCGAGCGCGCCAACCCTCACGGCACGGTCTCCCAGACGAGGGAAGGGGTGACGCGCGCGCGGTCGATCAGCCCATCCACCACGTCAAGGCGCGGGCGACGCTCGCTCCTGAGCCCTGCCCCTCCCGCGGGGCCGGAGAGCGTGAGAGCATAGACCTCGTCCTCGATCGCCTGCGCCGCCTCCGCATCGGGGCATCGGGCAGAGACGTGGACGCGGCATTCGGCAAGCCCCGCATTGCCGGCGTTGCGCCCGGCGAGAATCGAATCGATCCCGACCAGATCGATCCTGACATCCTCTTCCGGGAGGTCGGCGAGCCGATGCCGAAGCACATCGGCGGCAAGCCGCGCGCGCGCCTCTGCCCCCGTGCCGGCGAAGCCGATCTCGACATCGGCGATCATGCCCGGCCGCTCGACGAAGCCGGACACCTTTAGCGCCTCCGGCCGGCCCTGGGCAGCCGCGCCCGAGACGCGCACGCGGTTTCGGCCCGTCTCCTCGATCCGGATGCTGGTGAAGTCGAGGATCAGATCGGGCGTGATGTAGCGTGCCGGATCATGCACCTCGTAGAGGAGCTGCAACGTCGCGGTGAGGCGATCGAGTCGACCGGGCGCTCCCTCGAGCAGGAAGAGCTCCGCACTCCCGTCCGGCCTCACGGTCGCAAGCGGATAGCCGAGCGATGCGAGCGCCGCCGCCGAGAGTCTCTCCCCGTCCGGCCCCTCGAAGTTCCCGCCGCTGACCTGGCCGCCGCATTCGAGAAGATGGCCGACGGTCAGCGCCCCCGCGAGTGCGGTCTCTCTTCCATCCAGGATCGGAACGATCTCGGCGGCGAACAGGGCGCTGTCCGCAGTCCGGCCCGTGACGATGACGTCGGCGCCGGCCTCGATCGCGGGCGCGAGCGCATCCGCCCCGAGATAGGCGTGCGCGCCGAGGAGCGTCCCCTCGATCTTCTCGGTCCAGGCGATCTCCCCGGCAAGCGGCAGCACATCATCGCCGACCACGGCGGCGACACGCAGCCCCGAAAGCCCCAGCTCCCGCGCCAGCGCCACGATCGCCCGCGCCGCGGCGGCGGGGTTCGCAGCACCCAGATTGCTGATGATCCGGCTGCCTGACCGTCGCGCGGGGCCGAGCAGCGGGGTGAGCCGGCGCCGAAGGCGGGGGTCCGCCCCGGCGTTCGGGTCGGCGCGGCGCGCGCGAAGCGCCGCGACGAGCGTCCGCTCCGCGAGGCATTCGAGCACCACCGCGTCGCAGAGCCCTGACGTCGCGAGCGCCACGGCCGGATCGATCCGATCCCCGGCGAAGCCTGCGCCGGCGCCGACCGTCCGCATGGCAGCGTATCGCTGTCGTTCCGCCGATCCGCCGCTCGCCGTCATCTCCTGGTGCTGTTCGTTCCCGCTGTCACGTGCGGATCCTCGCGCGTTACCCAAGTCTCCTCAAGCACGAACATCCACGCGGGCGCCTCCCGGCCACCGATGCGGGAGCGTCAGGTCAGGTCACGCGTGGAGGAGGGGTGGGCGGCACAGCTGCGAAACCCCTCGGTCAGCCAGGAGAGCGCGAGGCGATGGAACCACGCCGGGTTCCATCGCCTCGGAGGTGCACCGGCCTACCGCGGCATCAGCGCTGCCGACCGCGGCGTCGTCGGAGAGAGGCTCACCTCGTTGAGCGCCGGATAGTCGCGCAGCATCGGCGCGCCAAGCAGAGGCCTGTAGGCGCCCTGGTGGCAGGTCATGCAGTTCGTCTTGAGCGCGTCCCCGTGCGGCCCAAGGCGCGCGAGACGTGCGGCGTCACCCGCCTCCGGTGGCCCGGCCGGGTTGGCACGCCACAGGGGCGTCAGCGGCGTGATGAAGTCGTTGTTGATCTCACGCACCATTCGGATTCCGTACCAGGCGCTGACGCGCGAGGGGGGTGCGTCGTACCACGAACCGAAGTTCCGGCTGTTGTGGCAAAAAGTGCAGTTCTGCCCCGTCGCCTGGGAGAAATGCATCATCAGCGCGTAAGTCCACTCGGCCTGCTTGATCGAGGAGCGGTTGTTCGGCCCGTGCGGCGTTGTGCCGTTCACACGGATCGGGAGCGCATCCTGGAAGAAAGCGGTGAAGGGCTCGTAGGGAAGCGACGACAGCCCCGCAGCAGACGAAACGACGTTCTGCCCGCCCGAGCCCGCGAGCATGCCTGAGGTCCTGCCCGGTTCGGTGTACCAGACATAGGCCGGAACGGGCTGGCCCCTGTGGCACGTGTAGCAGGTGACGCCCGTGTCCTTCACATGCGTCTGCCAGTTGGCGTTGATCGCCTTGGTCATCTGCAGCATCCGCCGGGTCACGGTCTTCGTATAGACCTCGTCGGACGCCATGTTCTCGACGTTGTGGCAGTAGTTGCACCCCTGGTCGGGCGAGACCCAGGCGGTGATGGCGATCATCAGGCGGTTGAACTCAGCCGCGTCGAGATCTCCGAGCACCTGCACATTCTCATAGACCTCGCTTGCCTTCTGCCCCGCAGGCTCGACCTTCTCCGTCGGCTCGGGCGGGATGTTCCGCGCTGCGATCGCCTGCAGCGCCCGCGGCGTGTGCACGAGCTCCATGCCCGTGCCCCGGAAGCCACGCTGCACGGTCTCGACCGGCGGCCGCTCGAAGGTGAGGAGGACGATCGCCGCGCCGGCCGCCGCGGCGAGGCCGAGGGCCGATTGTGCGAGGATGTTCATCGCAGCGCTCCTGGCAGGGTCGCAGGATCGACCGAGGGTGGGAACCACGCCGGATACTCCGGCGCGAAGCCATGCTGGACGGCCCAGAGATACCAGTTGTCCACCACGGTTCCGGTGAGCAGGATGCCGATGCCTCCCGTCAGCGGGCAGAGCACCGCGAACCACCAGGCCCAGCGATGGATCGACTCGTAGGTGGCGTTGAACCCCATGGTCCAGCGCCAGAAGATCGCCGCGCGCTCGGCCGCTGTTCCGCGATCTAGAGTCTGCTCGATCTCGCGCTCGCCGCCGAAACGGCTGACGGCAAGGATCGTCGCGCCGTGCATCGCGAAGAGGAGAACGGAGCCGTAGAGGAAGACGATCGAGAGAGCGTGGAACGGATTGTAGAAGAGGTTGCCGTAGCGGATCGAGAACGCCGCCGTCCAGTCGAGATGCGGGAAGATGCCGAACGGCACGCCCTCGCCCCAGCTTCCCATCAGGAGGGGACGGATGAAGCCAAGCACGAGGTACAGCCAGATCGCCGCGGCGAAGGCCCAGGCCACGTGCGTTCCCATCCCGAGCTGGCGCGCCCGGCGGTAGACGCGGCACCACCAGAGGATGATCGAGGTGGTGAGGAAGAAGCCGGCGATCAGCCACCAGCCGCCCTCCGCGAGCGGCGGGAAGGAGAGGCCGTAATGGGGCGGTGGCGGCTCGAGCGCGAGCCAGAAGAACTGCCGCACGAACTGCACCGGGTTCCAGTTGACCGAGGCCAACATGTTGAGCCCGATGATGACGATCGCGATCGCGCCCGTGGCGAGCGACAGAACGCCGAGCCAGCCGAGATAGATCGGCCCGAGCTGCGCATCGCCAAAGCGCCCGAGCAGGTGCACGAAGCGCGGCACCCCGGTGCGTTTCTCGTCGCTCGGCGGGAGCGGCACCCCCGGATAGGCAGGCCCGCGGACCTGCACTCGGGTGAAGATGTTGAGATACTCGGCCATGGCGCTCTCCCTAGCTCCAGATCGGCAGGTTGAGCCACCAGCCCCACCACTCCGGCCAGCCCCGCGTCCAGAACGGACCGCTGATCACGATGCAGACCGCGCTCCAGAACCCTGCCGACAGGGCGAGGAACAGGCCCAGCCGGTGAATGCCAAGCGTGCCGATCGAATAGCCGATCGTGTCCCGGAAGAACGTGTTCTCGTGCTCGGCCGTCTTCACCGGCTGCCCCTTCGGCGGGTTGATCGCCGACAGAACGAGCGCCCCGTGCAGCGACAACGCAAGCGTCGTGGTGAAGAAGAACGTCACCGCGATCATGTGCGCGGGGTTGTAGTGGAAGTGCAGGTACTGGTAGCCGACGTTCGAGACCCAGTCGAGATGGCTGAAGATGCCGTAGGGGAAGCCATGGCCCCAGGCACCCATCAGCACCGGGCGGATGACGACGAGGGTGAAGTAGGCGAAGATCGCCATTCCGAAAGCGAACGGAATGTGCAAGCCCATCCCGAGCTTGCGGGCGATCTCCGCCTGGCGCAGCGCCCAGGAGACGAAGGCGCCGAGGGCGCAGACGGTGATGAGCTGCCACAGCCCCCCCTCCTTCAGAGGGGCGAAGCCGAGCCCATAGGAGAGATCCGGCGGCGGGATGTTGATCTTCCAGATGTTCCACGTGCCGCCGATCGCCGCTCCATAAAGGATCAGCGCCGTGCCGAGCACGGTGAAGAAGATCGTCGTGACGCCGAAGAATCCGACATAGAAGGGCCCGATCCAGAAGTCGAACAGATCGCCCCCGACCAGGGTCCCTCCCCGGACTCTGTACTTCTTCTCGAAACTGAGCATCGACATGGTCGAAACTCCAGGGTGTCGAGGTCGAGGTTGGTCGGCCTCTTCGTTGCGGGTGCCAGCAGCCGAGTGACGCTGAGGGACGCCCCTCGCCCCTCGGCTGCCGGCCTTGGCTCGCTACCGCGACGGCGGCATCGGCGACGCCTGCTGCGTCACCGCTGCCGGGCGCGGACCCTCGATCCAGTTGTACCTGTCGGTTCCGAGCAGGATGAAGTGGATCAGGAGCGCGAGGATCAGCAGGAAGGTGGCGAGTCCGACGAGGACACGCCTGGGATCGAAGATCAGCCAGATGCGCCACATGGTCTCCCCCTCCTACACCAGGTACGAGACGGCCGTGGTCGCGGTATCGAGCAGCTGCTGCGCGTAGCCGCGGGGCCCCGGGAACCAGGGGCGCCACATCCACACGAGGAAGTGCGCGATGATCGCGATCACAGTGTAGACGACGAAGGATTGCACGAAGATCGCGTGGAACTCCCTCGCCTCGTTCTCCGTCAGCCCAGACAGCGAAGTGTCTTGCCTGTCAGCCATGTCGTCTCCTTTTGGCTGGCGGTGTTACCGCGCACGTCCCGCGCGGCGGGGATCGCCGTGACCACCACGGACGAGAGGTGACCCGGGACTTCCGGGTGCAATCGGTCCGGCCGTTGCGAGCGTGTTCCGTCGCGCTCATGCAACCACGGCCTCAGGTGCCTCGCCGAGCACGGCGCGAACGTCGCTCGCCCGCACGCGCTCTTCGCCGGCCGCCCGCGCGTAGGCCTCGACGCGCTCGCGCAGACGCTTCGCCGCAGAGATCCGCACGAGGAACGGCTCCGCCTCGAGATGCCGCTGCAGGAGCGCGGCTGCCTCCTCGTCCCACTGCGCGGCGGCGTGCTCGCGCGCCCGCATCGGCGTCGGCTCAACGCGGTCGAGGTCGGTCCCGAGCGGCAGGATGTGGAACAGAGCGTCGAACAGCGCGTTGCAGAATTCCTGCACGATGTAGGTCGCGCCCGCGTAGCCCATGAACGGCGTGCCGGTGGCGCGACGGATGATCGCGCCGGGAAAGGAGGCGGGGATGTACATCGACCGGCCGCCGAGCTCGGCCGCATACATCCGCTCGTTGTAGGAGCCGAACAGAACGAGCGGCGGCGAGGCGCGCATCGCCGCCCGCACGGCCGCATTGTCCGGCTTCTCGCCCGGCCTTCGCGCGAAGGAGAAGGCGCACGGGACGCCCATCTCCTCCTCGAGAAAGCGTCTGAGGCCACGCGCGTAGGTCTCGGTCGCGACCACGGCGAAGGAGGCGGAACCGAAGAAGTCCTGCGTCACGCTCCGCCAGAGGTCCCAGATCGGCTTGATCGTCGTGTGCTTCTCGCGTTCGATGAAGGGCTCCGGGTCGAGGCCCACGAGCTCGCCGAGCGTGCGCAGGAAGTTGGTGGTGGCGAACAGCCCGATCGGGGCGCGCAGCCACGGCCGCTCGAGCGTCTCGCACAGACGTGAGCCGAATTCTCGGTACATGCAGATGTTGACGTCGGCCTCGGCGAGCTTCGGGATGTCGTCGATGTGGCTGCCGAGCGGGAACACCATGTTGATCTCGCAGCCGATGCCCTCGACGAGCCGGCGGATCTCGGCGAGATCGGACGGCATGTTGAAGGTCCCGTAGATCGGCCCGATGATGTTGACGCGCGGCTTCTCTCCGGGCTTGCGCTCCTTGCGCGGTCGTATCCTCGTCCGCCGCGCGCCGAACTCCGTCCACAGCCAGTTGATCGCGCGATCGGCCGCCTGCCACTGGTCCTCGTCGATCGTGCGCGGAATGAAACGCTGCAGGTTCGACCCCTCGGGCGTCACGCCGCCGCCGATCATCTCGGCGATCGAGCCGGTGACGACGACGGCGGGAAGATCGGGGTCCTGCGTTCCTGCCGCGCGCTTGAGCGCGCCTTCGGTGCCGTTCTGCGACAGGCTCTCCTCGTCGAGCCCAGTGACCACGACCGGAAGCTCGTGGGGAGGCAGCGCATCAGTGTAGTGGAGCACTGCCGTCACCGGCAGGTTTTCGCAGCCGACCGGGCCGTCGATCACCACGCGCAATCCGCGCACCGCAGAAAAAGCGTAGACAGCACCCCAGTAGCCGCCTGCCCTGTCGTGGTCGAGAACGAGCATCGCTCAGCTCCCCACCGCCTCTTCGGCCTTCGCCCGCGCCGCGCGGAGCTTCCTCTGGCGCTCGCGGAAGCCTGGCGGGTCGACCGGACGATCGGTGAAGCCGTAGCCTGCACCCTCTGGCGTTCCCACGCCCTCGAAGAAGCCGACCATGCGACGGAAGCGCTCGCTGCCGCGTGTCTGCGCCGCAACAATCGCGGCGAGCGCCCCTGCCCCCGCCGGTCCGAACAGGGGCCGGGCCGAGACCATGTTGGTGAAGTAGAGTGCGGGGATGCCGCGCTCCTTCGCCTTCTGCACGAGCGGCGTGGTGCCGACGGCGAGGTCGGGGCGGGCATCGAGCATCGCCGCGACATCCTGCTCGAGCGAGGCGCGATACTGCACATGCACGCCGCGCGCCTCGAGCCATTCCCGATCCGGGTCGGACCATTCCGTCCGCGGACAGGCCGTGCCGACATAGGGAACCTCGGCGCCGGCCTCGACGAGGAGGCGCGCGACCAGGAGCTCCGACCCCTCGTAGCCGGAGACGGTGATCCGCGCGCGGATCGGGTTGGCGGCGAGCGCAGCCTTGATAGCAGGAAGTGCGCGCGCCTTCGCCGCGTCGAGCGCGGCCGCCTCGATCCCGGCCGCGTCGGCCACCGCTTCGAGCCAGGCGGCGGTGCCCTCGACGCCGACCGGCGCCGAGCCGACGACCGGCCGCCCCGCCGCACGGAACTCGCGGACAGCAGCGGTGTAGAAGGGGTGGACCGCGGCAGCCACGGCGCAGTCGAGCGCCGCGTAGAGGTCGCGCCACTCGCGCGCTGGCGTCTGCGGCGCGAGCGCAAGCCCCATCGGCGCGAGCAGCGCCGCCACACCGGGCGGGTCACCGGGGAAGAGCTCGCCGATCAGAGCGACCGTGCGCGCGCCCTCGACAAGGTTGCGCGGCCGCGCAACCGGGCCGGCCTCGGCTTCGGCGCGCGCATAGCGCAGCATCGCGCCCGCAAGAACGTCCTTCGCCTCGGCATGCGTCGGCACCCCGAAGCCGGGAACATCGATGCCGATGATCCGCACGCCGTTGATCTCCTTGGGCAGGAGATCGAGCGGCACGCCGGAGGCCGTCGGCACGCAGAGATTGATTACCACGACCGCGTCGTAGTCCTCCGGCTTCGCCGTCTGGTGCACCGCCTCGCGGATGTCCTCGAACAGCTTGCCGGTCACGAGCGTCTCGGAGTTGAACGGCACGTAGCCGACGGTGCGGCGCGCGCCGTAGAAGTGGCTCGTGAAGGTGAGGCCGTAGACGCAGCAGGCACTGCCCGAAAGGATGGTCGCCGTCCGACGCATCCTGAGGCCAACGCGCAGCGACCCGAAGGCGGGGCACATCGACTGCGGCTGATCGTGCGGACCCTGCGGATAGTCCTTCTGCAGACGCTCGAGCGCCTCGGATTTGCCGGCGGCGCGCGCCGCCTCGCGCATCGTCTCCCGCCCACCATGGCAGCCGGCGCCCGATAGGGCTGTCCCGGCCGCGGTCACGTGCTCAGGTTTTGGCGGCGTGACGGCGTTCATCTCACGCGCCCTCGTAGACCACTTCGAGCGAGGGTTTCGTGACCGTCTCGCCGGCGCACATGTCCTCCATTGTCGCAGGATCAAGCACGACGTCGCGGCCAACCGTCTCGCCCTTGAACAGGCCGAGCAGAGCGTCCTGGCTCAGCGGGGTCGGCCGGACGGGCGGCGACTCAGCGACCCTTTGCGCGAGCGATTCGAACAGCGGCGCCCAGGGGGAACCTGGCCTGCCGATGATCTCGTAGGCCGCGCTCTTGCGGCGTATGTCCTCGTGCGCCGGGATGGAGGCGAGGACGGGAACGCCCGCCTTCTCCGCAAAAGCCTGCGCCTCGCCCGTGCCGTCATCCTTGTTGATGACCATTCCGGCGACGCCGACATTGCCGCCGAGCTTGCGGAAGTACTCGACCGCGGAGCAGACATTGTTGGCGACGTAGAGCGACTGCAGGTCATTCGAGGCGACGACGATCACCTTCTGGCACATGTCGCGCGCGATCGGCAGGCCGAAACCGCCGCACACGACATCGCCGAGGAAGTCGAGCAGGACGTAGTCGAAGTCCCAGTTGTGGAAGCCGAGCTTCTCGAGCAGCTCGAAGCCGTGGATGATTCCCCTGCCGCCGCAGCCGCGCCCGACCTCGGGGCCGCCGAGCTCCATCGCGAACACGCCGTCGCGCTTGAAGCACACGTCGCCGATCGCGACCGCCTCCCCGGCCGCCTTCTTGCGCAAGGAGGTCTCGATGATGGTGGGGCAGGAGCGGCCGCCGAAGAGCAGCGAGGTCGTGTCGCTCTTCGGGTCGCAGCCGATGAGCAGGACGCGTCTGCCCTGCTGCGCCATCATGTAGCTGAGATTGGCAAGGGTGAACGACTTGCCGATTCCCCCCTTGCCGTAGATCGCAATGATCTGCGTCTTCTTAGTGGGCGCGGCGGTCGAGGGCAGGTCCGGCTCGATCGCGGCCTCCGCGCGGAGCGCCGCCGCTTGGCTCAGCTGCGCGGGCGCGACAGGCGTGGCGGGAAGCGCTGCGTTCATGCACAAGCCCTCCAGTCGAGCACCATCTTCAAGCAGGCCGGGTCGCCGAACGCGGTGCGGTAGGCCTCGGCGGCGGCGGTCGCCGGCTGGTGGTGGGTGATCAGCCCATCGAGCGAGAGCCTGCCCGCCTCGATCAGCGCCACCACCGCGTCGAGATCGGCCTCGCGCCACTCCGCAGCGATCCGCAGCCGCGCCTCGCGCATGAAGGCGGGGGGAAAGGCGAAGGAGAGACGGTCGGCATAGAAGCCGGCGAGGACGATCTCGCCGCCAGGGGCGAGCCGCGCGACCAGCGCATCGAGGATGGTCGCATCGCCGCTGACATCATGGATCGCCGTATAGTCGCGACGCTCGTCGTTGATCGGGTCGATGACGGAATAGCCTTTCGCCCCGCTCGCACGGGCGGGGTTGGTTTCCCACACGGTCGGCGGTGCGCCGCCTAAGGCAAGGACGAGGCGCGCGATCAAACGCCCGAGCACACCATGGCCGACGATGAGATCGGGCAGGGCCGCTCCGGGTGCGGCAACGGCATGGTGCGCGGTGGCAGCAAGAGCGAGCAGCACGCCGCGCTCGCCCATCGCTTCGCCAATCGGCCTTGCTTTGGCTCCGGGGACGACGAGACGCGAGGCGGCCCCGCCGAACAGCCCCCGCACCTCACCGAAGCAGCGGGCGCCGGGGACGAACACGCGGGCGCCGACGGGGCGGTCGGCGCGCGGACCGGCAGCGACGATCCGGCCCACCGATTCGTAGCCGGGCACGAGCGGGTAGCCCATGCCGGGGAAGGGCGGCATGCGGCCCGTGTAGAGCAGTCGCTCCGTCCCGGTGCTGATGCCGCTCCACTCGACCTCGACGACGACATCCGCCTCGCCCGGCTCGGCGAGCGGCAGCCGGCTCAGGGCCAGCGTTTCCGGCGCTTTCAATAGGACAGCGAGTGCGTCCATGAACCGCCTCTCCCGATTCGGCCGGCGCCGGGGGCTCGCTCCTCCGTCGCATCGGTCCGCCCGACCGACCATTCAGTGTCAGTCTAGCTTGACGCTTTTTCTGGTCAAGCAAGATTGACAGTCGCTCACGACCGATTGCCCGCACGCGCAGTCAGAAGCCCCGTCAGCAACGGCGTGTCGGTGCGATGCTGACGCACGTCGCGGAAGCCGGCGCGCGCGAGGAGTTCCGAGAGCCGCGCCACGCTGCGCGCCTGGCCACGCCCCATCGCTAAGAGGTAGAAGCCGAAATACGCGGCGCCGATCGGCTCCGCGCCCGGGGTGTCGGCAAGCGGCTCGGCGACGAGAAGCGTCCCGCCGGGAGGGAGGGCGCGCCGCACCGCGGCAAGAATGCGCCCGACCCGCTCGTCGTCATGGTCATGCAGGACGCGGACGAGCGAGACGATGTCGGCGCCCTCGGGGAGCGGATCGGTCAGGAAATCCCCGCCGATGCAGCGCGAGCGGCCAGCGAGCCCCGCACCGGCGAGCCGCGCTTCGGCACGGGACGCGACGGCGGGAAGGTCGAACAGGAGCAGCGACAGGT
The DNA here is from genome assembly GCF_019203965.1 of Elioraea tepida. Taxonomy (NCBI): domain Bacteria; kingdom Pseudomonadati; phylum Pseudomonadota; class Alphaproteobacteria; order Acetobacterales; family Elioraeaceae; genus Elioraea; species Elioraea tepida. Next base: position 651,719 of record NZ_CP076448.1, read on the forward strand.
GGCCGTGGCGCCGCCCGACGGCGGCAAGGAAACTTCCGTCGCCGCCGCCGACATCGAGCAGGCAGCGGTGCCCGGAGAAGTCGTAGGCCCCAAGCACCTCAGTAGAGACGAGCGGCTGTGTGGCCGCCATCAGCGCGGTGTAGGGGGCGACCTCGGCGTCCCCGAGCCCGGCGTGGCTCCCCTCGGCGGCATAGGGCCAGTAGCGGGCGAGCGCCCGCTCTGTCACCTCGCCGCGCAGGAGCGACACCGGGTCGGCGAGGTCGCGATAGACGAGGGCGTGATGCTCGACCATCGCCGCGAGCCCGGCATTGCCGACCATGGCCGCCCCGAGCGGGCCGAGCGTGACCCTGCCATCCGCCGTCCGACGCAGGAGCCGAAGCGACACGGCCGCCTCGATGAGCCGCGTGGCGGACGCGACAGAGAGGCCCATCCGCGCCGCGATTGCCGGGTCGGCAAGCGGCTGCTTGGCGACAAGATCGAACAGACCAAGCCGAACGCAGGCGAGCAGAACCTGCGAGTAGACGAACCCGGCGCAGAGGTCGAACAGCGCCCGCGCCTCGCGCCTAGCACGCCAGCGTGTGAGGGGGAACCGGGCGGCCCAGGCGCGGAAGCGCGGGTCGGCGATCCGGCTGTCGCGCCAGGCAAGCACCCGGTCGACCACGGACCGCAGAGCCCCGGGCGATGCGCGCGCCTCCGCCTTGCCGTCGACCGCCGCCATGGCTCAGGCGGTGGTGAGCGCGAGCTTCTCCGGCAGAAGGCGCCGGGCCTCGCTGCGGATCAGGGCCTTGAGCTGCGCCGCCCCGTCGCAGGCCGGCACGGCCGCCACGGCCTCCTCCGTCAGAGCCTCGAGCCGGCGCACCGCCCCCGCAAGGCCGAGGCTGCGCACGGCCGAGGGACGGTCATGCGCGACATCCTGGCCGCAGGTCTTGCCGCTCTCGCGTTCCTCGCAGACGGCATCGGCCAGATCGTCGGCGACCTGGTAGGCCTCGCCGAGGCGCTCGCCGAAGAGCCGCCAGGGATCGGCCGGCGCTCCGGCCGCGAGCGCCCCGGCCATGGCGGCGGCGGCGAACAGGGCCCCGGTCTTCTGTCGCTGATACGCTGCGAGATCGACCTCCGCCTCGCATTCCCACGCCTGCCCCGCGACGATTCCGAACGGCACCCCCACGCCATCGCCGAGCGCGACCAGGATGGCGGCAGCGCGTGCAGGCGAAAGCGGCGCCGCGCGCGCGACCGTCTGGAAGGCGAGCACGATCAGCGCATCGCCGGCGAGAACGGCGAGCGGTTCGCCGAAGGCTCGGTGAAGCGCGGGCTTGCCGCGGCGCAGGGCGGCATCGTCGAAGCACGGCAGGTCGTCGTGCACCAGCGAGGCACAGTGAAGAAGCTCGATCGCGGCCGCCGCGGCGTCGGAAAGCTCGGGGAGGTCGTCGCCGCAGGCGGAGGCAACGGCAAGGCAGAGCCTCGGGCGGACGCGGGCGCCGCGCGGAAAGACGGCGTAGCGCATGGCTTCGCCGAGCCGTGGCGGCGCCCCTGGGCGTTCGGTCAGGGCGAGAGATCCGGCGAGAGCGCGTTCGATCCGCGTGATGGCATCCATGAAAGGTACCTCCCGCAGGGAAGGACGTTTGGCCGATGCGTCAAGCGCCCTTGTCGCGCTACACTGTCAGTCTGACTTGACAGTCGCGTCAATCACTTTTTCCGGAACGGTCTCGAGAAGGAACGGAGGCGGATGCGAGAGAGCCACGTGGTGGTCATCGGGGCTGGAGCCGGCGGGCTCGCCGCCGCGCTCGATCTCGCCGCGCGGGGCGTTGCCGTCACCGTCTGCGAACGCGCCGCCGCGCCGGGCGGGAAGATGCGCGCGGTCGAGGTCGCGGGGCGGGCGATCGATTCCGGGCCGACCGTTCTGACGATGCGCTGGGTGCTCGAGCAGCTCTTCGCCGATGCCGGGCTTGCCCTCGAGGATTATGTCCAGACGCGTCGCCTCGACGTGCTCGCCCGCCATCACTGGCAGGATGGCTCGGTGCTCGACCTGTTCGCCGACCGCGAGGCGAGCGCCGAGGCGATTGGCGCCTTCGCTGGGCCTGCCGAGGCGCGCGGCTACCGCGCGTTCATCGCCCGCGCGGGCCGGATCTTCCGCACGCTCGAGGCGAGTTTCATGCAGGCCGAGCGCCCGTCCCCGCTCGGTCTCGCCTGGCGCGCGGGCCTGCGCGGCCTGCCGGCGCTCGCCCGCGTCGCCCCCTTCGCCACCCTCTGGTCGGAGCTCGGGCGGCACTTCAAAGACGCGCGGCTGCGCCAGCTCTTCGGGCGCTATGCGACCTATTGCGGCGCCTCCCCCTTCGCCGCGCCGGCGACGCTGATGCTGATCGCGCATGCCGAGCAGGAGGGGGTGTGGATCGTCGAGGGCGGCATGCATCGTCTCGCCCGCGCGTTTGCGGAGGCCGCTGCACGGCGCGGGGCGGTGTTCCGGTATCGTGCCGAGGTCGCCGCCGTGCTCGCGGAGACCGGCCGCGCGCACGGCGTCCGGCTTGCGACCGGGGAGGAGATCGAGGCCGATGCGGTGATCGCCACGGCCGACCATGCGGCGCTGCGCACCGGCCTGTTCGGGCCCGCGGCCGCCGCGGCCACCGCCGGGTCCGCGCCGCCACGTTCCCTCTCCGCCGTCACCTGGAGCCTCGCGGCACGCGCCTCGGGCTTCCCACTGCTCCGCCACAACGTGTTCTTCTCGCGCGACTATCCGGAGGAGTTCGAAACGATCCTCGGCCGCCGGCGCCTGCCCGACGACCCCACGGTCTATCTCTGCGCCCAGGACCGCGGCGACCCCAACGACGCGGAGCCCGAGGGCACCGAGCGCCTGTTCTGCCTCGTCAACGCGCCGGCGGATGGCGACACGCGCCCCCCGACGGCCTCGGAGATCGCACGATGCGAAGAGAGACTGTTCGATCGGCTGCGCCAAGCGGGCCTGACCTTGAGCGAGCGCCAGGCGGTGGTGACGGGGCCGGAGCAGTTCGCGGCCCTGTTCCCGGCGACCGGGGGAGCGCTCTATGGCCGGGCGCTGCACGGCTGGTCGGCCGCGTTCCGGCGGCCGGGAGCACGGACGCGCCTGCCGGGCCTTCTGCTTGCGGGGGGGAGCGTTCATCCGGGAGCCGGGGTGCCGATGGCGATCCTCTCGGGCCGCCTTGCAGCGGCAGCGGCGGTGGAACATCTCAGCCGTCGCTCCGTTTCGATACGCCGGTTCGCCCCGGCGGCTATCTCTGGTGGTATCTCGACGGCTTGAGCGACGACGGGCGCCACGGCTTCACTGTCATCGCCTTCGTCGGTTCGGTGTTCTCTCCGTACTACGCTCTCGCGCGGGCACGCGGCGGCGGCGTGGCGGAGCCGGAGAACCATGTCGCGGTCAACATCGCTCTCTACGGGCCGAGGCGCCGCTGGGCGATGACCGAACGGGGAGCGTGGTCGCTCCAGCGGAGCGTCGATCGTTTCGTTGTTGGACCAAGCGAGCTCGCCTGGGACGGCACCGCGCTCACGGTTGTCTTCGCCGAGCGTTCCGCTCCCCTGCCCTTCCGGCTCCGCGGAACGATCAGGCTCCTGCCCGCCGCTTTCGGCGCCGAGGCCTTTCCTCTCGATGCCAGGGGGCTGCACCGCTGGGCGCCGCTCGCCCCGGCTGCACGGGTCGAGGTCGCGCTCACGGAGCCCGCTCTCTCCTGGTCCGGGCATGGCTATCTCGACAGCAACATGGGCGACGAGCCGCTCGAGCGCGGCTTCGCACGGTGGACCTGGACGCGCGCCCACGCCGGCGGCGAGGCGGTGATCCTCTACGACGCCACGCGACGCGACGGATCACGCCTTGCGCTCGCGCTTCGCCCACGCGGCGACGGCACGTTGGAGCGTCTTCCGCTGCCCGAGGTGTTCGGCCTGCCGAGGACGCCGATCTGGCGTATCCGTCGGTCCGCCCATGGCCAGGGGGAGGGCCCGCGCGTGATCGACACCCTCGAGGACACGCCGTTCTACGCCCGGTCGACGATCCGCACGCGCCTGTTCGGCCGCGTGGCAACGGCGGTTCATGAGAGCCTCGATCTCGACCGCTTCGCTCGCCTTTGGGTCAAGGCGCTTTTGCCGTTCCGGATGCCGCGTCGGGCCTCACGCGAACCGGTCAGCGCCCGCTCTTCTCCTGCCGCTCCGGCGCCTCTTGCGTCTCGCGCGCCTCGCGGATCTCGCGCTTCGTCCGATTGAGCTCCCACAGCAGTAGGCCGAGCGGGATCAGAAGCATGATCACCCACTCGTAGCGCGCTAGTTCGGCAAGGGTCATGGCCGGATCTCGCCACAGGCGCTGCCGGTGGTGCGACCGAAGCGGCCCACCCGGCGCGGACGTCCGCGATGTGGTTCTCTCGGCAGGATGGACAAGACTGCGCCGAGCCTGCCTCTGCCCGCCCGGTTGCGCCTTAGCGGGCGGACGGCAACCGAAGGCTAGAGCGGTTTCCAGATGAGTGGAAACCGCTCTGGCCTTATCTTGCGAGCATCTTCATGCATACGGCTGTTTCCAGCCGTATGCGATCTGCTCTAGCGCCAGGAGAGGGCGAAGGCGCACGCCCCTGTCGCCTCGGTGGCGCGCCGCAGTGCCGCCACCGAGGTGTTCGGATGCACAAGCGCACGGAACAGCGCCTGGAAGGTCGCGGCGTAATAGGCGGCCACACACGCTGCGGCAGGGCCTGCAGCGCGCAGCGGCCCGCCCGTGATGGTCACGACAACCCTCTCCCCCTGCTCCACCGCGAAGCTGCCGCTGCCGCAAAAGGTCCAGGCGTGGCGGGCGATCGCGCGCAACAGAAGCCGCGCCGAGGGCGCCGCGGGCAGAAGCCGCAGCAGCACCCGAACAGGAGCCGGGATGCGCTTCGCGAGAAGATAGTCCGCGGTCCGACGCCCCGCAGCGGCGGCGACCGCCCGCGCCTCGGGCTCGCCGAGCTCGGCGAGCAAGGCCCGGTGAAGAGCCGCAACATCCGCCTCCGGCACCATCGCTGCCGGCGGATGGTCGAGCCAGCCCGACAGCCCGGCGCGGGCGAACACGCCGCGCGCGAGGTCGGGGCCGTGACGCTCCGCCAGCGCCTCGGCGACGCGATTGACGGCGTCCGGCCCGACGCGCGGGCATGCCCTCTCCTCGACGACAGCAAGAACGCCGATCGCGCCAGCCTCAGCCATGGGTGGTGCGCTCTTCGCCCTCGGCGAGCTGCTCGGTGCTGCCGCCGCAGGCCTTCACGAGCTCAGGCGAGCGTTCCGTTCCCCCGCCTTGCTTGCGCCTGTGCATCGTCTTCCAGATCGCGTTCGCCGGCGCGGCAGAGGCGGGCGCATCGAGACGGCGTGACGTATCGAAGCCGAAATCGACCTTGCGCTTTGACTGCGGTCCCCAGTAGCCGACCTTGCCGAGATCATAGAACGTTCGCTGGAACCCCGATTTCGCGAAGGCCTTCAGGCAGCCGAGCATGTAGCGTCGCCTGGTGCGGTCCTTCAGCCACGGATAGTGGAACAGGGCCTTGTTGAGGTAGAAGCGGCGGTATTTGTGCATCACGCGGTCAAGCAGGGTTGCGCGATCCATCGCGTCCGGCTTGATGATCGGCGTCACGAAATTGTACTTCTCGAAATCGAACACCTCGACCTTGTCGCCGATTTCTGGAAGAGGTCCGAGAATGGCCAGGGCGTGTACATCGCCCAGTTCGCCATGTCGGGGTTCCAGTCGCGGGCCATGCGGTAGGTCTCCTCGAGCGTCTCCTCCGTCTCGTTCTCGAGGCCAACGATGAACTGGGCTTCGGCAACGATCCCGTTGGCGCGCAGGAGCTCGATGGCGCGCCGGTTCTGGGCGATCGTCGTCTCCTTGTTGAAGCGGTCGAGCTTGAGCTGTGCTGCCGCTTCCGTTCCCAGCGAGACATGGATCAAGCCGGCCTTGCGGTAGAGCGGCAGGAGCTTCTCGTCACGCAGAATGTCGGTTACGCGCGTGTTGATGCCCCACAGAACGGGGAGCTTGCGCGCGATCAGCTCCTCGCAGAAGGCAACGAACTTCTTCTTGTGGATGGTCGGCTCCTCGTCGGCGAGGATGAAGAAGCCCACCTCGTGGTCCCTCACCAATGCCTCGATCTCGTCCACCACCTTCTTCGGGTCGCGCACCCTGTAGTCGCGCCAGAACTTCCACTGCGAACAGAACGAACAGGTGAAGGGGCAACCGCGCGCGAAATTGGGGATCGCCACGCGCACGCCCATCGGGATGTAGATATACTTGCCCCAGTCGAGGATGCCCCAGTCGGGCGCGATCCGGTCGAGGTCGGCGATCGGCGGCTCGGCGGGCGTGGCCACCACCTTGCCGTCCTCGGCATAGGCGATCCCCCGGATCGCCGGGCGGGCCTCAGGCCAGCGCCCCTCGGCCACGGCGGTGACGAGATTGAGGAACACCTGCTCGCCCTCGCCGCGCACCACCGCGTCGATCCACGGCGCTTCGTGCAGCACCTGGGGATACATGAAAGTATCGTGAATTCCCCCCAACACTGTGACGATCCTCGGATCGACCTCCTTGGCGATGGCAAGCAGGCGCTCGGCCTTATAGATCGCGGGCGTGATCGCGGTGGCGCCGACGACGTCAGGCTTCAGCGCCGTGATCTCCGCGCGCACCTGATCGTCGGTCAGGTGGTTTGTCATCGCGTCGACGAAATGGATATCGGAGAAGCCCGCGGCCTTGAGATATCCCGCGAGGTAGGCGACCCAGGCGGGCGGCCAGTTTCCCGCGATCTCCGCCCCGCCCGAGTGGTAGTTCGGATGGATCAGGACGATGCGCATGGGATCCTCCGGGCGCTTCTCGCCAGCCGTGGCCGACGCAGATCCCGTAACGGATCGGTGGCGATGCGTCCTTGAGGTGTGTCAATCCCGTCTGACACCCGGGGTCGCCGCGGCCATCGCGGCGCCGTTAGCGCCGGAGCGGCACCTCCCTGTAGCGGGATCGGACCACGACGGAGGTACCGTAACCCGCGAGCAGGAACAGCACGCCCGCGAGATCGAACAGCGAAAGATACGTCGCCGCATCGGTGATCGCGAACGCGATCGCGATCTTCGCCCCGATGATGATGAGGGCGAGCACGATGATGGGCGGCATGGCATCGCCCAGGATCTGCAGCGACGGATGGAGCGCAGGCGCCGAGAGCGGGCCGGCGGCGAGCACGCGCCGCTTTCGCGCATGCGCCGACCACATCAGCCACGCGCCGCCCACGAAGCACAGGAGACCGACAAAGTACCGCATCATTCCCTCCCTTCCCGAACCGCGGCCGGGCAGGGTCAGGCCCTGCTTCGCCCGAGCCTGTCCGCCCGCTGGAGCCGTTCGAACAATGCAATGGTCCAGGTGATCCGCGCCGCGAGCCCGTCAAGCCGGGCCGGCTGCGGCGCGGCTGCCACCGCGGCCTGGACGAGGAAGCGCGTCTGTGGCAGCGGGGGCGCGGCCAGGACGTCACCCGCGGCCGCGAATGGTGCGGCGGCGAGGCTGCGCGCGAGCAGAGCGAGCTTGCGCCGCCCCGGAACGATCGCCCGTGTGGAGACGCTGTCGAGCCCACGCCGCTCCAGCTCGCGGCCGATCTCGGCATAGATCAGACGCGCTGCGGCGATTCCCGGCCGGCAGGCGAGCGGCAGGGCCGCGATGCCGTGCTCAGCGCGCGCGTAGAGCGTCTCGGCGGCGGCCAGCAGCCGCGCGACCGCGGCGCCGAGCGCCGGGCTGAAGGCGGGGCGAGCGAGCCAGCGTTCCGGATCGATGCCTGCCTCCTCGAGCCACTCGGTCGGGAGGTAGAGCCGGCCCATGCGGGCATCCTCGCCGACATCGCGGGCGATGTTGGTCAGTTGCATCGCCACGCCGAGATCGCAGGCGCGCGCGAGCGGCCCCGGCTCGCGCACGCCCATCAGCACCGCCATCATCGCGCCGACGGCCCCAGCGACACGCGCGGCATAGGCGTTGAGCGCGGAGAGGTCGCGATAGCGTCGCCCCTCGGCATCCCAGGCGAGCCCCTCGAGCAGCGCCTCCGGTAGGGCGCGCGGCAGGCCGTGGGTGGCGACAACGGCAGCGAGCACGCGGTCGCACGGGTGGTTGTCGGGCCTTCCCTCGTAGATCCGGGCAAGCCGCGCGGAGAGGCGGGCGAGCGCGGCGGGGCTCCTCCTCTTCCCGTCGACCGCGTCGTCGGCGAGACGGCAGAAGGCATAGAGGGCGGTTGCCGGGCGACGCACCGAGGGGGGAAGCAACAGCGCCGCGGCATGAAAGCTCCTGGAGCCGCGGCGCAGGAGGTTGCTGCAGGCGGCGAGGTCAGCGTCACGCACGGGCGAAGGCCTCGGCCGGGGGAACGACTTGATCGAGCACCTTGGCCGAGGAGATCACCCCGGGCAGCCCAGCGCCCGGATGGGTGCCGGCACCGACGAGATAGAGGCCATCCACCTCCTCGCTCCTGTTGTTGGGGCGGAACCAGGCGCTCTGCAGCAGCACCGGCTCGAGCCCGAAAGCGGCGCCGTGCACCGAGAGAAGCCGGTCGCGGAAATCGAGCGGCGTCATCAGCCGCGAGGTCATAACGGCCTCGGACAGGCCGGGAAGCAGTGTCGCCTCGAGGAAGGATTCGATCGACCGTCGATAGGGCTCGGCCGCGCTCGTCCAGTCCGTGTTGCCGAGGAGGTTCGGCACCGGAGAGAGAACATAGAAACTGTCGCAGCCGGGCGGGGCGAGGGAGGGGTCGGTCGCGGTTGGGCGGTGCAGGTAGAGGCTGAAATCCTCGGCGAGCACCTTGCGGCTGAAGATGTCCGAAAGCAGCGCGCGGTAGCGTCGCCCGAGCAGGATCGTGTGGTGGCCGACCTCGTCGTAGCGCCGGCGCGTGCCGAAGTACCAGACGAACAGGCTCATCGCGTAGCGCGCGCGGGCGAGCCTCCGGTCGGTCCAGCGGCGGCGCGTGTGTCGGGCAAGCAGCGTGCCGTAGGTGTAGGCGGCATCGGCGTTGGAGACGACGATGTCGGAAGCCACCGTCTCGCCGCCGGCGAGGCGAACGCCGCGCACCCTGCCGCCGGAGACGAGGATCTCCTCGACTTCGGCGCAGAGGCGGACCTCGCCGCCGAGCCCCTCGATGAGCGACACGAGGCCAGAGACGATCGCGCCCGTTCCCCCCATCGCCGAATGGACGCCCCAGCGCTGCTCGAGCGCGGCGATCAGGCAATAGACCGAGGGGGCGGCAAACGGGTTGCCGCCGATCAGGAGCGGGTGGAAGGAGAAGACGATCCGCAGACGCTCGTCCGAGAAATGCTCGGAAACGATCGCGTAGACGCTCTTCCAGGCACGGAGGCGGATCAGATCGGGCGCGACACGCAGCATGTCGAGCGGCGAGCCGAAGGGGACATGGCCGAGCCCCTCGAAGCCAATCCGGCAGGTTTCGGCCGAGAGGCGCATGAACCGCTCCCACCCCGCGACATCGGCCGGGCAGAAGCGCGCGACCTCGGCGCGCATGGCCTCCGCGTTGCCAGAGTAGGTGAACACCGCGCCATCGTGGAAACGGATCCGATAGAACGGGTCCATCGGCACGAGCGTCACGTCGTCGGCGAGGCGCCGCCCGGCGAGCGCCCAGAGTTCCTCGAGCAGGAACGGTGCCGTGATGATCGTCGGGCCGGCATCGAAGGTGAAGCCGTTCTCGCGGAACACCGAGGCGCGCCCGCCAGGCTGGTCGAGCCGCTCGAGGACCGTGACGCGGAACCCGCGGGCCGCGAGCCGCACGGCGGCGGCAAGCCCGCCGAAGCCGCTGCCGATGATCACGGCATGCGGGCGGCGGTCGCGGCGCGCCACGGCGGGTGCTGCGAGCGATGCGGCATCCATGCCGCACGACTGTAAGGTAAAGTTGACAGATGCCGCCAGAGCAATTCAACGTCCGGCGCGCGATGGCGCGTCACCGCCAGCGCTGGGCAAGGTCGGCGATGTGGGCGGCGAGGGCGGCGGCGAGGGCGAGCCCGACCCACCCCCACCACGCCCCGGCAACGGAGAGGCGCCAGGCGCACAGGATCAGCCCCCCGGCAAGGAGTGTTGCGAGCAGGGACCGGGCAGGGATGCCGCGGCGGCTCCTCTGGGCCAGAGCCAGAAGGACGGCCGCTTCGAGAACCAGCCCTGCCAAGAGGACGTCGAGCAGAGCCCCGGACCCGATGAGGCCCGCGAGGTCAGGCAAAGGGGGCGTTCAGCCGGACCACGGCGAGGTTGAGCACCGCGGCGAAGCCGACCCAGGCGAGATAGGGCAGAAGGAGAAGCGCGGCCGTGCGGCTGTAGCGTCTCAGGACGAGGATCAGCAGGAGCACCGACAGCCAGAGGAACACCACCTCGACGAGCGCCCAGTCAGGACGACGAAGCCGAAAGAACAACGCACTCCAGAGGATGTTGAGCACGCCATTGACAGCGAACAGACCGACCATCCACTCCCGGCTCGGCTGGTCCGGCGCGTCGCGCCAGGCGGTGACGGCGGAGAGGGCGGCGAGCGAGAAGATCACGGTCCAGGCCGGCCCGAACAGCCAGTCGGGTGGCTGCCAGGACGGCTTGGCGAGCCCCTGATACCACGGCCCGATATCGGTCATGGTGGCGCCAACGGCGGCGACGAGGATCGCCGCGCCGGCAGCGACGAGCATCGGCACAAGCCGGCTCGAAGGTCGCGCGTTCATCGGGGAGACCTAGGCGGCGGTTTCGGAAGCGCCAGCCATGCGGTCCCAGAAACGCTCGACATAGGTTCTGAACCATGCGCTGTAGCGTTCTGGGTTTCTTGCAATGTCCTCGCGGAGTTCGGCCGCGTCGAACCAGGCATAGTCGGCCACCTCCGCCGGGTCGGGATGGACGGGACCGTCCCAGACCGTGCCGAAGACATGGACGAACTCGTGCTCGGTGAGCCCGTCCCCGACCGAGGCGCAGTAGATGGTGGTGAACAGGGGGTCGAGACGATCGACCTCTATCCCCATCTCCTCGCGGAGCCGCCGCACGGCAGCGTCGGCGGGGTCCTCCCCGGGGCGGGGGTGGCTGCAGCAGGTGTTGGTCCATCTGCCGCCCGAGTGATACTTGCACGCCGCCCGACGCTGTAGAAGCAGCCGGCGCCCGTCGGCGGAGCGCAGCACGACCGAGAGCGCCCGGTGCAGCCGCCCCTCGCGATGAGCGGCAAGCTTCTCCATGGTCCCGACGGGCCGGTCCTGCCGGTCGACGAGAACGACCTCCTCCTGCATGCCTGTCAACTTAAGCTGACAAGCGGGGCATGCCAAGCCTTAGGGTGCCGTGCCGACCGATCGTCGCGAGCACGCCTCGGGCGGGCGGCGAGACCGCACTCTCGCCGAGGAGGGAGCGTGCGCTTCAGGCGCCCGCCCGAAAGCGTGTCAGCGCGCTGCGAGCCGGCGTGGGTGAGAGCGAACCAGACATGCGCGCGGATCGCCTTCGCCTGCTCCTCGGCCGAGGAGAGCTTGGCAGCGACGACAGTGTGCCGCGATGGTTCAGGCGGCCGACCAGCACATTGGTCAGCACATCGAGCCGCTGCACCAGGTTGAACTGCTGGAACACCATCGCGCAGCGGCCGCGCCAGTCGCAAAGCCGCCGGCCGCGGAGAGCGGTCACATCAACGCCTTCGAACAGGATCCTCCCCTCGCTCGGCTCGACGAGCCGGTTGATCATCCGCAAGAGCGTTGACGTGCCGGCACCGGAGCGGCCGATCACGCCGAGCATCTGGCCGTTCGGGATCGCGAGGGTGACGGAGTCGACGGCCGTGACGGCGCCGAACCGTCGCGTGACTCCATCGAGTTCGAGCATTCGCCCCCCGTCGCATCGCCTGCCACCGTTGCGGATAGCCGAAGCGGCGCGAAAGATGCGTGACCCTTCGATGACACGCCCCGCCGTGGCCGCGGCTTCCCGTCCGCTGCACCACGTCAGCGGAGGCGCGCTGCCGCCTCGGGCGTGAGATGGGCAAGCCTGCCGGCCGCGATCGTCGCGACCACCCTCGGACCTCCGGGCGCGGCGGGCTCGACGAGGACGAGATCGGCCCGAAGCCCTTCGGCGATCCGGCCGCGATCGGAGAGGCCTGCGGCGCGGGCAGGGTTGCGTGAGACGAGCGCCCAGGCCTCAGCCAAGGGAAGCGCGCCGCGCGCAGCAAGCGCAAAGGCGGCATTGATCATCGCCGGGTAGAAATAGTCCGATGCGAGAACGTCGCAGGCGCCGGCGCGCACCAACGCCTCGGCGCTGTGCCAGCCAAGATGGCTCCCCCCGCGCATCACGTTCGGAGAGCCCATGATCACGCTCTCACCTTCCGCGCGTGCGGCAAGCCCGGTCTCAGCGTTCATCGGGAACTCGCAGATCGTGCAGCCGAGCGAGCGCCAGCGGGCGCGGCTCTCGGGCGAGGCGTCGTCGTGGCTGGCCATGAGAAGGCCGTGCGCCCGCGCAAGCCGCGCCGCCTCGGCGACGAAGGCCTCGACCTCGCTGCTCCGGGCGAGCATCGCGCCCGCCAGCGCCGCAAGTTCGGCGGCTTTTACCTTGGCACGGTCGGCGTACCGCGCGGCGCGGGCAGAGTCCTCGGCACGTCGCGCGATCTCGGCCGTGTGGTCGTTGAACGCGAGGAGATGAACGCGACCGGCAGCGATGGCCGCGGCCGCGTCCGGCCACTGGTCCATCGCGAAGGTCTCGAGGCGGAGATGGATTCGGTTGTCGGCGCCGAGCGCGCCCTCGAGCGCGGCAAAGGCAGCGAGCAGGGCGCGGAAGGTCTCGAGGCTGCGCAGCCCCGGCTCCCAGGAGAGCGTGATGGCGTGAAAGGCGGTGGTGATCCCGTTGGCGAGGAGCTGCCGGTCGGTGTCGATCAGCGCCGCGATGGCGGGGAAATCCACGCCAGGTCTCGGCTGCAGCTGTCGCTCGAAGGCGTCACCATGCAGGTCGACAAGGCCCGGCAGCAGCCAGAGCCCCGTGCCGTCGATCACGAGCGCCTCCGGGCACGGCGCCGCCGAGCGATGCGATCCGCCCGTCCTCGACAAGGCAGCCTGTTTCGTGCTCACCGTCCTCGGCCAGCACGCGCGCCCCCGTGATCGCGATCGACCGCACCGCGCTGGCGCGTCAGAACTCGAAGACGAGCTGCACCCGGCCCGCCGGGTAGAGCACGACACAATACTCGACGGGCACGCGGTCCTGATCGACGTTGACGTTCTCGCAGACCATCACGGCACGGTTCCGCGGCTGCCGCAGATGCTCGGCCTCGCGCGGCGTCGGCAGCCGGGCGGTGACGCGCGTGGTCGCGCGCGCATAGTCGGCGAGGCCGCAGGCGGCGAGCGCACGCGTCAGCGTGCCGCCGCGGGCCAGAGCCTCGGCGAGACCGGGAAACCGCGCCCTCGGGAAGTGGTGCAGCGCATAGGCGACCGGAACGCCATCGGCAAGGCCGAGGCGTTCGACGCACCAGAGCCGCCGGCCACGGCGAAGCTTGAGCGCGGCAGCGGCAGCGTCGGACGCCTGAACCTCCGCGATCGAGAGGATTCGCCCCGAGGGCGCGCGGTTGTTTCGCGCAATGACTTCGGAGAAGCGCGTGCGCGGGCCGATCCGGTAGTCGATCACGTCCTCGGCCACGAAACTGCCACGCCCCTGCTCGATCCGAACCAGGCCGCGCCGCTCGAGCTCCTCCATCGCTCTGCGGACGGTGTGGCGGTTGACGCCGAACCGGCAGGCAAGCTCCGCCTCTGTCGGCAGGCGGCTGCCCGAGACGGCCCTGCCGCCGACGATGTCGGCCTCGATGCTCTGCTCGATCTGCCGCCAGAGCGTGATGCCGGAGCGCCGTTCGATCACCGGCCCCTGCGGGGCGTTCGGCGCAGGGTCAATCCGCGCCATTCCGCTCCCGTCGTCGCTTGCCGCTGGTGCAGCCATCACGTTCGCAAAACGTCATCGATCGATCATACGCTCCGCCGTTGCCCGGTTTCCGGGGCTGATGGTATGAATAAACATCTAGACGATACGTCAGGGAATGAACGACGCGCAACCCTTCCCGACAGCACCGGCCGGCGCAGCCCTAGAGGAGGCGCGTCGCCATCGCATGGCGGTGCTGGCGCGCGCCCCCCTCGCTGAGCTCGAGCATGCCCTCGCCGCGGCCGGCCCTCTGCCCGCTTGGGAGAGGCTGCGCGGCCCCGAGACAGGCATGGTGATGGTGCGCGGGCGGATGGACGGCAAGGGTCAGGCATTCAATCTCGGCGAGATGACGGTGACGCGCTGCGCCGTCCGGCTCGCCGACGGGCGCGTCGGCCATGTCTATCTTGCCGGCCGTGACGCGCGGCGCGCCGAGCTTGCCGCAGTGCTCGACGCCGCGCTGCTTGATCCCACGCTTGCCCAGGCGCTGGCGCCGAAAATCGAGGCGATGGCCCACGCGCAGGAGGAGGCTCGCCTTGACCGTTCCCGCCGCGCCGCGGCGACGCAGGTTTCCTTCTACGGCCTCGTGAGGATGGGATGACCGGGCTTGCGGCTGGCTTTGCCTCGCCGGTGCGCGATGCGCAGCGCGCCTTCCGCAGCTTGCTCGAGGCGCTGGCGCGGCCCGGGTCGATCGTCGTCCCCTGCGCGCCGCCGACGCCGCCCGCTCCGCTTCCGCCGGCCATGGCTGCGGTGGCACTGACGCTGCTCGACGGGGACACGCCGCTCTGGCTCGACGACGGGGGCGCAGAGGCTCGTGCGTGGCTTCGCTTCCACTGCGGCTGTCGCCTCGTCGACGACCCGGGCGAGGCGTCATTTGTGTTCGTGACGGCAGCGTCACGGACGCCGCCCCATGCGCGGCTGCGCGCGGGCAGTGACGAGTATCCCGACCGGTCGGCAACCCTCGTGCTCGCAGTCCAAGCGCTCGGGGAGGGCGAGGCGTTCGCCCTCTCCGGCCCGGGCATCGACGGCACGCGCGAGCTTCGTGCTGCGGGCGTGCCTGCTCGTTTCGTTGCCGATCGCGCCGAGAACCATCGCCTGTTCCCGCGCGGCGTCGACACACTCCTCGTCGCGGGAGCACGGCTCGTCGCCCTGCCCCGCAGCACGTCGTTGAGCCCTCTGGAGCGCTGAACCATGTATGTCGCGGTGAAGGGAGGCGAGCGGGCGATCGAGAACAGCGATAGGGTGCTCGACGAGGTCAGGCGTGGCGACCCGGCCGTGCCGGAGCTCTCGCCGGAGCAGATCGCCGGGCAGCTCGGGCTTGCGGTCGATCGCGTGATGGCCGAGGGCTCGCTCTACGACCGCGACCTTGCGGCGCTTGCGATCAAGCAGGCGCAGGGCGATCTCGTCGAGGCTGCCTTCCTCGTGCGCGCCTATCGCACCACCCTGCCGCGATTTTGCGCAAGCCTTCCCATCGACACGGGCAGGATGGCAGTCGAACGCCGGATCAGCGCCACCTACAAGGACCTTCCCGGCGGCCAGGTGCTCGGTCCGACCTACGACTACACGCACCGTCTGCTCGACTTCTCCCTCGTCGAGACGCGGCAGCGTCCCGCTGCTCCGCGCGCCGATGCCCCGCTCGCGACAGCCATGCCGCATGTCTCGTCGCTGCTCGAGGCGGAAGGGCTGTTGCGCCCCGAGACGGCCGAAGATGCCGCCGACCCTCCCGACATCACACGCGACCCGCCGCGTTTCCCGGCGAACCGCGCCGTAAGACTGCAAATGCTTGCGCGCGGCGACGAGGGGTTCGTTCTTGCGCTCGGCTATTCGACCCAGCGCGGCTATGGCGGGACGCACCCGTTCGTCGGCGAGCTGCGCTACGGCTCGGTCGCGGTCGAGATCGTTCCGGAGGAGCTCGGCTTTGCCATCGATATCGGTGACATCTTCGTCACTGAGTGCGAAATGGTGAACCAGTTCACCGGCAGCCGCACGGAACCGCCGCAGTTCACTCGCGGCTACGGTCTCGTCTTCGGCCATTGCGAGCGCAAGGCGATGGGCATGGCGCTCGTCGATCGGGCCTTGATGGCGGCCGAGCTCGGCGAGGAGGTCTCACACCCCGCGCAGGATCAGGAATTCGTCCTAAGCCACTGCGACAATGTTGAAAGCTCGGGCTTCGTGCAGCACCTCAAGCTGCCGCACTATGTCGATTTCCAGTCCGAACTGCAGCTGATCCGCAGGCTGCGCGCCGAAGCCGCCGAGCGTCGCGGCGGCGGGCCCGGTGAGCTCAAGGAGGCAGCGGAATGACCGCTCCCCCGCGCGGGCCTGATCCGGCCTACAACGAGGCCTATCTGGACGAGCAGACGAAGCGGATGATCCGCCGGGCGCTGCTCAAGGCCATTGCCATCCCCGGCTACCAGGTGCCCTTCGCGAGCCGTGAGATGCCGCTCGCCTACGGCTGGGGGACCGGCGGGATGCAGGTCACCGCCGCCATCATCGGCCGCGACGACGTGCTCAAGGTGATCGACCAGGGAGCCGACGACACGACCAACGCCGTCTCCATCCGACGCTTCTTCGCCCGCGTCAGCGGCGTGCGCACGACCGAGCGGACGTCGGAGGCGACCATCATCCAGACGCGGCATCGCATCCCGGAGGAGCCGCTGCGTGCTGGACAGATCATCGTCTACCAGGTGCCGCAGCCGGAGCCGCTTAGGAAGCTCGAGCCGCGCGAGGTCGAAACGCGCCGGATACATGCGCTTGCCGATTACGGGCTCATGTATGTCAAGCTTTACGAGGACATCGCCCGGCACGGGCGGATCACGCTCTCCTACGACTACCCCGTGCTGGTCGGCGGACGCTACGTGATGGCGCCCTCGCCGATCCCGAGCTTCGACAACCCGAAGATGAACCGCTCGCCGGCGCTTCAGCTCTTCGGCGCGGGGCGCGAGAAGCGGATCTATGCCGTGCCGCCCTACACTTCCGTCGAAAGCCTCGCGTTCGAGGACCACCCGTTCCACCCCTGGCGCGCCGACCAAGCCTGCGATCTCTGCGGCTCCACCACGTCCTATCTCGACGAGGTAGTGGTGGACGATCGCGGGGGAAGGATGTTCGTGTGCAGCGACACCGACTGGTGCGCGACGCGACGCGCGGCCGGCCACCGCGGCGCGCAAGCCGGGCACCCCATCGCCGCAGACGGTGGCGCATGACACCCGAAGCGCCCTTGCTCGAAGCGGAAGGGGTGACCGTGCGCTTCGGCCGCATCGAGGCGGTCTCGGGCGTGTCCTTCTCGCTCTGGCCCGGCGAGGTGCTCGCGATCGTCGGCGAGAGCGGCAGCGGCAAGACCACGCTTCTGCGAACGCTGCACGGCGATCTCGCGCCCTGTTCCGGCCGCGTGCTCTACCGCAGGCGATCGGGCGAGACGGTTGACGTGCACGCGCTGCCCGAGCCCGCACGCCGCCTGCTCGCGCGCACGGAATGGGGCTTCGTGCACCAGAACCCGCGCGACGGCCTGCGCATGGCCGTCTCCGCCGGCGGCAATGTCGGCGAGCGTCTGATGGCCGCGGGCGCGCGGCACTGGGGCAGGATCCGCGCCGAGGCCGCCGCCTGGCTCGCGCGCGTCGAGATCGACGCCGGCCGGATCGATGACCCGCCGCGCATCTTCTCGGGCGGCATGCAGCAGCGGCTTCAGATCGCGCGCGTTCTCGTCACCAACCCGCGGCTCGTGCTGATGGACGAGCCGACGGGAGGGCTCGACGTCTCGGTTCAGGCGCGGCTGCTCGACCTGATCCGTAGCCTGGTGCGCGAGCTCGGCCTCGCCGCAGTGATCGTGACGCACGACCTCGCAGTCGCACGCCTTCTTGCCGACCGGATGCTCGTGATGCAGCGTGGGCGCGTCGTCGAGGCAGGCCTGACCGACCAGGTGCTAGACGATCCGCAGCATCCCTACGCCCAGCTCCTCGTCTCCTCCGTGCTCCAGGCATGACCGACGTCCCCGTCCTCGCGGTCGAAGGCCTCTCCAAGACCTTCACGCTGCATCTGCAAGGCGCGCGTCGCCTTTCCGTTCTTGACGGCGTGAGCTTCGTGCTCCACCGCGGCGAGTGTCTTGCCCTCGTCGGGCCCTCGGGTGCAGGAAAGAGCACGCTCATGCGCGCCCTCTATGGCAACTATCTTGCCGGCGCCGGCCGGATCCTCGTGCGTGACGGCGACGAGGTGGTCGACCTCGCCGCCGCAACACCGCAGCGCGTGCTCGACCTGCGCCGACGCACGATCGGCTATGTCTCGCAGTTTTTGCGCGTCATCCCGCGCGTGCCGACGCTCGCGATCGTCGCCGAACCAGCGCGCCGCGCGGGCCTCTCCGATGGGGAGGCGATCGCGCGCGCCCGCTCCCTGCTCGCACGTCTGAACCTGCCCGAGCGGCTTTGGGACCTCCCGCCTGCGACCTTCTCGGGAGGCGAGCAGCAGCGTGTGAACCTCGCTCGCGGCTTCGCTGTGCCCTACCCCCTTCTGTTGCTCGACGAACCGACGGCGAGCCTTGACCCACCGAACCGACGGGTCGTGATCGGGCTGATCGAGGAGGCAAAGGCGCGCGGTGCGGCGATCATCGGCATCTTCCACGACGCCGAGGTACGCGAAGCGGTCGCCACGCGCACCCTCTCCGTTCTGCCGCTCGCAGCGGAGGCGGCATGAGCGGGGAGGTCGTGCTCACCAACGCGCGGATCGTCGCGCCCGATGAAGTGTTCGACGGCACGGTCGTGCTGCGCGCGGGCAGGATCGCGCACATCGACCAAGGCCGGTCGCAGCTCCCCACCGCGCAGGACCTCGAGGGTGACCTGCTCCTGCCCGGCCTCGTGGATGTGCACACCGACAATCTCGAGAAGCACATGATGCCGCGCCCGGGCGTGCGCTGGTCCTCGCGCGCCGCTCTGCTCGCGCACGACGCGCAGGTCGCGGCCGCCGGCATCACGACCGTGCTCGACGCGCTCTGCGTGGGCGAGGTTGAGCATGCCGACCAACGCGACCAGATGTTCCGCGAAGGGGTGGCGGAACTGCGTGCTCTTGCCCCGCGCGGGCTTCTGCGGGCGGAACATCTGTTGCATATCCGTTGCGAGATCAGCGTCGAGGGCATGCAGGAGAGCTTCGCCCTCGTCGCCGACGATCCGCTCGTGCGCATGGTGTCGCTGATGGACCACACACCGGGGGTGGGCCAGTTCGCCGACATCGAGAAGTTCAAGCGTAAGAACGCCAAAAGCCTCGGCATGAGCGAGGCGGAGGCGGAGGCCTACATCGCCCGGCGCTGGGCGATGCGCGCGCGCGTGCGCGACGCCAACCGCGCCGCGATCCTCGAGGCTGTCGCGGGCCGTGGCATCCCGCTCGCAAGCCACGACGACCGGACGGCCGAGGAAGTGGAGGAGTGGGCCTCCGCCGGAATCGGCATCAGCGAGTTCCCAGTCACTGCCGAGGCGGCACACGCTGCCCGGGCGCTCGGGATGGGCATCGTCGCCGGAGCGCCAAACGTCGTCCGCGGCGGCAGTCACAGCGGCAATGTGCGGGCAGCTGACCTGATCCGCGAGGATCTCGTCGACGTGCTCGCCTCCGACTACGTTCCGGCAGCGATGCTCAATGCCGCCTTCCTCCTTCACGATCGCCTGCACCTCCCGCTTCCCCAGGCCGTCGCGACGGTGACGCGCAAGCCGGCCCTGATGGTCGGCCTCGACGATCGCGGCGCGATCGCGCCGGATCTGAGGGCCGATCTCGTCCAGGTGCATCTCGCCGACGGCCACCCGCTGGTGCGTCAGGTCTGGCGCGAGGGGCGGCGGATCGCCTGAGCCGCCGGGCGCTCGTGCACCGCTACGCCATCTACTTCGCTCCCTGCCGTTCCCACCCGCTCTGGAACGCCGGCTGCCGCCTGCTCGGGCGCGACCCAGAGACCGGCGAGGACCTCCCGCAGCCGGTGCTCGCGGGTCTCGCTCCGGAGCGCCTCTCCGCCATCACCGCCGAGCCGCGACGCTATGGCTGGCATGCCACGCTCAAGCCCCCCTTCGCGCTCGCCCCCGGAACCGATCGCCCGGCGCTCGAGAAGGCGCTCGACGCCTTCGCCGCCTCGCGGCAGGCCTTCGCCATGCCGCCGCTCATGGTCGCTTCGCTCTCTGGGTTCCTCGCGCTCCTCCCTGCCTGCCCCTCGCCCGCTCTCGACGCCTTGGCGGCCGACTGCGTGCGGCGCTTCGACCGGTTCCGCAGCCCGCCCGCACCGGAGGAGCTCGCGCGCCGGCGGAGCCGTCCGCTCGATCCGGTCGAGGAACGCAATCTCGCGCTCTGGGGCTACCCCTACGTGATGGACCGATTCCGGTTCCACATGACCCTGACGGCGCGCCTCGAGGCCGACGAGCGCCACACGGTGGGCGCCCTGCTCGCCCGGCACCTCGCCGACGCCCTCGCCGTGCCCCTTGTCGCCGATGCGATCGCCCTGTTTGGCGAGCCTGCGCCCGGTGCGCCCTTCGCCCTGCTGCGCCGCTTCCCGCTCGCCGGGTGAGCCTCTGCCCGTCACTGCGGATCGTACTTGCGGCAGAATGCCTCGGCGCTCAGCGAGCGGAAGTCGCCGAGACGCTCGGCCCGGAGCCGTAACAGGGTCCACCCGACAGGGCCGGCGCTGTTCGGCAGGCCGGCGGCGAGGCGCGCGGGATCGACCTCGCCGACGAGCGCGGAGGCGACCAGGGCAGAGCAGATCGGTGAACGCACGAGGCGTTGCGGCGACAGCGCCCGCCGACGCGCAGTCCCCTCATTTCCCCTTGTGCGACCCGCACTCCATACTCAACGCCGAGATGGCATGAGATAAGAGGCGCATGACGCGGATCCGCGAGATTCGGCTCACCCCGCTCCGCCACACCTTGGCCGAGCCCTACGGCATGGCACGAGGCCTCTCGAAGGCACGCCAATGCTGCCTCGTCGAGCTCGAGACCGATGACGGGATCGTCGGCATCGGCGAGGCCTGGGGGCCGCCTGCGGCCGTTCGGGGCTATCTCGATGCGGTGCAGGACGCCTGGATCGGCCGCGACCTGTTCGCGCATGCCCAGGCGCTCAAGCTCGTGCTCGGGCGGAACTACCATTTCGGTATCGAGAACCAAATGCTGGCGCTCGCCTCGGGCATTGACATCGCCGCCCATGACGCGATCGGCAAACGCCTCGGCGTTCCGGTGCACGCCCTTCTCGGCGGCAAGGTGGCGGACTGCGTGGCCGTCTACGCCTCCGGCGGATACATGACGGCCGAGCCGCAGGCGAGCCTCGATGCGATGCTGGAACGCTTCCTCGGCCGCGGCTTCTTCGCCGCGAAGATGAAGATCGGCCATTCCGTGGCGGAGGATCGGGCGCGTGTGGCGCGCGCCCGCGAAACGCTCGGCGAGGCCTTCACGCTGATGGTCGACATCAACGGCAACTGCACGGCCGACCAGGCGCTCGCCACGATCCGCGCGATCGAAGGATTCAACATCCACTGGGTGGAGGAGCCGCTCGCGCCGCTCGACTGGGCGGGCTATCGCTGGCTGCGCGACCGTTCTCCGGTTCCAATCGCAACCGGCGAGGCGCTTTACACCGCGCATCAGTTCCTCCGGCTCGGCACGGAGGGCTGCGCCGACATCTGGCAGCCCGATCTCACGCTTTGCGGCGGGCTCGCCCAGGGGAAGCTGATCGCCGAGCTCTGCCACCTCCACCACAAGCGCCTCAGCCCGCATGTCTGGGGCTCGGCGATCGGGCTCGCCGCGGCGGTGCACCTCGTCGCGACACATGCCCCCTATCCGGCGACCACGCATCCCCCCGATCCCACCTTCGTGGAATACGACGTCGGCGAGAACCCGTTGCGCGACGCGCTGCTCGCCACGCCGCTCCTTCCAGAGGAAGGCTACCTCACCGTCCCCGACGGCCCGGGCCTCGGGATCGCGCTCGACCCCGACGCCGTGCGACGCCTCGCCGGCGAGGCGTGAACGGGCTGGACAGCCGCCGCCCCGCTGCCGTCTCATGGCGCGCAGCGAGGAGACACCGATGCCCGACCAGCCCGCCAACCGACGCGTGATCCGAAGCCCCCGCGGCCCGGAGCGCAGCGCGCTCTCGTGGCAGACCGAGGCGCCGCTGAGGATGCTGATGAACAACCTCGACCCGGAGGTCGCCGAGCGGCCGGACGAGCTCGTCGTCTATGGCGGGATCGGCCGCGCCGCACGCGACTGGCCCTCGTTCGACCGGATCGTTTCCGTATTGAAGCGCCTGACCGACGACCAGACCCTGCTCGTGCAGTCAGGCAAGCCCGTCGGCGTCTTCCCCACCCACCCTGACGCGCCGCGCGTGCTGATCGCTAACAGCAATCTCGTCCCAGCCTACGCGACCTGGGAGCATTTCGACGCGCTCGACCGCAAGGGGCTGATGATGTACGGCCAGATGACGGCGGGGAGCTGGATCTACATCGGCAGCCAGGGGATCGTGCAGGGCACCTACGAGACCTTCGCCGAGCTCGCCCGGCGCCACTATGGCGGCAGCATGGAAGGGCGATGGATCCTCACCGCGGGCCTGGGCGGCATGGGTGGCGCACAGCCGCTCGCCGCGGTGTTCGCCGGCGCCTCAATGCTTGCGATCGAGTGCCAGCCGAGCCGGATCGAGAAGCGGCTCGCGACAGGCTACGTTGATGTCTGGGCGAAGAGCCTCGAGGAAGGGCTCGCGATGGTGCGCGCCGCCTGCGCGGAGAGGCGCGCGCTCTCGGTCGCTGTGCTCGGCAACGCAGCCGAGATCTACCCCGCTTTGGTCGCGCAAGGCGTGCGTCCCGATGCGGTGACCGACCAGACGAGCGCGCATGACCCGGTGAACGGCTACCTCCCCGCCGGCTGGACGCTCGCGGAGTGGGAGGAGCGACGCATCTCCGACCCGCGCGGCACGGCGGCGGCGGCACGCCGGAGCATGGTCGCCCAGGTCGAGGCGATGCTCGCCTGGCACCGGATGGGGATCCCCGTGGTCGACTACGGCAACAACATCCGGCAGATGGCGAAGGAGGAGGGGCTTGCCGACGCCTTCGCCTTCCCGGGCTTCGTTCCAGCCTATATCCGCCCGCTGTTCTGCCGCGGCATCGGCCCGTTCCGCTGGGTGGCGCTGTCGGGCGACCCTGCCGACATCGCCGCGACCGATGCGAAGGTGAAGGAACTGATCCCCGACGATCCTCATCTGCACCGGTGGCTCGACATGGCAGCACGGCGAATCCGCTTCCAGGGCCTGCCCGCGCGGATCTGCTGGCTTGGGCTCGGCCAGCGCCATCGGGTCGGGCTTGCCTTCAACGAGATGGTCGCGCGCGGTGAGGTCTCTGCTCCGATCGTGATCGGCCGGGATCATCTCGACAGCGGCTCGGTTGCGAGTCCAAACCGCGAGACCGAGGCGATGGCCGACGGCTCGGATGCGGTGTCGGACTGGCCGCTCCTCAACGCGCTTCTGAACACCGCGTCGGGCGCGACCTGGGTGAGCCTGCACCATGGCGGCGGCGTGGGCATGGGCTGGAGCCAGCATGCGGGGATGGTGATCGTCTGCGACGGCACGGAGGCGGCGGCGCGACGGATCGCCCGCGTGCTCTGGAACGACCCCGCAACGGGCGTGATGCGCCACGCCGACGCAGGCTATGATCTCGCCATCGCCTGCGCCCGCGCGCACGGGCTCGATCTGCCGATGCTCGATGCTTGAGCGTCTGACGCCGGGGGCGGTGACGCTCGCCGCGCTCCGCCACATTCACGAGGGAGCGGGCGTGACGCTTGCCGAGGGCTGGCGCAAGGCCGTCGAGGCTTCGGCCGAGACCGTTTCGGCCATGATCCGCCGCGGCGACACCGCCTATGGCGTCAACACCGGCTTCGGCAAACTCGCCCAGACGCGGATCGCGCCTTCGGATGTGCGCGCGCTGCAGCTGAACCTCGTGCGCAGCCACGCCGCCGGAACCGGCCCGCCTTTGCCTCAGCCCATCGTCCGGCTCGTGCTCGCCTTGAAGGCGATGAGCCTCGCGCGCGGCTTCTCGGGCGTACGGCCAGCCATTGTGGAAGCGCTCGAGCGTCTGCTCGCTGCCTCCGTCCTGCCGGTGATCCCAGGCCAGGGCTCGGTCGGCGCCTCGGGTGACCTCGCCCCGCTCGCGCATCTCGCTCTCGTCCTCGTCGGCGAGGGGGAGGCGACGCTGCCCGATGGGCGCGTCGTGGCTGGCGCCGAGGCGCTTCGTGCCGCCGGCCTCGAACCGCTCGTTCTCGAGGCGAAGGAAGGGCTTGCTCTGCTCAACGGAACGCAGGTCTCCACCGCGCTCGCGCTCGCCGGCCTGTTCGCCGCAGAGGATCTGTTCGCCTCCGCCTTGGTGACGGGGGCGATGTCGGTCGATGCCGCGCGCGGGTCGGATACGCCGTTCGAGGCGCGGATCCAGGAGGTGCGGGGGCATCGCGGTCAGATCGATGCCGCCGCGGCGCTGCGGCGCCTGCTTGCCGGCAGCGCGATACGCGAGAGCCACCGCGTGGGGGACCCGCGCGTGCAGGACCCCTACTCGCTCCGCTGCCAACCGCAGGTGATGGGTGCAGTGCTCGACCTGATCCACACCGCCGCCGCCACGCTCGAGACGGAGGCGAACGCCGTTTCCGACAATCCGCTCGTGTTCGCAGACAGCGGCGAGATCGTCTCGGGCGGCAACTTCCATGCGGAACCTGTTGCCTTCGCGGCCGACCTGCTCGCGCTTGCGCTTGCCGAGACCGGAAGCCTCGCCGAGCGGCGGATCGCGCTTCTGACGGACCCGGTGATGACCGGCCTCCCCGCCTTTCTCGTCCCTGACCCAGGGTTGAACTCGGGGTTCATGCTCGCGCATGTCACCGCCGCTGCGCTCGCTGCCGAGAACAAGGCCCTCGCTCACCCGCGCAGCATCGACAGCCTCCCCACCTCTGCCAACCAGGAGGACCATGTGAGCATGGCGACGCATGCTGCCCGCCGGCTCGGCGAGATGGCGGCGAATCTTGCGGGCATCGTCGCCATCGAGGCGCTCGCCGCGGCGCAAGGGATCGAGTTCCATAGGCCGCTCCGGTCCTCCGAGCCCATCGAGGCCGCGATCGCGGCGCTGCGCGAGCACGTCCCCCGCTGGGAGAACGACCGGGCCATGGCCCCCGACATCGCGGCAGCGACCGCGCTGGTCGCAGGCGGTAGGCTTGCCGCGTTCGCGCCGATCGCGCTTCCCTCGCGCGCATGAGGGGGTCTTCCGGGACGATCGCGGTCGTCTATCATCCGGCGCAAATAAGGAGGGGGCGGATGAAACGTCGAGGCGTGGTAAAGGCAGGGGCTCTGGCGGCCGCGTCGGTCGCGCTCGCGGCACCTGCGCTGTCGCAGGGCAGGATCGAGTGGCGCATGGTCACCTCCTGGCCCCGGAACCTGCCCGGCACCGGTACGGGTGCGAACCGGATCGCCGAGCGCATCGGCCAGGCCACGGGCGGGAGAATCATAGTGCGGGTGTTCGCCGCAGGCGAGATCGTTCCGGCCTTCGGCGTGTTCGACGCCGTCTCGCAAGGGACGGCCGATCTCTACCATTCGACACCGCATTTCTGGTTCGCGCGCTCGCGCGCGGCGGCGATCATCGGCAGCTTCCCCTTCGGCCTGACGACGACCGAGCTCACCGGCTGGCTGCGCAATGCCGGCGGCCAGGCGATGTGGGACGAGCTCTATGCCCGGTTCAACCTCAAGCCGTTCGTGTGCGGCAACTCCGGGCCGCAATGGACCGGCTTCTTCCGCCGCGAGCTCGCCACACCCGATGATCTCAGGGGCCTTCGCTTCCGTGCCGGCGGGCTGATCGGCGGGCTCTATCAGCGGCTCGGCGCATCGGTGGTGCAGATGCCGGTGGGCGAGGTGTTCCAGGCTCTTCAGGCCGGCACGATCGACGCTGCCGAGTTCGCCGGCCCTTGGGCCGACGGCCCGCTCGGCTTCGGCAGGGTGGCGCGGTTCTACTACCGCCCCTGCGGCCAGGAACCCTCCGCGAGCCTCGAGACGGTGATCAACAAGGCACGGTTCGACACCCTGCCGGACGATCTCAAGGCGGCCGTTCGCTTCGCCTGCGAAGGCTACAACGAGGAAAGCGTCGCTGAGTGGGACCATTTCAATCCGCTTGCGCTGAAGGAGATGGTGGAGCGGCAGAGCATCGCCGTGCGCTCCGTTCCGGAGCCGATCCTGCGCGCGATGGCCGAGGCCGCCGCCCGCTTCATCCGCGAGCTGCGTGAGGACCAGGACCCCCTGAACCGGCGCATCATCGAGAGCTACATCGCCTATCGCGAGACGGCGGTGGACTACGCGGCCGAGGCCCACGCGCCCGTCAACGCCGGGCGCGCGCTCGCCCGCTGGAGCTGAGCGGCGCGTGATCCGGGCGCTCGAGGTGGCCGGCCGCGCGCTCGACGCGTTCTCCGACCGGTTGGGCCGCACGGTGAGGTGGCTTGCCGTGCCGCTTGTGCTCGTTCAGTTCGCCGTCGTCGTGCTGCGCTACGCGTTCTCGACGAGCCTGATCCAGATGCAGGAGGCGGTGATCTACCTCCACGCCACCCTCTTCATGCTCGCGATCGCCTTCACGATGCGACAGGAAGGGCATGTACGCGTGGACGTCCTCTACGCCGCCCTTCCCCCGCGACGCCGCGCCCTGATCGACCTCATCGGCGTCCTCGTCGCAGTGATCCCGTTCTGCCTCCTGATGCTCTGGACGTGCTGGCCGTTCGTCGCCGCCTCCTGGCGTATCCGCGAAGGGGCCATCGCCTATGGCGGCATCCCCTACCAGTATCTCCTCAAGTCGCTGATCCCGGCGATGGCGATCCTGCTGCTGCTGCAGGCGGTGGCACATCTCTGCCGCTGTGCGCTTACGCTTGTCGGCCGACGCGTCGACCACCGCGCCGGCCAGCTCGCGAACGGGGCCTGACGGCCTTGGGCAGCACGGGCGGGGGCGTGCTCGACGTCCTGATGTTCGCGACCCTCTGTGTCGGCATCCTCTCCGGCTTCCCGGTCGTGTTCATCCTCACCGGTTCGGCGCTCGTATTTGGCGCGCTCGGCTGGGCCTTCGGCGTGTTCACGCCGAGCCTCCTCGGGGCGCTTCCGCAGCGCGTCTTCGGCACCATGACCTCCGAGGTTCTGGTGGCGATCCCGCTCTTCGTGTTCATGGGCATCATGCTCGAGCGGTCGAAAATCGCCGAAGACCTGCTCGAGACGATGGGCCGGCTGTTCGGCCGCTTGCGCGGCGGGCTTGCGATCTCCGTCACGGTCGTCGGCGCGCTGCTTGCTGCCTCCACCGGCATCGTTGGCGCGACGGTGGTGACGATGGGGTTGATGGCGCTGCCGGCGATGTTGCGTAACCGCTACGATGCGGGCTTCGCCTGCGGCACGATCTGTGCGGCCGGTACGCTCGGGCAGATCATCCCGCCCTCGACGGTGATGGTGATCCTCGGCGAGATCATCTCCGCCGCCTACCAGCAGGCGCAGCTCGCCAAGGGCCTGTTCTCGATCCAGACCGTTTCGGTGGGCGAGCTCTTCGCGGGAAGCCTCCTGCCCGGGCTCCTGCTCGTCGCGCTCTATATCCTCTACCAAGCGGTGACGGCCTGGCTGAGGCCCGCGATCGCCCCTGCCCTGGTGCAACCGGAGGGGGCCGTCAGCCGCGGAGAGATCCTCGGCGCTCTGGTGCCGCCGATCGTGCTCGTCGTCGCCGTGCTCGGCTCCATCCTCGGCGGTGTCGCGACGCCGACGGAGGCCGCCTCGGTCGGTGCCGTCGGGGCGACGCTGCTCGCGGCGCGGCGTCTCGCGGGCGCCGTCTGGCCGGCGTCCCTGTCGCTCGCCTCCGTCCTCGGGCTCGTCGTGCTCGCGAGCCTGTTCGACCTCAGACTCGGCCGCTCCGCCCCGCCGCTTGCCGATCAGGCAGCGATCGCCGCCGCGGCGCTGTGCTCGGCCGGGCTTGCGGTCGCGATCGGCCATGCTCTCGCGGTCACGGCCCGCGCCGGCGTGCTCGCTGGCGTCTGCCGTTCCACCGCGACGATCACGGCGATGATCTTCGCGATGCTGATCGGCGCGACCCTGTTCGCGCTCGTATTCCGCGGCTTGGGCGGTGACGACATGGTGCACGCGGCGCTGTCGGCGATCCCGGGCGGCGCGGCCGGCGCGATCGCGGCCGTGATGGCGGTGATCTTCGCCTTGGGCTTCTTTCTCGACTTCGTCGAGATCTGCATCATCGTGATCCCGATCGTCGGGCCGATCATCCTGCAGATGGATGTCGACCCGATCTGGTTCGGCGTTCTCGTCGCGGTCAACCTGCAGACGAGCTTCCTTACCCCGCCCTTCGGCTTCAGCCTGTTCTACCTGCGCGGCGTCGCTCCGGAGAGCGTGCGAACGCTCGACATCTACCGTGGCGTCGCCCCGTTCGTCGCGATCCAGCTTGTTGCGCTCGCGATCACCGCGTCTTTCCCGGAGCTTGCGACCGCGCTGCCAAGGGCGCTGTTCTGACGCCCGGGCTCAGCCGCCGGCGCCGAAGTCGAGCACGCGCTCAACGTCGAGCACGACCATGAGCTTGTCCTGAAGCCGGAACACGCCAGAGGAGACGCTGCGCCAGCGCGGATCGAGCGTGGGCGGGTTCGCCTCGCGCGTCTCGCCGTCAAGCGAGAGCACCTCGCCGACCTGATCCACAAGCAGGCTGTAGAACTCGCCCGACACCTCGACCACCACGCTCATCGCACGCGCCCCCTCGCCCGCCGGAGAGAGGCCGAGCCGTCGCCGCAGGTCGATCGCGGTCACGATCCGCCCCCGCAGGTTTAGGCTTCCCGCGACCTCGGGCGGCGCAAGCGGCACGCGGGTGACGCTCTGCGGCCCGAGGATGTCGCGCACTGTAAGAACCGGAATGCCGCAGAGCTGGCCGCCGACGGTGAGGGTGACGAACTCCTCGCTCGCCGAGCTCGCGCGCGCCGGACGGCGCTTCTCGATCACGGTCGTCATCTCAGACTGCCTCCACCTCCCGGACCGAGAGCGCCTGCTCGAGCGCACGCAGCACCGCGTCCCGGTCGAACTTCGCCACATAGTCGGAGAATCCGGCGGCATGGCCGCGGGCGATGTCGGCCTCCGAGACCCGGCTCGTCAGCGCGATCACCGGCAGGCTCGCCCAGGCGCCGCCGCGCCGCACCTCCGACACGAAGGCGATGCCGTCCATCTCCGGCATCTCGATGTCGGAGACGATGGCGTCGAACATGTCGCCACGATCACGAAGCTTGAGCGCCGAGGCAGCACTGTCCACCACGGTCACCTCGTAGCCGGCTGCCCCGAGCACCGGCACGAGGAGCTGCCGGAAGAAGGCGCTGTCATCGAGCGCGAGAACGCGGCGTCGAGCCTCCGCCTGTCCGGCCGATCGCTTCATGAACCAGTCGGGATAGGCGCGGCGAAGCCAATGCCCCGTGTCGAGCACCTCGGTGGCGCGTCCAGCGATGGTCGCTGTGCCGAGGAAGCCCGGCCTATCGGCGGCGAGCTCGACGCGGAGCCTGTCCTCCACCACGTCGAGTATCTCGTCGACGATCAGCCCGACCGACCGTTCGCCCTCGTTGAACACGAGCACCGGATGGCGCTCCTTCATGGCGGATGCCGAGAACGCCTCGTCGATCGGGACGAGCGGCATCAGCCGGCCGCGATACTGCATCACGAGCGCGCCGTTGGCCCGCTCGATCGACTCGGCCGGCGCCTCCTCAAGCCGCGCCACAAGGCCGAGCGGCACCGCCTTCGGCTCCGCCCCGCCGGCACGGAACAGGAGCAGCGCCGTCCGCTCTGACTCGGCGGTGGCCTCGGCGGTGGCGACGGCGATCTCTTCGCGATCGCCGCCGCCGCGGGTTCCGATCCCGACGGCGCGCGCGATCCCGTTCGGATCGAGGATCATGATCACGCTGCCATCGCCGAGGATCGTGTTGCCCGAGAACAGGGTGATGTGGCGCAGGATCGGCGCCACAGGCTTGACCACGATCTCCTCGGTGTCGAACACGCGGTCGACGATCAGCCCGAATACCTGCACGCCGACCTTGCAGACGATGATGAACGCGCCCGAGCCGGCATCAGCCGTCCGCTCGCCCTCGGACGCAAGCCCGAGCAGCTGGCGCAGATCGACGAGCGGCAGGAGCCGGTCGCGCAGGCGCAGCACCGGTGTCTCGTTGATCCGCTCGATCGTCGCGTCCGATCCGCCGCCGGTGCGCACAAGCTCGACCACGCTGATCTGCGGGATGGCAAACCGCTCGCCGCCCGCCTGAACCACGAGGGCGGCGACGATCGCAAGCGTGAGCGGGATCTTGATCGTGAAGGTGGTGCCCTGGCCCTCCACAGATCGCAGCTCGATCGTGCCGCCGATCTTCTCGATGTTGGTCTTGACCACGTCCATGCCGACGCCGCGGCCGGACACGGCGGTGACGGCGGCGGCGGTCGAGAAGCCGGCGCGCCAGATAAACTGGTGCACCTCGCTGTCAGGCATGGCGGCGACCTCGGCCTCGGTCGCGAGCCCTTGCGCCACCGCCTTCTCGCGAATCCGCGCCGTGTTGAGGCCGCGGCCGTCGTCGCTGATCTGGATGATGATGTGCCCGCCCTCGTGGAAGGCGTTCAGCACGAGCCTCCCCGTCTCCGGCTTGCCGGCGGCGCGTCGCTCCTCCGGCCGTTCGAGGCCATGGTCGACGCTGTTGCGCACCATGTGCGTCAACGGGTCCTTGATCAGCTCGAGCACCTGCCGGTCGAGCTCCGTCTCGGCCCCGATCATCGAGAGCTCGATCTTCTTGCCCATCTCGTGCGCAAGGTCGCGCACAAGCCGGGGGAACTTGTTCCAGGCATTGCCGATCGGCTGCATGCGCGTCTTCATCACCCCGTCCTGCAGGTCGGAGGTGATGTGCGAGAGGCGCTGCAGCGGCACGGTGAAGGGATTGTTCTCGTGCGTGCGCGATAGCTGCAGGAGCTGGTTGCGCGTGAGCACGAGTTCGCTCACGAGCGTCATCAGATCCTCGAGCACGTCGACACCAACGCGGATGGTCTGCTTTGCCGCGAGCGTCTCCGTCACGTCGCGGGTCTGATCGGGCTGCGTGTCGGGCTCGGCTGTCTGCGTCTGGGCGGCCGGGCGATCCGCCTGCGCCGGAGCCGCGGGCGTCTGGGCGGTCGGTTGCGCCACCTGCTCGCCCGAGAGCAGTCGGTTCAGCGCCTCGATGACGTCGCCGTCGTCGCCAGGAACCTCCGAGCCGGTGCGTTCGAGGTCGGCGACGATCGTCTTGATCCGGTCGATCGCGCGCAGAACCACCGAGATGGCCCCGGTGGTGACGGGCATCGACCCGTCGCGGAAACGCCCGAGCACGTTCTCCGCGGCGTGCGCCACCTTCTCGAGACGGGCGAGGCCGAGGAAGCCGCAGGTGCCCTTGATCGTGTGGACAAGGCGGAAGATCAGGGCGAGCGTCTCGGCGTCATCCGGCGCCTGCTCGAGCCGGATCAGGGCGGTGTCGAGCTCGGCGAGGCTCTCTGCCGTCTCGGTGAGGAAATCCTTGAGCAGGTCGTCCATCGGCGCACCTCCAGAAGCGCCGCCATTCGACCCTGATCGACCAAAGAAAGGGTAAAGCCGTGATCAGCGCCCGAACGCGCCGCCGAGATCGGCCGGCGGGCCGAACGCGCGCGGCCGCAAGCCGGCATGGAACCAGGCGATGAAGGAGTAGATATCATACACGGGCAGGCCGAGCTCCGCCCGAAGCAGATGCGCATAGGGCGGCATATTCGTGCACTCGAGCACGATCGCCCCCACCTCGGGGTGGCGTGCGACCAGATCACGACCCGCCTCGAGGATGTCGGCGGCGGCGAGCGCCACGTCGAGGTCCTGCTTCTCGCCCTTGATCAGCACGCGGAAGAACTCGCGCCCTCCTTCGGTGCCGGCGATCGGTGTGTCGCGCGGCACGCCGGCGGCGTCGAGATGCGCGGGCGTGAGCGACGCGGCGGAGACGGTGATGATGCCGACGCGCCGGCCGGGCGGCAGCGTGGCCTGCACCATCGGCACCTGCATCAGGCTCGAGGTCGCGACCGGAACCCTGAGCCGTGCGGCCATCTCCGCCTGGAAGATGCTGAGAAAGCCGCAGTTGGTCGTGATCGCCTCGGCGCCGAGGTCGATGAGGTCCTCGGCGGCGGCGAGGAAGGACTCGAGCAGGCCGCGCGCTCCCTCGAGCACGACGCGTTCCGGGCTCGCGCCGCGAACGACGCGGAACAGGACGGGAAAGGGCCAGGTGAGGCCGTTGCCCATGTCCCCCGGAATGCGGGGGAACCTCGCCTCGAGCATCAGGATGCCGAGCGGCGCCCCGTAGATGCTCTTGCCGCCGGGCGCGACTGAGGCCACCCGCACCGTCCGATCGTCCATGATCGCCCGCTCCCGCATTGCGCTCCCATGCGGAGCCCGACACTATGCCCCTCTGCGAGGTTTTGGGAGAGAGCGATGATCGGTCGTACCGCCGCCCTGCGCAGGCCGCTTCTGGTCGCGGCTGCGCTCAGCTTCGTCCTGCCCGCAGCAGCGGGGGCACAAGGGTTTCCGGTCGCCGGCAAGCCCGTCACGCTGATCGGCGGCTTTCCGAACGGCTCGGGAACGGACATCTACAGCCGCAAGCTCGCCGAACCGCTCGCCCGCGCGCTCGGCGTTCCCGTGGTCGTGGACAATCGCGTCGGCGCCGGCGGCAACATCGCGATGGACCATGTGGCGAAGGCCGCGCCCGACGGGCACACGATCCTGATGGGCACCTCGGCGATGCTCGCGATCAACCCCGCCCTCTATCCGCGCATGCCCATCGACACCATGCGCGATCTCGCTCCCGTGCTCGCGCTCGCGGACGTGCCGAACGCGCTCACGGTCGCCCCCGAACGACGCCCGCAGTTCACCGACTGCCGCGCCGTGATCGCCGCGGCGAAGGCGCAGCCTGGCCGACTTACCTATGCGTCGACCGGCAACGGAACCTCCACACATCTCGCCGGGGCACAGTTCGCTGCCGCCGCCGGGCTTGATCTCGTGCACGTTCCCTATCGCGGCGGCCCGTTCGCGATGACGGCGCTGCTCGGCGGCGAGGTGGACATCTTCCTGCACCAGACGCCCGCCCTCGTCGGCCCCTACCGGCAGGGGCAGGTGCGGCTGCTCGGCGTCACGAGCAGGACGAGGCTCGCCGCCTTCCCCGACGTGCCGACCATGGCCGAGGCCTGCGACCTTCCCGGCTTCGAGACGACCACGTGGTATCTGCTCGCGGTCCCCGCTGCCACCCCTGCCGCGATCGTCGAGCGGCTCGCGGCCGAGGTGCGCAAGGTGATCGATGAGCCCTCCTTCGTCGCCTGGGTGAAGGAGCAGGGCCTGACGCCGATGACCGGGGGCCCGGTGGAGGCGCGGGCGCTGCTTGCCGCCGACCTGCCGAAATGGGCCGAGGTGGTGCGCCGCTCCGGCGCCCGCGTCGACTGAGCCCGTTCCGTGGCGGAGGCGATCCAGTACTTCCACTCGCTTTCGAGCCCCTGGGCCTATCTCGGCGGGCAGCGACTTCACGAGATCGCGGCACGCTACCGTGTCGCGATCGTCTGCCGCCCGATCACCGTCCTGACCGAGAATGGCGGCATCCTGCTCCGCACCCGGCCGGAGCCGCGGCAACGCTACCACGCGCTCGAGCTCGACCGCTGGCGGCGCTACCTCGGCATGGAGCTGAACCTCACCCCGCGCCACTACCCGACCGACCCGAAGCCCGCAGGCCTCGTCGTCATCGCCGCGCAGCGGGCGGGGTATGACGCCGCGCGGCTCTCCCATGCCTTCCTCCGCGCCCTCTGGGCAGAGGAGGAGGACACGAAGGACGCGGCCGTTCTGGCCCGGATCGCCGATCGCGAGGGCATGTTCGGGTCTGCTCTCGTCGCCGCCTCCTCCGCCCCCGAGGTCGAGGCAGAGTGGGAGGAGAACCGCCGCGAGGCCATCGCCGCCGGAATGTTCGGCACGTCGAACTATGTCTAGCGCGGCGTGATCCACTGGGGCCAGGACAGGCTTGGCTTTCTCGAGCGCCTGATCGCGGCAGACCTCGCCCCGCCGATCGCAACCGGGCGCACCTGGTAGGAGCGCACGATGCCTGAACCGCAGCGCGGCGACCTCGTCATCCGCGGCGGCCTGGTCGCCGACGCCGCGCACCCGCTCGCCGAGGCGCGCGACATCCTGGTGCGCGACGGGGTGATCGTCACGATCGGCCCTCCCGGCATCGCGGTGCCCGAGGGAACGGCGGCCTTCGACGCCTCCGGCCTGCTCCTGCATCCAGGCCTCGTGAACGGCCACACGCATTCGCACGGCTTCCTCGGGCGGGGCATCGGCGACCGCTGGACGCTCGAGCTCCTGCTCGCCGCCTCGCCCTGGGTCTCGGGCGGCAGAACGATGGACGACATCGCGCTCAGCGCGACCATCGGCGCGGCCGAGCTTGCGCTCAAGGGCTGCACCGCGGTGCTCGACATGGTGGGCGAGCTGCCGCTGCCGACCGAGGAGGGGCTCGATGCCGTCGCCTCGGCGTATGACCGCGTCGGCCTCCGCGCCGTGATCGCGCCTCTGGTGGCTGACCGCACCCTCTACCAGGCGATC
The DNA here is from genome assembly GCF_019203965.1 of Elioraea tepida. Taxonomy (NCBI): domain Bacteria; kingdom Pseudomonadati; phylum Pseudomonadota; class Alphaproteobacteria; order Acetobacterales; family Elioraeaceae; genus Elioraea; species Elioraea tepida. The sequence goes on from NZ_CP076448.1 coordinate 686,182, forward strand.
CCGCCGCTTGCGGAAGCGCTGCCGGGGGAGCTGCGCGAGGAGGTCGCACGGCTCGCCCTGCCGCCCTGGGACAGGACCTTCGACGCGCTCGTGCGCCTCGTGCGCGGCTGGCGCTGGTCAGGCCGCGGCATCGGCTTCGGCCTCGGCCCCACCATCCCGACGCATTGCGATGACGCCTTCCTGCGCGCCTGCGCCCGGCTTGCCGGCGAGCATGGCCTGCCGCTGACCATGCACGTGGCCGAAAGCAAGGTGCAGGCAGTGATCGGCGGCCGAACCTACGGCCGAAGCCTCGTCCGCCACCTCGACGCGCTCGGGCTCATCGGCCCCCGCTTCATCGCCGCGCACGCGATCTGGCTCGATGACGAGGACCGCGCGATCCTCGCCGCCCGGGGCGCCTCTATCATCCACAACCCGAGCTCCAACATGAAGCTCGGCAACGGCCTGTTCGCGATGCGCGAGGCGCTCGATGCCGGGATCACGGTCGGGCTCGGCACAGACACCTGCAGCTGCGGCGACAACCTCAACATGTATGAGGCAATGCGCCTCGCCTCGCTGCTCTCGAAGGTGCAGGGCCCCGACCCGGCTGCCTGGGTGTCGGCAGAGGAGGCCTATCGTGCCGGCACGGAGGGTTCTGCGCGGGCGCTCGGCCTTCCCGGCATCGGCCGGATCGAGGAGGGCGCGCTGGCCGACATCGTCTTCCTCGATCTCGGCCACCCGAACTGGATGCCGCACCGCTGGACAGTGAACCAGCTGGTCCATGGCGAGGACGGAACGGCGGTGCGGCACGTCTGCGTCGGCGGGCGCTTCATCGTGCGCGACGGCCGGCTCACCACGGTCGATCTCGACTCGCTGCGCAGCAAGGCCGAGGAGCACCGGCAGCGGCACGAGCGCGCGACGCGGCACGAACGTGCCCTGTTCGAGCGCCTTGCGCCGATCGTCGCCCGGGTCGGTCCGGCGCTTGCCGCAGAGCCCCTTTCGGTGCGGCGCTATCTTTCGGATCGCGGGCCCTTTTGACGATCGCGCGGCTTGACGCGTCCTTCGCGCTTGCGCAGCGTGTTGCGACGCAACGGGGGACGAGGCGATGGATGCGGCGACGCTGCGTGCCCAGCTGGCTGGCCAGATGGCGAATCGCGCCCTGATCTATCTCGAGCTGTTCGAGACCCTGTCTTCTGAGCTCGGCGCGGCGCGGGCCGAGGCGCTGCTCGCCCGGGCGATACGGTCCCGCGGCCGGGCGGTCGGCGAAGCCTTCAAGCGCTTCGGCCCGGCCGATCTTGCCGGGCTCAAGGACGCCTTCCTCGCCTCGCTCCCCGGCGGCACGGAGCTCTTCAAGCCAGAGGTGAAGCGCTGCGATGCCGAGAAGCTCGAGATCCAGTTCCATGCCTGCCCGCTGAAGGCGGCGTGGATCGCGGCCGGCGTGCCTGAGCAGAAGCTCGCCACACTCTGCCGGATCGCCGGTGCGATCGACAACGGCACCTTCGAGGCTGCGGGCTTCACGATCGAGAACCGCACCTGGCAGCCAGGGCGCGAGGGGTGCTGCAACCTCCACATCACGCCCGGGCCGACGGCCTGACCTTGCGACGGAGACCCTCATGACCACGACACGCAGAACCCTGCTGATCGCAACCGCGGCCCTTCCCTTCGCCGGCGCCGCGCATGGGCAGACACGCACGATCACGATCGGTTACCAGCTCCCGCTGACAGGCGAGTTCAGCCAATACGGCGAGCGGTTCCGCAACTCGGCGCTGATGGCGCTCGAGGCCTTCAATCGCTCTGGACGGATTCCGGCCCAGGTGAACATCGTGTTCGAGGACACGCGGTCGGATCCGCGCGAGGCCGTGGCGGTGGCGCGGAAGTTCGTCGACAACCGTGAAATCGTCGCCGTGCTCGGCGACTTCTCCTCCTCCGCCTCGATCCAGGCCGGTCGCGTCTATGCCGAGGCCGGCATGCCGCAGCTGAGCCAGACCGCCTCGCACCCGGATTTCGTCAAGATCAGCCCCTGGCAGTTCCGCAACATCACGACGCAGGCCTATGAGGGCCCACATGTCGCCCGCTGGATGGCCTCGCAGGGGGTGAAGCGTGTGGCTGTCGTTGCGATCCAGAATGACTGGGGCCAGTCGGTCGTCTCGAACTTCGCCGATGCGTTCCGCGCCTTGGGCGGCGAGGTGGTAGCCACCCAGATGTACAACCCCGGCAACCGCGAGTTCCGCGCGATTCTGACCGACATCGCCCGCGCCCGCCCCGACGCGATCTATCTCGGCATGTTCTACGAGGACGGCGCGGCGTTCCTGCAGCAGCGTCGGCAGCTCAACATCCGCGTGCCGGTCTACGGCACCTCCTCGATGTACGAGCCGAAGCTGATCGAGCTCGCGGGGCCAGGCGCGGAAGGCTTGTTCCTCTCCACCTCGTTCATGTCTGAGAGCCCTGAGCCTGCAGTCCGCGCCTATGTGGAGGAGTACAGGCGCCGCTACCGCTCGGAGCCGAACATGTTCAGCGCCCAGGCCTTCGACGCGGTCAACATCATGCTCGAGGCGATCGCGCGCGCCTGGCCCGACGTGACGCGCCAGCGGGTGCGCGACGAGCTTGCGAAGACGAAGGACTTCCCCGGCGTGACGGGAGTGACCACCTTCGACCCCGAGACGCGCGAGCCGTCGAAGACGCTCGCGCGCATGCAGATCCAGGACGGCAAGTTCACGCTGCTCCGCGACTGACACGCAGGCTTTGAGGCGGGGGCGCCGCCCCCACCGATCCGGGGCACGCTGGTGTTCGACCGCTTCGACATCTTCTTCGTCCAGCAGCTGGTCAACGGCTTCTCGCTCGGCCTCGTCTATGCGCTGGTCGCGATCGGCTTCACCCTGATCTTCGGCGTGCTTAACGTCGTTAACTTCGCCCATGGCGAGGTGTACATGCTCGGCGCCTATGCCGGGCTCCTGGCGCTCCTATTCCTTGCCCCTCCTTGGGCGGCGCTCCTCCTGATCGCACTCGCCGCCGGCATTGTCGCGGGTGTGACGCTCGAACGCGTCGCCTTCAAACCGTTCCGCCGCTTCCGCGACGAGGCGTCGCTCAAGTCGAAGGCGATGCGCGAAAGCACGCTCCTCTCCTCTCTCGCGGTGTCGATCATCGTGCGGGAGTCAATGGAGAAGACCTTCGGCGCCGACATGCAGCCGATCCCGCGCGCCTACGCGAACGCGCTGCAGGAGCCGATCCTCTTCGGCGAGCTCGCCGTAGCCTCCGGCCAGCTCGCGATCCTCGCCGCCGCCGTGGTGATGTTCATCGCGCTTCAGGCGATCCTCTACCGCACACGGGTCGGCCTCTCGATCCGGGCGGTCGCCGCGAACCCGCTCGGCGCGCAATATGTCGGCGTCAACGTCGACCGCACCGTGATCGCGACCTTCGCGATCGGCTCAGGGATGGGCGCGGTCGCCGGGATCCTGATCGGGCTCTACCAGGGAACGATCTTCCCGGCGATGGGGTTCGCCCCGGGCGTGAAGGCCTTCGTCGCGATGGTGATGGGAGGGCTCAACTCGATCCCGGGTGCGGTGATCTGCGCCGTCGTGCTCGGCGTCTCGGAGGCGGTGGCGACCGAGTTCTTCTCCCAGGGCTGGGCCGACCTCGTCGCCTATCTCTTCCTCGTCGCAACACTCGTGTTCTTCCCAACCGGCCTGTTGGGCGCGGGGCGAGACCGTGTCTGAGCCCGCACCCTCTGGGCGAGGCGTCCGCCCCTTGCCGCTCGCGGTCGCGGCCTTCGTGTTCGTCCTCCTGCCCCTTGGCTTAAGCCTTGCCGGCTCGGGCTACCTGTTCCGCCTCGCGGTGGTGACGCTGATCTTTGCGATCCTCGCCCTCTCGATGCAGCTGATCACCGGCGTGGCTGGTCTGCTCAGCCTCGGCCACGCGGCAATCTACGGTGTGGGGGCCTACACCGCCGCTATTCTCGCGACACGGCTCGGGCTCGATGCGGCGCTGACCATACCCCTTTCCGGCCTCGTCTCGGGCCTTGTCGGCATCGCGCTTGCGCTGCCGACGATGCGGCTTGTCTCGATCTATTTCGCGGTCGCCACGCTCGGCCTCGGCGAGATGATCTATGTGACGCTCCTGAACTGGGTGTCCTTCACCAAGGGGCCGCTCGGCATCGGCGCCATCCCGCCGTTGCGGCCGCTCGGGATCGATCTCTCGGGCCCGCTTGCCACCTATCTCTTCGTCGCCGTCATCACCGCATTCGCCGCGGTGGTCGTGCATCGCTGCGCGCACAGCTACTATGGAAACGCGCTCCGCGCCGTGCGGGAGGACGACCAGTGCGCCGACGCGATGGGGCTCAACGTGGTGCGGCTCAAGATCGAGGTGTTTGCGATCGCCTGCTTCCTCGCCGGGCTTGCCGGAGCGCTCTGGGCGCACACCACAGGTTACGTGAACCCGGCCGATTTCCGTTTCGCCGAGAGCATCCTGATCCTCGCGATGGTCGTGGTCGGGGGCTTGGGCAGCGTTCCGGGGGCGATCATCGGTGCCGCACTCCTGCTTCTCCTTCCCGAGGCGCTTCGCTCCGTCGGCGAGGTGCGCATCTTGATGGTGGGAGCGGTGATGTTCCTCTGCATCCTGTTCCTGCCAAAGGGGCTGTTCGGCGAGGTCTCGGCGCTCGATCTCGCACGGCGGCAGTTCGGCGCTGCGTGGCAGCCCGAGCGTGGTCTCGGCTGGCGTTGAGCGGATGCCCGCCCTGCTCGAGATTGACCGGGTGACGCGTCGCTTCGGTGGGCTCACGGCCGTCGATGACGTCTCGGGCCATGTGCGGGAGGGCGAGCTCGTCGGTCTGATCGGCCCGAATGGTGCCGGCAAGACCACGCTGTTCAACGTCATCTGCGGGTTCACGCCGCCCTCCTCCGGCGAGGTCCGATTCGCCGGCACACGGATCTCCGGGCTCAAGCCGTGGCGCATCTGCCGCCTCGGAATCGGGCGCACGTTCCAGAACCTGCGCGTGTTCCCGAACATGACGGTGTTCGACAACGTCTCGGTCGGCGCTGCCGGCCGCGAGGGGCACTCGCCGCTTGATGCGCTGTGGCGATCGGCGGCGGCGCGAGAGCGGAGCGCGGCGATCAGCCGGCGCTCCTGGGCGGCGCTCGAGCGCACCGGGCTCGCCGATGTCGCGGGAGAGCTCGCCGCCAATCTCTCCTACGGGCGGCGGAAATATCTCGAGATCGCGCGCGCTCTCGCGACCGGCCCGCGGCTTCTCGTGCTCGACGAGCCAGCGGCCGGGCTCAACGACACAGAGACGCAGGCGCTCGCGCGCTTCATCACCTCGCTCGCCGCCGAGGGGCTGACCATCCTGCTCGTCGAGCACGACATGGGGCTCGTGATGAGCATCTGCCAGCGCGTGATGGTGCTCGCCTCAGGCCGCAAGATCGCCGACGGAACGCCCGAGGAGGTGCAGCGTGACGAGGCGGTGCTCGAGGCCTATCTCGGCGTGGCGGAGGAGGGAGCGTGAGCGCCGTCCTTGCGGTCGAGAACCTCGTTGTGCGGATGGGCGCGCAGACCATCCTGCACGGCGTGAGCCTCGCCGTGCCGGAGGGAAGCATCGTCACCGTGCTCGGCTCGAACGGGGTGGGCAAGACGACGCTGATGCGCGCGCTCTCCGGCGTGTATCGGGTCTCCTCCGGAACGATCCGGCTGATGGGCGAGGACATCACCGGCCTGCCGAGCCATGCGATCGTCCGCCGCGGGCTCGCCCAGGCGCCGGAGGGGCGTCAGATCTTCGGCGCGATGACGGTTGCCGAGAACCTGCGCCTGGGCGCTGTCGGGGCGGTCGATCCCGCGCTCCTCGAACAGGTGCTCGGGATGTTCCCCATCCTGCGGGAACGCTATCGCCAGCGCGCCGGCTCGCTCTCGGGCGGCGAGCAGCAGATGCTCTGCGTCGGCCGCGCGCTGATGGCTCGGCCCAAGCTCCTCCTGATGGACGAGCCGTCGCTCGGCCTCGCACCCAAGCTCGTGAAGCAAATCTTCGACCTGATCGTGACAATCCGGTGCGAGGGAACGCCCGTGCTGCTCGTCGAGCAGAACGCGCGCGCCGCCCTTGCGATCGCCGACTATGCCTATGTGATGGATGGCGGGCGGATCGTGCTCGAGGGGCCGGCACGCGAGCTCGCCAGGGACGACCGGGTGAAGGCCGCCTATCTCGGCGGACACGCCCATGCCTGAGCATCGAGGCCGGCGATGACCGACAACCGAAACGAGATGCCGCCGAGCCTCTGGGCGGCGACCGCACCGCCGCCTCCCGAGACCGTGCCGCTCGAGGGCGAGGTTCGGGCTGATCTCTGCGTCATCGGTGCCGGTTACACCGGCCTGTCGGCGGCTCTCGCCGCAGCGGAGAGAGGCGCGCGGGTGGTCGTTCTCGAGGCGGCGGAGATCGGCTGGGGCGCGTCGGGGCGCAACAACGGCCAGGTGATCCCCACACTCTCGCGCATGGACCCGGACGAGATCGCCGCGCGCGGCGGCGCGAAGGGCGAGGCCTTCGTGGCCCTGATCCGCGACAGCGCCTCGCTCGTGTTCGACCTGATCCGGCGCCACGGCATCGAGGCGGAGGCGGTGCAGAACGGCTGGGTGCAGCCCGCGCATCGCGCGAGCCGGATGAAGCTTGCCGAAAAACGAGTAGAAGCCTGGGCGCGGCGCGGCGCTCCGGTCGAGCTGCTCGACCGCGACGCGATCCGGCGAATCACCGGAACCGACCACTGGTTCGGCGGCTGGGTGAACCGCACGGGCGGGAGGATCAACCCTCTCGGCTTCGCCCGCGGGCTTGCCCGCGCCGTGATCGCCGCAGGCGGAACGATCCACACCCGCACCGCTGCAGAGGGCATCGACCGCGCGGGCGGCAGATGGGTCGTCCGCACGCCTCGTGGCTCGGTCGCGGCCGAGCGGGTGATTCTCGCAACGAACGCCTACTCGACCGACCTCTGGCCGGGCTTCCGCGAGGAGGTGATCCCGGTCCGCTCCTACCAGATGGCGACCGCCCCTCTGTCGGACAATGTGCGCCGGACCATCCTTCCCGAGGGCCATGCTCTGTCAGACACGCGCGGTGATCTCTACTTCTTCCGCTTCGATGCCAACGGCCGGCTCATCACCGGCGGAGCGCTGATGCTGTCGTTCGACTGGGAGCATCGGATCCGCGAGCGGATCGCTCGCCGCTGCGAACAGGTGTTCCCGCAACTCGGCCGCCCGAGCTTCGACTACGTATGGTGGGGCTACGTCGGCATGACGGCCGACCGTGCGCCGCACGTGCACGAGCTCGCCCCCGGCGTCACCGGCTGGAACGGATGCAACGGCCGCGGCGTGGCGCTCGCCACCGCCATCGGCCGGGAGCTCGGCAGGCAAGCAACGGGAACGCCGTGGCGCGAGATCCCCCTGCCCCTCTCGCCGCTCAAACCCATCCCGGCCTACGGCGTCGCGCGGCGGCTTGCTCCGGCAGCGATCCTGGTGCGTCGCTGGCAAGACCGGCGGGACTGACCCTCAGCCGCCGCGGGCGGCCCTGATCGCCCGCCACACCGCCTCAGGGGTCGCCGGCATGTCGATGTGGCGTATCCCGTAGACCGAGAGCGCATCGACCACGGCGTTCATCACCGCAGGCAGGCTTCCGGCGCAGCCGGCCTCGCCGCAGCCCTTCACGCCGAGCGGGTTGGTGCGCGCCGGCACCGGCCTCGTTTCCGTCACGAAGCCGCAGACATCCGCCGCACGCGGCAGGGCATAGTCCATGAACGAACCGGAGACGAGCTGCCCCGCTTCGTCATACACGGTTCGCTCGAGGAGCGCCTGGCCGATTCCCTGCACGATGCCGCCATGCGCCTGGCCCTCGACCAGCAGCGGGTTCACGACGGTGCCGAAATCGTTCACCGCGACGTAGCGCACCACCTCGATCACACCCGTCTCCGGGTCGATCTCGACCTCGGCGACATGGCAGCCGTTCGGGAAGGCCGAGGGCGCCTCGCCGAACACGTGCCGGACGTCGAGGCTCGCGGGCACCTCGGGGGGGAGGTGCTCCTGTGCGCGCAGCCAGGACGCGAGCTCGATCACCCCGATGCCGCGATCGGTGCCGACGACCGAGAAGCGACCGCGCTCGAACACGATGTCGGCCACCGCGCTCTCGAGCGCATGCGCCGCCGCCACCTTGCCCTTCTCGATCACCTTCTCTGACGCCTCGACGATCGCCGCGCCTGACGCCATCAGAGACTTGGACCCGCCCGTGCCGCCGCCCGCGATCAGCTCGTCGCTGTCACCTTGGAGCAGCCTGATCCGGTCGAACGGGACGCCGAGCGTCTGGTGCAGAACCTGGGCGAAGGGCGTCCAGTGTCCCTGGCCGTAATCGAGCGTGCCGGTGATGATCGTCACCGTCCCGTCCTTCTCGAAGCGTATGCCGCCCTGCTCCTTCGCGGGTGGAGCCGTCACCTCGAGATAGTTGCCGATGCCGCGGCCGCGCAGCTTGCCGCGCGCTTGGCTTTCCGCCTTGCGTGCCGGGAACCCGTCCCAGTCGGCGGCGGCGAGAGCGCGGTCGAGCAGCGCGGTGAACTCGCCGCTGTCATAGGTCAAGCCGGAAGCGGCGCGATACGGCATCTGTTCGGGGCGGATGTGGTTGAGACGTCTGAGCGCGATCGGGTCGCGCCCGGTCTCGGCCGCCGCCGCTTCGATCAGCCGCTCCATGAAGTAGTTGCCCTCGGGCCGCCCAGCGCCGCGATAGGCGGAGACGGGGGTGGTATTGGTCACCACGCAGGTGGTGCGCACGCCGATCAGCGGTGTGGCGTAGTTCGACTGCACGTTCTTGACGAAATTGCCCGTGCCCATCAGCGGCGCGACGGTGCCGAGATAGGCGCCCATGTTGGCATAGGCCCTGAGGCGGACGGCGAGGAAGCGCCCCTCCGCGTCGAGCGCGAGCTCGGCCGTCACCTCATGGTCGCGACCATGCTGGTCGGAGAGGAAGCTGCCGGTGCGATCGTCCGTCCACTTCACCGGTCGGCCGAGCACCTTCGCGGCGTGCAGCACGCAGACATACTCGGGATAGACGGAGGCCTTCATGCCGAACGAGCCGCCGACATTGCCCGTCAGCACGCGCACCTTCTCGACCGGCACCTTGAGAATGTCATTGGCGAGCTGGTTACGCAGCCCGAACACCCCCTGGCTGCCAACGCGAAGCGTGAACCGCCCCGTTTCGGCATCGTACTCGCCGATCGCGCTCCGCGGCTCGATGGCGCAGACGACGATGCGGTTGTTACGGATCGAAAGACGCGTGACATGCGCAGCCTTGGCGAAGGCCTCGGCGAGCTTCAGCTCGTCGCCGAACGCGAAGTCGAGCACCGTGTTGTCGGGGATGTCGTCGTAGAGACGCGGCGCGCCAGGGCGCACGGCTTCGGAGGCCTCGGTGACGGCGGGAAGCGGGTCGATGTCGAGCACCACCGCCTCCGCCGCATCCCGGGCGGCGGCCCGGGTCTCGGCCACGACGAAGGCGACCGGGTCTCCGACGAAGCGAACCTTGTCGAGCGCGAGCGCGGGCCGTGCGATGTTGCGCAGCGGCGAGCCGTCGGCGTTCGTGAACGGCAGGGTGCAGCGGAGCGGCCCATAGCTTGCGGCGGCGAGGTCCGCGCCGGTGAAGACGCCGACCACGCCCGACATCGACCGCGCCGCCTCGGGATCGATTCCGCGGATGACGCCATGCGCGTAAGGGCTGCGCACGACCGCGCACCAGAGCTCGCCAGGGAGCGAGATATCGTCGGTGTAGCGGCCCTCGCCGCGCAGAAGTGCTGGGTCCTCGTTGCGCGGCACGGGCTGGCCGATGCCGAACTTGAGCAGCGTCGGATCGACGACCTGGGTATCCGGCATTCGCGCGCTCCTATGTCGATCGCAGGCAGATGGGGCGGAACGCTACGTCAGCAAGACTGTCCAGTCAGCCCGAGGCGGCAACGCGCGCGCGAAAGAAAGGGCCCGCGTCGTGCGCACTGCGCCGCCGCCTCGTCGGCACACGCGGACACGCTCCGTCCGACGAGCCTCTCCCGGCTCAGTGCTCGGGGAGCAGCTCGGCGATATAGGGCGGCAGGGCGAAGGAAGCGACCTGCACCTCGGGGCTCCAATAGCGGGTGGTGCCGAGGATTCCGGCCTTGTCGGCCCGGGCGCGCAACGTCGCCGCATCGTGCCGGCGAAGCCCAGGGTCCTGCGCTGACCACCCGAGCGTCATGAAGCCGCCGACATAGGTCGGAACGGCGGCGAGATAGGCCGAGACGTCGGCGAAGTGGCGCCGCCGTCGCGCCGAGGTCTCCGCAAGCTCCCCGGCCTGCATGAAGGGAACGCCGCTCTGGTTCACCACGACGCCGCGCGGTCCAACGATGCGTGCACAGTCGGCGTAGAACTCGTCCGTGAACAGCACCTCGCCGACGCCGATTGGGTCGGTGCTGTCGACGATGATCACGTCGTAGCTGCCCGCCTCGGCCATGCGCACATAGTCGATCCCGTCGGCGATCAGCACTTCGGCGCGCGGGTCGTCCCAGGCAGAGCCGCCGATCGCGGGAAGGTGCTCGCGCGCAAGTCGCACCACGTCCGGATCGATCTCCACCATCGTCGCCTTCTCGACCCTGCGGTGCGAGAGAACGCGGCGCAGCACTCCGCCGTCGCCGGCGCCGATGATCAGCACGCGCCGCGCATCGCCATGCGCGAGCAGCGGCACGTGCGCGATCATCTCCTGGTAGGCGAACTCGTCGGCCTCGGTGATCTGCACCACGCCGTCGAGCAGCATGGCGCGGCCGTGGCTCGCCGTCTCGACGATCAGGATCTCCTGGAACGGCGAGCGCACATGCGCGAGCTCCCGCACGACCCGGAAACGCTGCCCCCAATCGGGGTAGAGCGTCTCCGCAACCCAGGACACTTCCGCCATCCGAGCAATCGACCTCAGCGAATGACGCCGCGACGCTGCTCGACGAGCTCGACCCACTCGGCCCGGAACGCCTCCTTGAGCGCCGGCAGGGCACGGTAGGGGTCGCAGGCACCGCACATGAAGATGTCGATGGCGGCGAAGCCACGCTCCGGCCAGGTATGGATCGAGATGTGGCTCTCCGCGAGCACGAGCACGCCGGACACGCCGCCATTCGGGGAGAAATGGTGGAAGTGCCCGTGCAGGATGGTCGCGCCCGAGGCCTCGGCGCCGGCACGGAGCGCGGCGTCGATCGCCTGCGGGTCGTCGAGCCCCTGGGCCTTCCAGAGATCGACGAGCAGATGCATGCCGGCGAAGCGCACGCCGTCGCGCTCGATGAAATAGTCCTTGCCCGCCTCGGAACCTTCGGCGTTGCGGATCGTCTGGGCGTCGCTCGGAGAGTCCGAGACCATCCCCAGTCGGGTGAGAGCGTTCATGGCGAACCCCTTTCCAACCAGCAGATGACCAGCGGCTGCGGTCAACAGCCCGCGGGTGCGGGCGCGGCTATGTGCGGCACTACGCCCGCGGATGCAAGCGGTAATTGCTCGCCGGCCCGGCGAGGAGCGCGCCCCTCACATACGCTCAGCGAGGATCAGTTCCGCGCCGGCCCGCCGATCGCCGCGATCGAGCGCGGCAGATTGCGCGCGAGCGCCACCTCGGCGGCGAGCCGCGGGAGATCCGCCGCGCCCGCGACCGGCTCGGCGGTGAGAAGCCGGAACGGTTCGGAATAGGCACCTGTGGCCATACGCTCTCCATGCGCTGCGGCGAGGGAGGAGAGGGTTGCCGTGTCGCCCGCGAGCGCGGCGGCAGCGGCGAGCCTGACGAGCAGGCGGCGATGAGCCTCCTCGAGCGGCCGCCCGGCAGGCGGAAGCGTGGCTTCGGCGAGCTCCGACAGAGCCTGCACGGCCTCCGCCCAGTCGCCTCCCGCGGCGGCGATCTCGGCGCGCGCCTCGGCGGCGGCGCGAAGCCCGCGCAACAGATCGAGAGCGCCCCGGCGGTCGCCGCCGGCAGCGACGGCGCGGGCGCGCAGGATCAGCCGCTCGGTCGCCAGCGCGGCTGGCATGCGCTCGGCCTCGCTCGCGGCAAGAGCGGCGAGTGCCCCGGCGTGATCTCCGTCCGCAAGCCGCAGCTCGGCGAGCCTGAGCCCGGTGCGGGCGCGGTCGAGCCCGCCCTCCGGCTGAACCGCCTGGAGCCGCGCCAGCATCTGCGCGGCGCGCTGGGTGAGGTCGAGCGCCACGAGGCGTTCGGCAATTCGCGCCACGATCGCGTCGCCGGAGGGGCCCGTCGGCAGAAGGTCGGCGTTGTCCTCGAACAGGGCCACGGCCTGGGATGCGGGCAGCGCGTCGGCCGCCCCGTCACGGAACAAAGCGAGGAAGGCCTGGGCCGTGCGTGGGCGAATCTCGGCCAGATGCTCCGGGAATGCCGCCTCGGTCTCGCGCAGAAGCGCGAGCGCTCCCGGCCAATCCCCGGCCTCGCCGCGAAGCTCTGCCGCGCGCAGCCGCAGACGCCGCTCCGACGAATCGCCACGCCAGGCGTAGAGCAGCGGCTCGAGCCGCGCCGCCGCCTCCGGAGCGCCGATCCGCCCCTCGCGCAGCGCGAGCTCGACCGCCCGCACGAGGGCGCGCGCGCGTATCCTCCGGTCGCGCGCCGCACCGAGCGCCTCGTAGGCGGCGATCGCCTGGTCGATCTGCCCCTGCGCCTCGATCAGGTAGGCGCGCGCGAGAGCGAGCGAGGGCAGGTCGCCGAGCCGGGCGAGCAGGGACGCGGCCGCGGCCGCCTCACCACCCGCCGCCATCGCCTCCGCGGCCGCCACACCGAGGCGGGTCCGGAGCGCCTCCGGATAGCTCGGCACGATCCCGGCGGAGGCGGCGAAGAGCGGCGCGGTCGCCGAAGGCGGCTCGCCCTCCTGGTCGGCGAGCCAGGCGCGCCAGAGCGTGATCTCGTCGGTGCCGTCGAGGCGACGATCCTTGAGCGCCGGACGCGCCTCGTCGAGCCGGCCGGCGAGCAGCGAGGCGGCGCCGGCGAGCGCAGCCCAGCGCGCGGTCGCGCCGATCCCGGGGTCATCGGCCGCAGCGATATCGAGCACCGCCCGCGCCTCGACGCCGAAGCCGAGCGCGAGCATGGCCTCGGCAAGCGCAAGGCGCGGCCGCGCGCGGGCGAGCGGCGGCGCGGAGGCGGCCTCGAGGCGGAGCACCCTCACCCGCTCGGCCAGCGCCTCGTTCGGCAGAGCCGGCAGCTCGAACGCCCGGGTGAGTCCATGCCCGGCGAGCACATCGGCCACCTCCCCCGCTGCCGGAGAGACGGCGAGGCCGGCATCGAGCTGGGGGCCGGCGGCGAGCACGAACCCCTCCGCCTGGGCGCGCAGCGTCAGATGGTCGGACCGGGTCGCGACCGCGATGCCGCGCAGCGTCGGCACGAGCGAGAACTGGGCGAAGTCGCGCGCGACCGGCTGGCGTGCCTCGCCCGCTCGCAGCGTGCCGACGAGCAGGAGCTCGCCCGTCTCCGGGTCGGAAAGATGGACCGCGCGCCCCGCACCCTGCGCCCGGAGCAGCAGACGACGCCCCCCTTCGCCGTCGATCACCTCGGCCCGCACGCTCGCCTCCGCCGCGCCCCCGGCCGGAAGCACCTCGACGACGAGACCGCGCTCGGCGGGAAGGATGCGCGCCGTCGCCGGATGCGCGACGGGAAGGCGCAGGAGCGTCGCCGCCGGCCCGACCGTGAGTGTGGCGCGTGACAGGAGCGGATCGTTGCGCAGGGCGCCGAGATCGATCGGGCGCGGCTCGTCGAACACCACCCAGAGCTCGCCGCCACGCCGGAGCACCGCTACCCCCGTGTCACGCTCGAATGGAAGGCGCATCGCCGGCCCCTCGGCGCCGCGGTGGGGAGCGGCGGCGAGGCTGATCGGAGCCTGGCGCTGCGGCACGGAAGGGGGGAGCGACGCGGGCGGTGCGGTCTCGGCAGCCTGCGTCGCCCCCGGCTCGCCTGCCCTCGCGGGCGCGGCCGGGTTCGCCGGGCGCGGCGGCGGCGCTGCGGAGGCCGTGGCCGCCGGCGGTGGCAGCTCGGGCGGCGGCGGAGGCGGCAGGGGCAAAGGCTGCGGCTCGAGACGCGCCGCCTGTCCAGGCGGCACCGCGCGCGCCGCCCCCGGCTCGGGTGGCGCAGATCGGGTCTGGGACGCGCCCCGTCCGGCGGCGTGCTGCTCGCGGGGTGCCGGATCATCGCTCGCGAGCACGTCGAGCACGATCCTGCCGCCGAGGCGGAAATCGCGCACCCGGGCGCCGGGGCTCAGCGTGATGACGACGCTGTCGCCGTCCTGAGCGAGGCCGCCGATCATCGGCGGGAACCGCCGCGGCGTCGCCCCCTCCAGGCTCGGTGTTCGCGCGAAGGTGATCCGCAGCCGCTCGCCCTCGCGGGCGAGCGTGTAGTCGGCAGGCTGCGCCCAGTCGAAGACGATCCGACTGAAGGTCGGGTGCGTTCCGAACCTGACCCCAACCGGCTCCTGCGCCCCTGCCGGCTGCGCGAGGGGAAAGAGCGCCACGGCGAGGGCGAGGCGCAGGGTCAGGGACGCGTTCTGCATCAGTCGAAACTCGCGAGAAGCCGGTCGATCTCGGCTTGATCGACACCGTTTCCGGGAAGCTGGGGGCCATTGAGGAGCGCCGCCTCGCCGGCGCGCTTGGCCGCGGGCGGGGGTGGCGCCTTCGTCTCGGCGACGCAGCGATCTCCGAAGGCGCGGAGGATGCCGGCGATCCGCTCCTCGATCGCCTTCAGCGTCGCGACGACCTTGGTGATCCGCTGGCCGGTGATGTCCTGGAAGCTGCACGCCTCGTAGATCCGCGTGGCCGCCGCCTGGAGCCGAGCCGCCGTCTCGCCTCCCGCTTCCGCCGAGACGGCGTCGAGAACCTCGCAGGCGTCGAGGATCTCGTTGGTCGCCCGCGCCGTCGCCTCGACGATCGCATCGAGCTCGTCGGTCGCGGAGGGGATGAAGGTGCCGTTGATGTCTTCCACCCTGAGCGCGGCGATCTCCTGCTTCGCCGCGGAGATGGTGCGGCCGATCTGCTCCACCTCTGAGAGCAGGCTCGCCTCGGCCTGAGTGAGATCGCCCTGCAACGTTGCCAGCACGGCTTCCACGACCTCCGTCACCTGCTCCCGCGTGGCCGTGCCGCGCTGTTCGGCGCGCTGCGCGAGCCGTGCCGCCATCGACCGACGCCGCTCCGCGATCGGCTGTTCGGGTCCGCAGCCGCCGTCAGGCATGCACGAGCACCTTCTCGATCTTCTCCTTCAGCGTCTCCGCGTTGAAGGGCTTGACGATGTAGTTGGAGACACCGGCCTGCTTCGCGGCGATCACGTTCTCGGTCTTGCTCTCCGCGGTGACCATGATGAACGGCAGGTTCTTCAGCTTCGCATCCGCCCGCACCTCCTGCAGAAGCTGAAGCCCTGTCATCGGCTGCATGTTCCAGTCGCTGATGACGAGGCCGTAGTTGCCGGTGCGCAGCATCGCAAGCGCCTGCGCCCCGTCGGTCGCCTCGTCGACGTTCTGGAAATCGAGCTGCCGGAGCAGGTTCCGGATGATCCTCAGCATCGTCTTGTAGTCGTCGACGATGAGGATGTTCAGGTTCTTGTCCATGCTGCGCCTCTCTCTGCCAGTCGCCTCGAACCGCCTCAGCCGCCCGCGTCGGCACGCGGCCCGCCGGCACGCCGCCGGGCGAGCTCGGCGGTCAGCGCCTTCGCCTTCTCCGGGTCCATGCCGGCGAGGATCGGCGCCGCCGTCCGCTCCTTCATGCGGTCGACAACCTCTACCAGCGTGACCATTTCCAGTTCGTTGAAGATGCGCGCGGCATCGCGCGGGCGCATGTTCTCGTAGATCCGCACGAGGCCGCGCCAGCCTGCCTCCTCGCGTTCGCGCGCGGCCTTGTCGAGCGCCTCGAGCCGGCGCTGCAGCGCCTCAAGCTCCTCGATCCGCTTCGCAAGCCGCTGCTCGCTCGCGGCGAGCACGCTCTCGCGCAGCGCCAGCGCCTGTTCGCGCGCATCGAGTGCGGCGCGACGGGCGCGCAGCTCCTCGAGCACGGCACGCTCGGCGGCGGTCGCCTCCGCCACACGCTGCTCTGGCGTGGCGGGTGTCGGCGCGGTGCTGGGGCTCGGAGCTGCTGGCGCTTGCGGTGCCGAATCGGCCGCGGCGCGGAACGGTTCAGCGGTGACGCGCGCGGCATGCGCCGGGGTCGCGAGCGGCAGAAGCCCTGCGTCATTGCTACGCCGCATCTCGGGAAGGCGGAGCGCGAGATCCGCCGTCTTGATGCCGAGCAGGCCGGTCATCACCAGGATCGCCGCCGGCAGAAGCCGCGGGCCGGGTCGGAGGCGGGCGCTCATCGTGCCGCCCGCAGAGCCTGGAGGAGGTCGCGCTCCGCCTGGCTGCGGACGCGCGGCTGCTCCGGCTCGACCGCAGGACCGAGGGGCTGGCGCTGCGGCGCCGAGCGTTCCGCGACCGCACCGCGCGCCTCCCGGACGGCGGCATCGAGACGGTCGGCGAGCTGCTCGCCGCGCTCGAGCAGGAACAGAAGGTCGTCGCGGAGCCGGCCCGCTGCCTCCACCTGCTCGGCCACCTGCCGGCCCGCTCCCTCGGCGGCAGCGCGCAGGCGCGCGGTCGAGCCCTCGGCACGGGCGGTGGCCTCGTTGAACCCCGCAACGAGGGCTTCGAGCTGTGCGTTGTCGCGCCTCAGCACGCCGAGCCGACGCTCGAGCCGCACCGCGTACCAGAGCGTTGCCGCGAGCAGCACGGCAAGCACCGCCTCGAGCCCCCATGCGAGCGCCGACATCGTCATGCGCGCACCCCTTCCCTGCGTGGCGTCTCGCGATCGATCCTGACCGCCACCCGCCCGTTGCGACGACCCATGCGCCCCTCGAACAGCGGCACGCCGCCGCAGCGAAGCCGGACCGGGCTGTCGACCGTGCCGCTCAGCACAAGCTGGCTTCCCGGCCGCATGCGCATGATGTCGGAGAGCTTCACCCACTGCTCGTCGAGCACGGCCTCGATCTCGACATCGGTCTCGAGCAGTTCATCGGCGAGATGGTTCTCCCAGATGCTGTCGCGGCCGAACTTCTCGCCCATGAACTGCTGAAGCAGCATCTCGCGCACCGGCTCGAGCGTCGCGTAGGGCAGGAGAAGCTCGAGCTTGCCGCCGCGGTCGTCCATCTCGACGCGGAGCTTGGCGAGCACCGCGGCGTTCGAAAGGCGCGAGACGACGGCGAAGCGCGGGTTCGTCTCGAGCCGCTCGAACCGGAAGTTCACCGGGCAGAGCGGGTCGAAGGCCTGGGCGAGATCGGCAAGAACGACGTGGATCATCCGCTCGACCAGCGTGCGCTCGATGGTCGTGTAGGGGCGGCCCTCGATCCGCATCGGTGCGGTGCCGCGGCGGCCACCGAGCAGCACGTCGACGATCGAGTAGATCATCGCGCTGTCGACCACCATCAGCCCGTAGTTGTCCCACTCCTCCGCCTTGAACACCGCGAGCATGGCCGGCAGCGGGATGGAGTTGAGGTAGTCGCCGAAGCGCAACGAGACGATGTTGTCGATCGACACCTCGACATTGTCGGAGGTGAAGTTGCGCAAGGACGTCGACATGATGCGCACGAGACGGTCATAGACGATCTCGAGCATCGGCAGGCGCTCGTAGGTGACGAGACCCGAGGAGATGATCCTCTGGATGCCGGAGAGCTCGGTCTCGGCCGCGCTGTCGCCCTCGAAGCCGAGCAGGCTGTCGATTTCTGCCTGGTTGAGAATCCGCGTGGCATCGACGCCGGAGGGAAGGCCCGGGCCGGCCTCCTCGCCCTCGAGCGCCGCGCCCCAGGCGGCGGCGAGTGCGTCCTCGTCGTCTTTCGGCGTGTCGTCCATGGCGCCTTCGGGCGGGCTCATTGCACGAGCATCTCGACGAACAGGATGTCGGTCACGCGAGCGGGGCGCGCGGCCACGTTGGCGCGCGCGATCAGCTCCTCGCGCAGGCGATGCGTTCCGGCCGAGCCGCGCAGCTCCTCGGGGCGAAGCTCGCGCAAGTAGGTGGTGAAGAGGTCCTGCAGCCGCGGCACGGCAGCCTGCAGGTGGGGGAGATCACGGCTGTCCGCGATCTCGATCTTGGCGCGGAGCTTGAGATAGCTCGCGCGCCTGTTCCCGACATTCAGGTTGACGATGATCTCCGGCATGTCGAACAGGGCCGGAACAATCGGCGGCGGCTCGGCTTCGGCCTGCTCCTGCTTGGCACCCATGCCGAGCAGCCCGGGCAGGATGCCGCTGAACCAGAGGCCAGCGCCGGCGCCGGCGAGAACGAGGGGAATGGCGATCAGCACGATCAGCTTGCCTTTGCGCTTGCTGCCGCCGTCCTCGGCGCCGTCGGTCGGCGCGTCCGCCTCGCTCGCTGCCGCTGCCCCGCCAGACATCGGCGTCTCCCCTGCCAGATTGCGGTGCACCCCCGATGGGCGCATCGCGCATGCATCTGTGCCCCGGAAGCGTTAACGAAGGCTGAAGTGGGCAAATCCTGCTCACCTCGGACGGTGCCGACACCGCCGCCGGCCGACACCGCCCGGCAGGTCATGCCGAGCCGTCGCCCAGGACCGCGGAAACCGGCCTCGCGGCTTGGGTCGCGAGCCTGGCATGCGGCTTGCCTCATGCTTCGCCGGACAGTCACTTCCATCCGAAGGGCAAGCGATGGAACAGGTCGGCTACGTCGCGCTCTCGCGTCTGATCGCCCTCACCCGGCAGACGGAGATGACGGCGCACAACATGGCCAATGCCAACACCCCGGGCTTCAAGGCCTCGCGCCTTGTGTTCGGCGACTATCTCCTGACGCAGCACCGCGTGGCCCAGCCTGCCGGCGCGCGAACGATCCAGTTCGTCCAGGACCGCGCGACCTGGCGCGACCACGCCGTCTCGCCGAAGTCGCGCACTGGAAACCCGCTCGATGTCGCGCTGGCCTCGGACGGATTCCTCGCCTTCGAGACCCCGCGCGGCGAGCGGTTCGGACGAAACGGCAGGCTGACGCTCGACCCTGCCGGCCGGATCACCTCATCGGAAGGCTTCCCCGTGCTCTCGACCACCGGCCAGCCGCTCGTCGTCGCCCCGAACGAGCCCTCGATCAGCATCGCCGCCGACGGAACGGTCTCGACCCAGAACGGCCCGATCGGCCGTCTGCGCGTGGTTCGGTTTGCCGAGCCGCAGAAGCTCATCGCGGAAGGGGCGACACTCTACCGCCCGGCGGAGGGGCAGGAGCCGGAACCGGTCGCCGAGCCGCAGGTGATCCAGGGCATGATCGAAGAAAGCAACGTCAACCCGATCCTCGAACTCACCCTCCTGATCGGCCAGCAGCGCGAGTTCGAGTTCGCAGCGCAATTCGTCGAGCGCGAGGGCGAGCGTCGCCTGCAGGCGATCGAGCGCATCCTCCGCCGGCGGAACTGATCGGGGCGGAAGGAGGAGGACGACACATGCGCTCGCTCCACATCGCCGCGACCGGGATGCTCGCGCAGCAGACCAATGTCGAGGTGATCTCGAACAACATCGCCAACCTCTCGACCACCGGCTTCAAGCGCCGCCGCGCCGAGTTCCAGGACCTGATCTACCAGAACCTGCGCCGCGTCGGCTCGACGAGCTCCGATACCGGAACGATCGTTCCCTCCGGCGTGCAGCTCGGCCTCGGCGTCAAGACCGCCGCGGTCTACCGGATCGCCGAGCAGGGCAATCTCAGCAAGACCGACAACCGCTTCGACCTTGCGATCCGCGGCCCCGGCTACTTCCAGATCGAGCTTCCCTCGGGCGAGACCGCCTACACACGCGACGGAACCTTCGGCCTCTCGCCTCAGGGCGAGATCGTCACCGCCGACGGCTTCCGGGTCCTGCCGGGGATCCAGATCCCGAACCAGGCGCGCGACGTCACAATCAACGCCAACGGCGAGGTTCTCGTGAAGCTCGACGGGCAGCTCGCGCTGCAGAACGTGGGCCAGATCCAGACCGCGATCTTCGCCAACGAAGCGGGGCTCGAGGCGATCGGCGACAACCTGTTCCTCGAGACGCCGGCCTCCGGCCCGGTGCAGCCGGGCGTCCCCGGCTCGCCGGGCTACGGCAACATCATGCAGGGCTTCGTCGAGACCTCGAACGTCAACGTCGTCTCCGAGATCACGAGCCTGATCACCGCGCAGAGGGCCTACGAGATGAACAGCAAGGTGATCACCGCCTCCGACGAGATGCTCGCGACCCTCTCGCGGATGCGCTGAAGGTGGGGGATACCATGCGACGCCTGCTCTTCGCCGCAACGGTTCTCGCCGCCCTCGCCGCATCGGCCGAGGCGGGCGGTGTCACGCCGCGCAGCCATGTCGTCGTGCAGGGGCCGGAGGTGCGGCTGTCGGACCTGTTCGACGGCCCCCTGCCGCGGGGCGACCGCGTGCTCGGCCCAGCGCCCGCCCCCGGCCGGGTCTACACTGTCGAGCCCGCGCAGCTCGCCGCGATCGCGCGCGCCAACGGCATCACCCTCGCCTCCCCCGTGGCGACGGTGGTCGAGCGGCCGGGCAGGCCGCTCGCGCGCGAGAGCGTCGAGCGGGCGCTGCGCGAGGCGCTTCTGGCCGCCGGCGCGATCGAGACGATGGAGGCGCCTTTGATCCTCCAGGGCTACACCGCCCCGGTCGTGCCGCTCTCCGTCGGCGCGCCGCGCATCGTGGTCGAGGATCTCGGCTGGGACGCGAGCCAGGCGCGGTTCAACGCCTCCGTCGCGGCGATCGTCGGCGCCGAGCCGCCGATCCGCGTGCGGATTGCCGGCCGGGTGGAGGACACGGTTGCCGTTCCGGTTCCGGTGCGACGCCTCGCCGAGGGCGAGACGATCCGCCCGGGCGACCTGCGGCTCGTGCGGATGCCGGCAGCGCGCGTTCCGGCGGATGCGGAGCTCGACCCGCAACGCCTCGCGGGACGGATGCTGCGCGAGACGATCCCCGCCGGCGCGCCGATCAGCGCCGGGCAGGTCGGCGCCGCTGCGATGGTCAGCCGCGGCCAGCCGGTCGCGATGCTCGTCGAACTCCCCGGGCTCTCGATCACCGCCCAGGGCCGCGCCCTCGAGGACGGGGAGCGCGGGGCGCGTGTGCAGGTGATGAACAGCGCGAGCCGCGCGGTGGTCGAGGGCGTGGTGATCGGCCCGGGCCGAGTGCGCGTCTCTGCCGACAGCACGCCCCTTCGCCAAGCCCAGCACACCGCTGGGCAGAGCGACCGACTTCCCCAGCCGCAGAACCGACCGGAGGGTCGCCGATGAACCGCCTTCTCCCCCTGCTTGCCGCGGGCCTCCTGCTTGCGGGGTGCAACGCCGCGACCAGGCTGTCGGAGATCGGCCGCGGACCGCAGTTCAGCGAGATCGAGAACCCGACCGAGACCCCGAACTGGCGGCCCGTCAGCATGCCGATGCCGGCACCGCGCGAGCCAGTGGGCAACCCCAACAGCCTCTGGCGCCCGGGCGCGCGCGCCTTCTTCCGCGACCAGCGCGCCGCCCAGGTCGGCGACATCCTGACGGTGCTGGTGCAGATCCGCGACGAGGCGCAGCTTGAGAACAGTTCGAGCCGTACGCGGAACAACAGCGAGACCTTGGGCCTGCCCGCCATGCTCGGCCTTCAGAGCTCGATCAACCGGATCCTTCCGAACGACGTCTCGGCGGCGAACCTGATCCAGGGCAACTCGACCAGCGGCTCCTCCGGCTCGGGCCAGATCCAGCGCACCGAGACGGTGACGCTGCGCGTCGCGGCCACGGTGACGCAGATCCTCCCGAACGGGAACTTCGTCATCGCCGGCAAGCAGGAGGTGCGCGTCAACAACGAGATGCGCGAGCTCGCTGTGAAGGGCGTGCTTCGCCCGCAGGACATTCAGAGCGACAACACGGTACGGCACGACCGGCTCGCCGAGGCGCGGATCGCCTATGTCGGCCGCGGCACGATCTCGGACGTGCAGCAGCCGCGCTACGGCCAGCAGCTGCTCGACATCATCCTGCCGTTCTGAGCGGGCCGCCGCGACGGCCGGGCGTGCGCCCGGCCGATTGCGTGGCCGCAGTGTGGCGTTCGGGCACGGTTTGCCGCCATACATCTCTCACCCTTGGCTCCGTTTCGGGCACCATCCTCGCATGGCCCGTGCGGCGCCGGCGTCCGGAGGGAGGCTCACCGATGATCTCGATCTCGCGCGAAACGCTCGCCTATCTCGTGGTCAAGGCGCGCGAATACGATGCCCAGGTCGCGCCGGAAGGGCTCGAGGACGGGTCGAACGCCGCCGATGACGGGCAGATGGGGATCCTCGAATCGAGCTCCGACAACCCCACACGCGAGGAGCTCCGCGCCGCGCTCGAAGAGCTGAACGAGGACGAGATCGTCGAGCTTCTCGCTCTCGTGTGGGTCGGGCGCGGGGACTACGAGGCGTCCGAGTGGGCGGAGGCGGTCGCGGCGGCGCGCGCGGCGCATGACGAGCGCGCCGTCTCCTACCTTCTCGAGACGCCCAACCTCGCCGACCTGATCGAGGAGGGGCTCGACGCGTTCGGAATCTCGCTCACCGACGAAGAAGGCAGGCTCTGATCCGCCTGCGCCCTCCCCTCGGGCGAGCCGGCAGGCGTCCCGCCGAGCGCCGCGAGCGCGGGCCGGCACGCGCTGAGTGGTTCGGCTGAAGGACGTCGCTGCGCGTGATCGCAGGCCCTCGGGGTTGACGCGGAAAGACATGGACGCGCAGCGGGCACGGGCGCGAGGTCCTTCTCCAGCTCGACCCGATGGAACGCGACCAGAAACGCTCGCGTGAGGAGAGATCGCGCGCCGTCAGCCGCCGGCGACCCGACGCGCCACAAGCCTGATCACCGGGCCGAGCACCGGCAAAGTCGCATAGAACTGGCTGCCGCTGTCCCAGTGGTCGAGATGCGCGGTGACGAGGCCGTCCGCCCCGAGATGGACCTCGCTCATCCCCTCGATCCGCTTCCCGCCCGCGCCGGCGCCCCAGGCGAACGTCCAGCGGAGATAGCCGGCCTCGATGCCGAAGGCGCGGTCGGTCACGGTGAAGCGCGGGTTGGGCACACGCTCGAACATGTGGGTGAGGACGCGCTTGAGCCCGTCGCGGCCGCGCACGTCCTGGAACGGATCACGGAAGCGGATGTCGGGAGCGGCGAGCGAGAGGAGATGATCGATCGTGCCAGGCCTGAGCCCCTCCCAGGCGGAGCCCCAAGCAGCGAGGGCGGCGGCGCGGGGGTTGAGCGTCGTGGTCGCCGCCATCGGTCAGCGCCTCCCGGTCCCGCGCCCGACCAGAGGGAAATAGACGGCGTAGGGGACGATCCGCATGGCCTTCAGGATATACGCGAAGCGGCGCGGGAAACACACCTCGAAGCGGCCGCGGGCGAGCCCCGCGACGATCCTGCGCGAGGCCTCCTCCACGCTCATCAGGAACGGCATCGGGAAGTCGTTTCGGTCGGTCAGCGGCGTCTTCACGAAGCCCGGGTTGATCAGGTTGATCATCACCCCGGCGCGGTCGAGGTCGAAGCGTAGGCTCTCCGCCATGGCGATCAGCGCCGCCTTGGTGGCGGAGTAGGCGATCGCGCGAGGCAGGCCGCGGTAGCCGGCGACGGAGGAGACGATCGCGATCTGGCCGGACCGGCGCGCGATCATCGCCGGCATCACCGCGGCGAGGGCGTTCGCTGTGCCGATCAGGTTGACGGAGACTTGGGCCGTGAAGGCCGCGAGGTCGAAGCCCGCGGCGCTGTCGGGGAGGTAGGTGCCGGCGTTGAGGATGGCGAGAGCGATCGGCCGCCCCGTCTCGGCCTCGACGCGCCGCGCGGCTTCAGCGACCGCGCCCGCATCCGTCACATCGGCCGCCGCCGGGATGATCCGCCCCTGGGGCGCCTCGGCAGCAAGACGCGCGAGCTCCCCCTGACGCCGGGCGGTGGCCACCACCGTCCAGCCCGAGCGGGCGAGGTCGAGCGCGACCTGCCGGCCGATCCCCGAGGATGCGCCGGTGATCCAGGCGAGCCCGTCCTCGGGGCGCGCGGGGCGCGGGGCGGTCACGCCGCCCGGTCCTTCAGGCGCGGGGCGACGCGGTCGAGGAAGGCGGCCGCTCGGGCGCGGATCGCCACGAGTTTTGCGGGGCCCATGCGGTCCATCGTGCGGTACATCTGCGCCATGCGCGGGTTGGCCTCGAAGCGTTGGCGGTGCCGGGCGAGGAAATCCCAATAGAGCGCGTTGAACGGGCAGGCGTTCGGGCCGGTCGTCTCCTTCACGTCATGGCGGCAGGTGCGGCAGTAGTCGCTCATCCGGTCGATGTACTTGCCGGAGGCGGCGTAGGGCTTCGAGGCCATGATGCCGCCATCGGCGTGCAGCGCCATGCCGTGCGTGTTCGGCAGTTCCACCCACTCGAAGGCATCGGCGTAGACAGAGAGATACCATTCGTTCACCGCACCCGGGTCGATCCCGGCGATCAGAGCGAAATTGCCCGTCACCATCAGGCGCTGGATGTGGTGGGCATAGGCCTCGTCACGCGTCTGCCGCACCACCGCGTCGATGCAGGCCATGCCGCTGTCGCCCGTCCAGTAGAACTCGGGCAGGGCGCGGTCCGCCCCGAGCGCGTTGAGCGCGGCATAGCCAGGCATCTTCAGCCAGTAGAGGCCGCGGACATATTCGCGCCAGCCGATGATCTGGCGGATGAAGCCTTCGACCGCATTCAGCGGCGCCCGCCCCGCACGCCATTCGGCTTCGGCGCGACGGCACACCTTGAGTGGGTCGAGCAGGCCGAGATTGAGGCTCGTGCTGATCAGCGAATGGAACAGCACCGGCTCGCCGGTCGCCATCGCGTCCTGGTAGTCGCCGAACGAGGGCAGCCGGTCACGCAGGAAGGCCCCGAGCGCGGCTTCGGCCTCGGCGGAGGTGACCGGGAAGGAGAAGCCCTCGAGCGTGCCGAAGTTCGCGGGGAAGAGCCGGGCAACGAGGTCGAGCACCTCGGCGGTGACGGCATCCGGGGCGAAGCGCGGCGGCTTGGGGATGGTGAGCCCGCGCGGCAGTGGCTTGCGGTTCTCGGCATCGAAATTCCACGCCCCGCCGACCGGCTCTCCGCCCTCCATCAGAAGCCCGGTGCGTCGCCGCATCTCGCGGTAGAAGAACTCCATCCGGAGCGTCTTCCGGCCCTGCGCCCAGGCGGCGAACTCGGCCCGAGAGCAGAGGAAGCGTCGATCCTCGCGGATCTCGACGGGGATGCCCGCGAGCCTCTCCCAGGAGCGCATGTCCTCGAGCACGCGCCACTCGCCCGGTTCGGTCACGACGATCGCGGCCGGGGCGAGCGCCTCGGCCGCGCGCGCTACCTCGCCCGCGAGCGTGCCGGTATTCGCCGGATCGTCGAGCCTGATGTAGCGCACGCGCACGCCCTCCGCCTCGAGCGCGGCGGCGAAGTGGCGCATCGCCGAAAGCACGAGCGCGATCTTCTTCGGGTGGTGCGGCACGTAGGTGCATTCGCCCATCACTTCGGCGAGCAGCACCGTGTCGGCTGCCGGGTCGAGGTCGGCGAGCGAGGCGAGGCCGCGCGTGAGCTGGTCGCCGAGGACGACGCGAAGCGTCCGGCCGCGTCGGAGGCTCATGCCGTGCGCGTGTAGAGGATCACCGACCCGTCGCTGCGCACGAAGCGCAGGCGCGACCAGGCTCCGGCGGCGTCATACCAGATGTCGAGCTCGAGATCGCCCTCGATGCGCCAGCGCGTCGCGGGAATGGTCCGGCCGGCGACGGGGATCGGCTCCTCGCCGAGGCGGATGAGGCGCGTGTCGAGCAGCCTGCCACCCTGGGTGTCGATCTTCCGCCCGCGCAGGAAGGCGCCGTGCCAGTAGCTGGTCGAGACCGCGTCGATCGGGGCGAGATAGGCGCCCGATTCGGTTCCCTCGACCTCGATCGCCCGCTCGTTGGCGCGCGCCTTCACGGCAAGGCGGGTGCCGTTGTTGTCGGTCGTGGCGTTGATCGAGACGAGTTTGTCGCCACGCCAGACCTCCGTATTTCGGTGGACGTAGCGGAAAGCGGTCAGCCCGACGAAGCGCACGGCGAAGTCGATCGCGATCCCGACGCGTACGTCGCCGCCGTCGCGCGCGAAGTCGAGCACATGGGTGCCGATCGGGCTGTCGTTCCGGGTCACGTGGAAAGCAATCCGGTTGCCGGGGGGAATCGCAGCGAGGCTCGCCCCGGAGGTGATGAGGGCGGGGGCCGCGAGCATCAGCGTGCGTCGATGCAGCATGGTCCTCTCCTTCGTCTCAACCCTTGGTGCGCAAGCTCGAGCGGCCGCCGTCGACGGCAAAGACCTGGCCGGTGATCCACCCCGCCTCGGGCCCGAGCAGGAACCGCGCAAGCGCAGCCACGTCTTCGGGCTCGCCGAGGCGCGGGATCGGGTGCTGGGCGGCGATCGCCTTCGCCATCGCGTCGTTGCCGGTGAGCGGCGCCGCGAGTCGCGTGCGCGTCAGCGACGGCGCGATGCAGTTGACCCGAACCGCCGGCGCGAGCTCGGCAGCGAGCGCGACCGTAAGGCCCTCGACGGCGGCCTTGGCCGGGCCGATCACCGTGTGGTTGGCGAAGCCTGATCGTGCCGCGACGGACGAGAACAGAACCACCGACCCGCCCCCTACCTTGAGCGGCGCCTCGGCCGCGGCGACGGCCTCCGCCGCCGCAACGACGTTGAGCCTGTAGGCCGCGAGATGGTCCTCGACCGTCACCCGCTTCAAGGGCTTGAGCACGATCGAGCCGATGGCGAAGACGAGCCCCGCGAGCGCCCCGCCATGCGCCCCCGCTGCCTCGGCGACGGCCTGGGCAATCGCACCGGGAGCGAGCACGTCGGTCACCGTCGCCGGGGCTCGGAGGCGCGCGGCGAGAGCGGCGAGTCGTTCCGGGTCGCGCCCCGCAAGGTGCACCGCCCGGCCGGAGGCGACGAGGCCCTCGGCGATCGCCCCGCCGATCCCGCCGGTTGCGCCGAACACAAGAACAGCCGCCATCGCTCTCCCCTCCCCTCGCCGTCGTGAGATGGGGGGGAGCGTTCGAGCCGCGTCCCTGCCCACGCAACCGTGAAGTCGCGCTCACCGGGTATGGGCGGCAGGCCGCGTCCGTGCGATGGTCCGGGCCGTTCGCGGGGCAGAGGAAGGTCCGGTCAGGCGATGCGACAGCTTTTGCTGCTGCGCCATGCGAAATCCTCCTGGGACGACCCTGGGCTGCCGGATCACGACCGGCCGCTCGATTCGCGCGGCCGGCGTGACGCCGCCGCGATGGGCGAGGCGATGCGCCGGCTCGGCCTCTCGCCCGACATCGTGCTCGTCTCCTCGGCGCGGCGCACCCTCGAGACACTCGCCGCGATCGAGCCGCTCGAGGGCTCGCCGCTCGTTGACGAGCACGCCGAGCTCTACCTCGCCCCGGCGGAGAAGATGCTCGCGATGCTTCACGCCGTGCCGGAGACGGCGCGGAGCGTGCTGCTCATCGGCCACAATCCCGGCCTGCACGACCTCGCGCTCGCCCTGATCGGCCCGTCCGGGCTTGCCAGTGGCGGGGAAGACGCGCGGCGTCTCGGCGAGAAGTATCCGACCGGGGCGCTGGCCGAGTTCGCGATCGCCACCCCCTGGTGGGGCGTCGAGGAGGGGGGCGGGCGGCTCGTCCGCTTCCTCTGCCCGAAGGACCTTCCGGCCGCGCATGGCTGAGACGGCGCTCGAGCTCGTGCTGCCGCCCGAGCGGGCGACGCGGCTCTTTCGCCACCCCTCTCTTGCCGTCCACCCCCAGAGCGCCGGCTTCACCGCCTCGTTTTACGTCTCGGCCGACGGCGTGCTCGAGCGCGAGGGGCTCGCCGTCGTGGTGGAGCGGCGTCGTCGTGGGGCGGTGCAGCGTCTCGTTCGCGCCATGCCGGCCGAGGGATCCATCTGGCTGCCGGGCGAGCCGATGCCCGTGCCCGCCGAGACGCTGCTTGCCGAGCCGAGGCCCGATCTCGACGCGATCGCCGCCCATGCCGGGCTCGAGACGGGGGAGGAGCCGACGGCGCTCGCCGCGCTCGAGGGGCGGCTCTATCGGGCGGAGGCGGGCGGCGTGCGGGTGACGCTGCTCGCCGGGACGCTGCACGGCATCGCCGCCGAACGCCCGATCGCGCGGCTCACGCTCGCTGGCGGGAGCGAGCCGGTGTTCGCCCTTGCCTCCGCGCTGGCGGCCGATGTGGCGCTCGCCCTCCCGGCCACGAGCCTCGCCGAGGAGGCGCGCGCCCTCGCCCGCGGCGAGCCGCCTCGACCCTTGCGCGAGGGCGCGCCGCACCTTGCTGACGATCTCACCACAGCCGACGCCTTCCGCGCGGTGGTGTCGCATCTGACGCTCGCGATGGTCGCGCAGGCACCAGCAGCGCATGCTGGCGAGAGCCCCGTCGGCGTCCACCAGATGCGGGTGGCCTTGCGCCGGCTTCGCTCCGCGCTCTCTCAGTTCAAGGAGCTCGCCGGCTCCGAAGGCGAGGCGGCCTCGGCCGGGCTGAAGGCGCTCGCCGCCTGCCTCGGCCCTGCGCGCGACTGGGACGTGTTCCTCGGGGGGCGCCTCGCCGAGGTCGCCGCCGCCTTTCCGGGCGAGGGCCGGATCGCCGCCCTGCGCGAGGCGGCGACGGCGGAGCGCGAGGCCGCCTACGAGGCTCTGCGCGCAGCGCTCGACGCTCCGGGCTTCCGGCTTCTCTGCCTCTCTCTCGCCGCCTTGGCGCGCGCTCCGCTCGAGGCGCCTGAACCGGCACGGGACTTCGCCGCGCGCACGCTGACCCGAAGGCTGAGGCGCGTGCTTCGCCACGGGGAGGACCTCTCAGGGCTGCCTGCGCCGGAGCTGCACAAGCTCAGGCTGGACGCCAAGCGGCTTCGCTACGCCGGCGAGATGTTCGCGCCGCTCTTCGCCGGGCGCAAGGCGCGCCGCTTCCTGCGCGCTCTCGCCGCGGTGCAGGAGGAGCTCGGCCATCTCAACGACATGGCGGTCGCCACGTCCCTGCTCTCCCGGCTCGAGTTGCCCGACCCAGGCCGTGCCTTCGCGATCGGCGCCGTCGAAGGGTGGATCGCGGCGAAGACCGACGGCGCGCGCGAGGCGGCCTTCGCTGCCTGGGAGAAGTTCCTCGGCCGCGAGCTGTTCTGGGAGGGCTGAGCCCGGTCACGACCTGGCGTAGGGGCACGCTCTCGTCATTGGCGCCCTCGCCCTCGCCGGGCTTGCCGCCGGCTTTCTCGCTGGCCTGTTCGGCATCGGTGCCGGGGTGGTGCTGGTCCCCGCCTTTTCCTTTTTCCTTCCGCTTGTAGGGGTTGACGAGGCGGTCAGGCAGAAGCTTTCGGTTGCGACCTCGCTGGCGGCGACCATTCCCACCAGTCTTCTCGGCGCGCGCGCACACTGGCGCCACGGGGTGGTCGACGTCGCCTTCGTGCGCGGCCTCGCCGCTCCGATCCTGATCGGGTCGGCAATCGGTTCTGTCCTCGCGGTGTGGCTTGGTGGCGAGACCCTGAGCCTGATCTTCGCCGCGCTCGCCTTCGCCACCGCGCTGCTGCTTGGGCTTGCGGGACCCGGGTTTCGCCTGAGCGAGCAGTTCCCGGAGCGGTCGGTGGCAGCGGCGATCGGCGTCGCCCTAGGTCTGGTCGCGGCGCTGATGGGCATCGGCGGCGGAACCGTTGGCGTACCGGTGATGGTGATGTGGTGTGCCGATCCTGCGTGCCGTCGGCGCCGCGTCGGTTTTCGGGCTCGTGATCGCCGTGCCGGGAACCGCCGTGGTGATGGCAGCACCGCCACACCCGGCGATGCCGCCGTTTTCGCTCGGCTATGTCAGCCTGCCTGCGCTCGCGGTGATCGTTCCATTTGCGATGCTTGCGACCGGCGCGGGCGCTCGGTTTGCGCATCGCCTCAACCAAGGGCTGCCGCGCCGCGGCTTCGCCGTTCTTCTGGTCGTGGTCGCGGCGCGCATGGCGGCGACGGCGCTCGGCTGAGCGCTCACGGGCTCCAGGGCAGCGTGCCGGGCGGAAGGCGCCGCGCAGCGAGGCTCGCGAGCCCCATCAGAACGAGCACGATCACGAGCGAGACGACCGAGACCGCCGCCGCCTGGCCCACCGCCCCGCCGTCGTTCAGGCCGAACACGATCACGCCGAGCGTCTGGCTTCCCGAGGCATAGAGCAGGATTGAGAGCGTGATCTCGTTGAGAGCAGTGAGCGCGACAAGGATCGCCGCCGCCGCGGCAGCCGGCGCAAGTAGGGGCAGGGAGATGGTCGCAAGGCGACGCAAAGGTCCCGCTCCGGCGAGCCGTGCCGCCTCGTCCAGGCCGGGGTCGAGCCGTGCCGCGGCGGCTTCTACCGGCTTCAGTGCCAGCGCCTGGAACCGGGCGAGATAGGCGATCAGGATCAGGGCGAGCGTGCCATAGAGCGACACATCAAGGAGCGGCAGAGGGCGGAGATAGACGAGAATCGCGGCCACCGCGACGCACACCCCCGGCAGAGCGTAGGGCAGGTCGATCGCGAACCGCGCCGCGCGGGGCAGGCGCACCCGGGCCATCACGAGCGCGATCGCGACGAGGATCAGCGCCGACAAAGCCGCGAGCAGGAGGCTGTTGCGGAAGGCGATGATGGTGTTCTGCTGCACGAACAGGACCGAGACGAAGTTCGCGACCGTCACCGTGGACGCCGAAAGGGTCACGCCCGCCGCAGGGACGAGAGCGGTCGAGACGAGGGCCGCAAGCGGCAGCGCGAGCACGGCGGCGAGGTAGAGCCCAAGCAGCGCGAGCACCGCCCAGCGCCAGGGCCCGAGCGGGAAGGGCGGGGCGGACGCGGTCGCGCCTGAGGTGAGGAAGCGTCGGCCCCGCCGCCCGGAGAAGGCCTCCAAGGCGAGGGCAAGGGCCGCAAGCGCCGCGAGAAGGAGCGACATCAGCGCCGCCTCCGAGAGGCCGGCCGGGCCGAGCCCGGCAAGACGCTGCCAAATCATCACCGTCAGAACCGTGTAGCCGGCCGGGATCCCGATCAGGGCGGTGATGCCGAAATTGCCGATCGAGGCGATGAAGGCGAGAGCGGTGCCGGCGGCGAGCGCCGGCCTGAGCAGGGGCAGCACGATCCCGCCGAACACCTGCGCCCGCCCCGCGCCGGCAAGCCGCGCCGCCTCGATGAGGCCCGCGGGAAAGCGACGAAGCGCGCCCCTCACCGCGAGGAACACCAGAGGCGCGTGCTGCACGCCGAGCAGGAGCACGATCCCGCCGGGCGAGTAGAGCGGATGGGGCGTGCCGAGCGGCGGCGCGAGCCCGAGCGCGTTGAGGAGCGCCGAGGAGGGCCCGAGAGCGCCGGTCCAGGACAGAGCCGCGATCTGCGGCGGCACAAGCATCGGCAGAACGAACAGGACGGTGAGCACCCGCCGCCCCGGCAGGGCGCACAGCCCAAGAGCCAGCGCCGCCGCGGCGCCCACGATCACCGAGAACGCCGTCGCCGCGACAGCGACCTCGAGTGTCCGACGCCCGGCGCGCCAGACCCGGGCATCGCCGAACACGGCAAGCGCGAGATCGCTTTCCGCCCCGGGCAGCGACGGCGAGACCCCTTCGAGAAGCAGGCGCGCCATCGGCAGGGCGGAGACGACGCCCACCCAGGCGAGCAGTAGCGGCCGCAGGAGCCGCTCCCCGACGCTGACCGCCAAGCCGGCGCTACTGGCCGATCAGGGAGGCGAAGCGCCGCTGCACGGCGTCCGCCTCGGCGAGCGCCCGACGCGGATCGAGCGGCATCACTGTA
Organism: Elioraea tepida; assembly: GCF_019203965.1. Taxonomy (NCBI): domain Bacteria; kingdom Pseudomonadati; phylum Pseudomonadota; class Alphaproteobacteria; order Acetobacterales; family Elioraeaceae; genus Elioraea; species Elioraea tepida. The sequence continues at coordinate 717,829 of NZ_CP076448.1, forward strand.
ATCGACCGCGGATCGGGAAAGCCAGCGGGCGGGGCGACGGCTGGGTCAGCCGGCAGGAAGCCCTGACGCGCGGCGAGCTCCTGCCCCTCGCGCGAAAGGAGGAAGGCGACGAAGGCCTTGGCCGCCGCCTCGTTCCGCGTTCCCGCGAGGATCGCCACCGGCTCGGTGATCGCCGACACGCCTTCCTTCGGGAAGATGAACTCGACCGGCGCTCCCTTCGCCGCCTCGCGGATCGGCAAGAAATCGACGATCATGCCGAAAGCGCGCTCGCCGCCCGCGACCGACTGCATCACCGCTCCGTTGCCGCCGCGGACGCTGAGCCCGTTCCGGGCGAGACGCTCGAGATAGTCCCACCCAAGAGCCGGGTTCTGCACGATCGCATAGACATGGATCAGCGCCGCCCCGGAGACGGAGGGAGAGGGCATGGTGACGAGACCCCGCGCGCGGGGATCGGCGAGATCGTTCCAGGAGGAGATCTCGATCGGCGCGCGGCGGTTGCGCACGATCCCTGTCGTGATCAGCTTGGTGCCCCAGTAGAAGCCCTCCGGGTCGACATGGTCGGCCGGCACGCCGCCGCGCGGCGCCTCCGCCCAGCGCAACAGGCGGTTCTCCGCCTTCAGCGTCTCCATCGTCAGGCTGTCGGCGATGAGAAGCACATCGGCGCGCGGGTTGCCGGCGGCGAACTCGGCGCGCAGGCGGGGGATCAGGGCGTTGGTGCCGCCGCGCACCCACTCGACCTCGACCCCGGGATGGCGGGCCCGGAAGGCATCGACCGTCCCTTGGGCATCGGGTTCGAGCTGGCTCGTGTAGAGCACGAGCCGGCCAGAGAGCGGCTGCGATGCCGCTGGGGTCGCGAGCGGCAGGGCAGTGGCGAGCAGGGCGGCGGCGAGGAACCGGCGCGGGAGGCAGGTTGACATGGCGGGACGGCTCTCCGGATGGTCGGTCTTGGGTGTCCGGGCGCCTCTGTAGCGGGGGCGAGCCCGGTCGTGCAGAGTGGAAGCGTGAAGAGTGTGTGACAGCCTGTGGCCGGCGCGGCCGGCGGTCGTCCTCGCCGCTTTTCTGCTCGTGGCGGGAGGGGACGGCATGGCGTTCGATCTTCAGGGTCATCGCGGCGCGCGGGGGCTTGCGCCGGAGAACACGCTTGAGGGGATCGCGCGAGCGCTCGCGATCGGCGTGACCACGCTCGAGATGGACGTTGGCATGACCGCCGACGGCGTGCTCGTCGTCTCGCACGACCCCACCCTCAACCCTGACATCACCCGCGCCCCGGGCGGGGCCTGGCTCGAGGGGAGCGGGCCAGCGATCCGCTCGCTTACCCTTGCCGAGCTCCAGGCCTACGATGTCGGCCGGATCCGCCCCGGGACGCGCTACGCCGCCCTGTTCCCCGGGCAGGTGCCGGCCGACGGCGCGCGCATCCCCACCCTCGCCGAGGTGCTCAAGCGTGCGGGCGAGGCGAGCTCGAGCGTGCGGTTCAACATCGAGACCAAGGTGTTCCCCGACCGGCCGGAGCTCACCGCGCCGCCTGAGGAGATGGCCCGCGCGCTCGCCGACGCGATCGAGGCGGCCGGCATGACCGCGCGGGCGACGGTGCAGAGCTTCGACTGGCGGACGCTCGCCTGGCTTCGCGACAACCGGCCGCAGATCGAGCGGAGCTACCTGACCTCGCAGTCGGGAGGGCACGACACCGTGTCGTCACGGGAGGGGCGCCCCTCGCCCTGGCTCGCCGGGCTGGATGCGGCAGCGCACGGGGGCTCGGCGCCGCGTCTGGTCGCCGCCGCTGGGGGCCGGATCTGGTCCCCCAACCATCGGGACCTGACAGAGGAGAGGTTCAAGGAAGCGAAGCGCCTCGGTCTTGCCGTGCTGCCCTGGACGGTCAATGACGCGCCGACGATGGAGCGGCTGATCGCACTCGAGGTGGACGGCATCATCACCGACCGGCCGGACATCCTGCGCGCGGTGATGGCACGGCTCGGGCTTCCGTTGCCTGAGCCGGTTCCGCCTCCGGCCGCCTCTCCCTAGACCGACGCTTCAGCCGGCCGGGTCGAGGAAGTTCGCGGCCGAGGAGAGGCGCGCCATCAACGCCTGCATCCTCGGATCCTCATAGGCCTTTTCGCGGGTGAGCGCCCCGATGGGGCAGAAGAACTCGTGCGCATGCGGCACATGGCCGGTGACGAAGTGGTCATAGTGCCGCTCGCGCAGCCCGTAGAGCACGCGCATGTCGCGCACCGGCAGCGTCAGCAGCCCTGTGGGCTCACTCCGGAGGATCCCGGTCAGCCGCCAGCGCGGGGTCGGGTCGGACGGGGAAACTGGGCCGAGGAGCCAAGGCAGCGGGCAGATCGCGAGCAGAGAATGGGTCGAGGGGGCGAAGCGCGATCGTTTGTCGAGCAGGTTCTGGAAGGACGAGCAGGCCTCGATCGCGACCACGTCGCACCAGGGCTCCTCGGGCGTGCCGCCGAACTGGAGCCACATCCCGTCGGGCAGGGTGCGCAGCCGGTCGGTTCCTGGGATCTTGAGGAAGGGCGATGCCGGGGACTGCGCATCGGACGGACGGGCCCGGAGGGTCGGAGGAGCGGCGCCGCGTGGGGCAAGACCGGGCAGGGACTGGGGCCACTTGCGCAGCTGCTGCCGCACCAGCGCGTCAAGAGAAGCGTGTCGCTCCATGAGTCAGGGTTCCCTGTCTGCGACGCATGCCATGGTAGGAATCCTGGGGACAACTCTGGGGAAAATTCAAGAGGGAAGTTCAACCTAGAATAGAATTAACGTTCTCTCCCTCATCCCGTGAGTCATGTCGTGGCTAACGATGCGTTGACGAAGCGGCGTCACAGGCCAGTCGAACGCTTGCAGAGTCGGTCCGGCCCTAAGACCACAAAGCTATTATCTCAAATGCTTAAGCTACGTCTTTATGGTCTCGCCTGCGTTTGCGGACAGCGGGGTCGGACGGCCGCACGCGTCATTCCGATGGCGCGCACGTGACCGGCCCACGAAGGCCGATGACGATCGGCGGATTCAACCGCTGCGCGAAATTCCTGTGGATAAGTCTCAGAGCTCTTGACGCGGCGGCAAGGTCACCCGCGCTCGGCAAGCGGCGGCACGTCGCGCAGCGGCGCCCCGGTGTAGAGCTGGCGCGGGCGGCCGATGCGCTGGGTTGGGTCCTCGATCATCTCCTTCCACTGGCTGATCCAGCCCGTGGTGCGCGCCACCGCGAACAGCACCGTGAACATGCTGGTGGGCATTCCCATCGCCTTGAGGATGATGCCGGAATAGAAATCGACATTCGGGTAGAGCTTGCGGCTGATGAAATACTCGTCCTGCGTGGCGACACGCTCGAGCTCCATCGCGAGATCAAGCAGCGGCTCGTGCGCGATCCCGAGCTCGGCCAGAACCTCGTGACAGGTCTTCTGCATGATCTTCGCCCGCGGGTCGAAGTTCTTGTACACGCGGTGCCCGAAGCCCATCAGCCGGACATTGCTGTCCTTGGCCTTGACCTTGGCGATGAACTCGGGAATGCGCTTCGGATGGCCGATCTCGGCGAGCATCTTCAGCACCGCCTCATTCGCCCCGCCATGGGCCGGCCCCCAAAGCGAGGCAATGCCGGCAGCGATGCAGGCGAACGGGTTCGCCCCCGTCGAGCCGGCAAGCCGGACGGTTGAGGTGGACGCGTTCTGCTCGTGATCGGCGTGTAGGATCAGGATCCGGTCCATCGCCCGGGCGAGCACCGGGTTCACCTCATAAGGTTCGGCTGGAACCGCGTTCATCATGTAGAGAAAGTTCTCGGCGTAGCTCAGATCGTTGCGCGGATACATGAAGGGCTGGCCGATCGAGTACTTGTAGGCCCACGCCGCGATCGTCGGAACCTTCGCGATCAGCCGGAAGGCCGAGATCCGCCGGTGCTCGGGGTCGTTGATGTCGAGGCTGTCGTGGTAGAAGGCGCTCATCGCTCCGACCACGGCTGTCATCACCGCCATCGGGTGCGCGTCGCGGCGGAACCCGTCATAGAAGCGGCGCAGCTGCTCGTGGATCATCGTGTGCCGGGTCACCCCGGTGGTGAAGGCGGCGAGCTGCTCCCGGTTCGGCAGCTCGCCATTGAGAAGAAGGTAGGCCACCTCGAGGAAGGTGCATTTCTCGGCGAGCTGCTCGATCGGATAGCCGCGATGCAGGAGGATCCCGGCGTCCCCGTCGATGTAGGTGATCTTGCTCTCGGTCGCGGCCGTGTCGGCATAACCCGGGTCGAAGGTGAAGATGCCGAGCTCGGAATAGAGTTTGCGGATGTCGACCACGGCGGGGCCCATCGTCCCCGGGATCAACGGCAGCGTCACTGACCGGCCGGTGCCATCGAGCGTGAGGGTGACGCTGCCCGGAGCGTTGTGACCAGCCCGGGCGTCAGAGGCTGGCGTCGACATCTCGTTCATCGTTGTTCTCCCTCGACCCCGCCCGCCTCGCCGCGCAGGCCGGCGGGCCGTGCGTGGCGGCCACGCGTGCAGGCAAGCGCGAGCATACGCCCGGTGCAGTCGGGGCCGCAACGTGCGGCAGTGCAGCATGAGACATGTCAGTTGCCGCGGCGCCAGCTCTCCGGCGTCTGGAACCGGCCTTCCCAAAGCCCCTACCGACCGGAGCGGGCCTGCGCCTCGGCCAGCCCATAGCGCGCCTGGCCGCGCCCACCCTCGGCCACCGCGACCGCCCAGCCGGAGGCGACCATCGCCTCGGCGAGATCGACACCCTCCGCCCGGCAGGTTGCGATGGCGCGCCCGTAGCGGTCGCGCCCCTGGGTGTCGCAGGTCACGGCGCGCCGACCGACGAGTGTCGCAAGCTGCCGCGCCGCCGCCTCGCCGCAGTCGAAGCGCGCCCCGTCGGTCCTCTGGCACTCCTGGCCGCGTTCAGGCGCATCGAGCCCAGCGAGGCGAACGGTGACGCCGCCGAGCCGGAGCGTGTCGCCATCGACCACCCTTACCTCTCCTGGCCCGGCCGAGAGCACGCGCGGCAAGGGGTTGCGCCGCCGCTCGGCGACGTCCGTCGGGTCCTCGTGGAACAGTCCGAACCACCCCGCCAAGGCCAGCATGAGGAGCCCGCCCAGCCACCAGCGGCGTCGGCCGCCGCCGCGCGGCTCGCGGCGCACGAACACCCGTCTCGACCGAAGCCAGCCTCTCACCCGCCTCCCCGCGTCCTGACGTCTTGGCCACCGGCGTCCGAGGTGCTAGCCCGCTGCCGGCGGCGCGGCAAGGCGGAGCGAACGGATGGGCCGGCCGCAGGAGGTGGGCGGCAGGGTGCTCTCGGCAGCGGTCGTCGGCACGGGGCTGATCGGGTCGGGCTGGACGGCGCTGATGCTCGCGCGCGGCCTTGCGGTGCGGGCCTGGGACCCTTCCCCCGGTTTCGACGAGCGGCTTCGCGCGGCTGTGGCCGCGCGTGCCCCCGCCCTCTCCCGCCTCGGCCTCGCGCCTGACCTCTCACGCCTCACTTGCCATGACCGGCTCGAGGAGGCGGTCGGCGACGCAGGGTTCGTGCAGGAGAACGCTCCCGACACCGAGGAGGCCAAGCGGCCGCTCTTCGCCGCGCTCGATGCCGCCGTGCCGCTCGGAAGCGTGATCGCCTCCTCGAGCTCGGCGCTCCTCCTCACCCCGCTCGTTTCCGGACTTGCCGGAGCCGAGCGGTTCGTGCTCGGCCATCCGATCACGCCGGCCGATCTGATGCCGCTCGTCGAGGTCTCTGGCGGCGAGCGCACCGCACGTTGGGCGATCGAGGCGGCAGTGGCGTTCTATCGTTCCCTCGGCAAGCGCCCCGTGGTGCTGCGCCGCGAGATCGCGGGCCACATCGCCGGGCGGCTCGCCGCGGCGCTCTATCGCGAGGCGGTCGCTCTGGTCGAGGACGGCATCGCCGATGCCGCGACCATCGACGAGGCGCTGCGCCACTCGATGGGGCTGCGCTGGGCGGCGACGGGCGTTCACCTCTCCTACCATCTCGGCGGCGGTGCGGGCGGCTTGCGGCATTATCTCGACCATCTCGGCCCGGCGCAGGAGCGTCGCTGGGCGTCGATGCGCACCCCTCGGCTCACGCCGGAGCTCAAGGAGCGTCTGGTCGCCGAGGTCGAGGCGATCGCCGCCGGCAGGAGCATCGCCGCGCTCGAGGCGGAGCGTGACGCTCGGCTCGCCGCGATCCTTGCCGCTCTCGCGGAGGTCGAGCATGGGTGAGCGGATCATCGGCGTGCTCGGTGGGATGGGCCCGCTCGCGGGGGCGGACTTCCTCGCCCGCCTCACCCTCGCGACCCCCGCTTCGCGCGACCAGGACCATGTGCGCGCGGTTCTCTGGTCCGACCCGACCGTGCCGGACCGGACGGAGGCCGCCCTCGGCGGAGGCCCTTCGCCGCTTCCGGCGATGCTCGCGGGCCTCAGGGTGCTCGAACGGGCAGGCGCCGGCTGCCTCGCCATCCCCTGCAACACCGCCCATCTCTGGGCCGAGAAGATCGCGGCCGCGACCGCTCTCCGCCTGCTCCACATCGTCGATGCGGCGGCCGAGGCGCTCGCGGCCCGCGGCATCAGGGGCGGCACGGTCGGGCTGATGGGAACCGAGGCGACGCTCCGCCTCGGACTCTACCAAGAGCGCCTTTCGAGGCGGGGCCATGCCTGCCTCTTTCCCGATGATGATGAGATGCGGCGCCTCGTGACGCCCGCGATCGCGCGCGTCAAGGCGAACGACCTCGCGGGCGCCACCGGCCCCTTGCTCGCGGTCGCCCGACGCCTCGCCGAACGGGGCGCCGCCGCGGTCGTGCTCGGCTGCACCGAGATCCCGCTTGCCCTGCGCGGGCCGGAGGCGGCGGGGTCCGGGCTCGTGCTGATCGACACGATCGACGCCCTCGCCCGGGCCGCTCTCGCCTGGGCCCGCGGCGGCTGACGGTCAGAGCAGAAGGAGCGCCGCCAGCGCAGCGGCAAGCGAGAGGAACGCGACGCCGGTCAGGACGGCGGCGCCGGTCGCGGCGAAGGTCTCGCACCGTCGCTTGGCAGCACCGGGCAAAGGCGTGGCGCCGCACGGGGCCAGGCTCTCGAGGCGACCCGGTCCGACGTCCGGTGCATCTTTCCGCTGCCCACTCCGCATCCCCGGCCCTCCGCGTCTCCGCCCCGCAGGCAGGAGCGGCGAGCCGGATCATCCGGGATTGGCGCGTCGGAAACGGACGCAGATGGCGGAGCGAGGTGCGCCCCTCGCACTCAATCGCAGGCGCAGCCGCGCGTCGGAGCGCTGTCGCGGCGGACGATGTGATGGTCGATCCATTCGGCGACGAGGCGCCTCGCCTCGCTCACCGAGGCCTCGGGGTGATGGATCCGGTAGAGCGTGGTACAGGCCGCGAAGGCCGAGAGGTCATCGGTGCCGTTGGCGCGAAGGTCACGATAGGCGGTGATGACCGCCCGCTCGCAACGCCGCGTGATCTGGCTGAAATCCCGTCCCATCAGGCGACCTCGCTTCGGCGCCAGGCGCAACCTCGACAGTTCCCGCACCGCGACCCGGCCTGCGATGCGAGCGAGTTGCGAACCACTCGCAACTTCCCCCTCAGTTATAGGGACCTTTCAACGCCCGTTCAATCTTCGCCCGTTCAATCGTCACTCGCCCTCTGGCTCTCGCCTCATCCCGCGGGGCTGTCACGCCGCCGGCGCCCCCTCCGCCACGAGCTCGGCGATCGCCCTGCCAACCTCCGCCGACCCCGCCTGCCCGCCCAGGTCGCGCGTGCGGGGGCCATGCTCGAGCACGGTCTCGATCGCCGACACGATCGCCGCCGCCGCCGCCGTCTCGCCGAGATGCTCGAGCATCAGCGCGCCCGACCAGATCTGCCCGATCGGGTTGGCGATCCCCTTGCCCGCGATGTCGGGCGCGGAGCCGTGAACCGGCTCGAACATCGAGGGATGTTTCCGCTCCGGATTGATGTTGGCCGACGGCGCGATGCCGATCGATCCTGCCACCGCCGGGCCAAGGTCGGAAAGGATGTCGCCGAACAGGTTCGAGGCGACCACCACGTCGAACCAGTCCGGGTGCTGGACGAAGTGGGCACAGAGGATGTCGATGTGGAACTGGTCGGTCGCGACGCCCGGATGGCGCTTCGCGGCCTCGGCGAAGCGCTCGTCCCAGTAGGGCATGGTGAAGGTGATGCCGTTCGACTTGGTGGCGGAGGTCACCTTGCGGCGGGGACGCGTCATCGCGAGGCGGAAGGCGTAGTCGATGATGCGGTCGCAGCCGATTCGGGTGAACACGCTCTGTTGCGTCACGAACTCGCGCTCGGTTCCGGCGAACATCCGCCCGCCGGAGGAGGAATACTCGCCCTCGGTGTTCTCGCGCACGACGATGAAGTCGATGTCGCCCGGGGCCCGGCCGGCGAGCGGCGTGCGTGCTCCCGGCATCAGCCGGCAGGGGCGGATGTTGGCGTACTGGTCGAAGCCGCGGCGGATGGGAATCAGGAGGCCCCAGAGCGACACATGGTCCGGCACGCCGGGCCAGCCGACGGCGCCGAGGAAGATGGCGTCGGCCTCGGCGAGCCGGTCGAGCCCGTCCTCGGGCATCATCGCGCCGGTCTTGAGGTAGCGGTCGCAGGACCAGTCGTATTCGGTGCAGGCGAGGGTGAAGCCGAAGCGCCGGCCGGCGGCCTCGAGAACCCGCAGGCCCTCGGGCACCACCTCGCGGCCGATGCCGTCGCCCGGGATCACCGCGATCCGGTGCGTGCGAAGCGCTGCCGACATGGCCTCCCTCCTGACTGTGCGGGCCGCGACCATAGGCGGTCGCGTCAAGGCGTCAATGCGGCGCCGGCCGATGCGCGCCTGCCCGTTCCGCACGCCGTCCCGATGCCTGTATCATCGGGCCGGATTCGAAGGGAGCATGCGCAGGCTTCTGCGGAACCTGTTCGAGCGCGTCGGGCGAGGCCAGTCGGAGGCGATCGCCGTCCGGTTCGCCGATGGCTCGTCCTGGCAGAACCGTGCGGGCGATCCCGCCGTGACGGTCGTCTTCCGCACCGCCGCCGCCGAGGCGCGCACGCTGCTCCTCGGCTATGTCGGTTTCTTCGAGGCGTATTTCGACCAGCACATCGACATCCTCGGCGAGGATGCCGTCGGGCGGCTGATGCGGCTCGCCTACGGCAGCGCCTACCGCTACCAGGCCAACCCGATCGTGACGCTGCTGCGCCGCTGGCGGGAATGGCGCGACGACAACCACGATGCCGCCGCCGCCCAGGCCAACGCGCGCCGCCATTACGGCCTGCCGCATCCGTTCTTCCGGCTGATGCTCGGCGAGGACTGCCTCTACGCCGAAGGCATCTGGGACGAGGGCGCGACGACGCTCGAGGAGGCGCAGCGGCATCGCTGCGAGACGATCTGCCGCGCGCTCCAGCTCAAGCCCGGCGAGCGTCTGGTCGAGGTCGGCTCCGGCTGGGGCGAGATGGCGCTGCATGCGGCCGAGCGTCACGGCGTCGAAGTGGTGAACTACGGGCTCGTGCCCGAGCAGAACGCGGTGATGGCCGAGCGGATCAGGCAGCGCGGGCTCGAGGGGCGCGTGACGATCGTGGAGAAGGACCACCGCGCGCTCCTCGAGGAGAAGGAACGCTACGACAAGTATCTCTCCGTCGGCGTCTACGAGCACGCTGGGCGGCGCTGGCAGCCGGCCTGGATCGAGAGCATCGCCGCGGCGCTCAAGCCCGGCGGCATGGGGCTGATCTCGACCACGAGCTACCCCTCGCAGTTCGCCACCGAGTACCTGACGCTGAAATACGTCTTCCCCGGCGGCAGCGTGCCCAGCCTGCCGCGCCTGCTCGAGCTGCTCGACCGCAACGGGCTGCACGTCGTCCGCGTCGAGGAGCTCGGTTGGCACTACCAGCGCACCGCCGCGTGCTGGCTGGCCAATGTCGAGGCGCACTGGGACGAGATCGCCGCGCTCGACCCGCGCCGGTTCGACGAGAAGTTCCGCCGCGTCTGGACCTGGTACCTGCACGGGGTGATCGAGGGGTTTCGCCCGGCGGGCGGCGGGCTCAACCTGCACCACATCCTGTTCACCAAGGGCAAGGGGCAGTGGTCGCGCGGCGGTGTCAGGGAGCGCGCGGCGAGCGGCGATGGCGGCTGAGCCGGAGGCGCTGCGGCGCGCCCCAACCTCGGCGCTGCTCGAGGCGCTGCTCGCCGAGGCCCCGGGCGCCGAGGTGACGATCGACTGGCTGATCGAGCGGCTCGGCGAACGCGGCTTCGGCATGCTGCTCATGCTGTTCGGCCTCGTCGCGATGCTGCCGGGCGTCTCGGCCGCGGCGGCGATCGTGCTGATGCTGCCTGCGGGGCAGATGATCCTCGCCCGGCCGCGGCCGGTGCTGCCGCGCCGGCTCGGCTCCCGCCCGGTCGGCGTCCGGCGCCTCCATGCGATGCTGCGCCGAGTCGCACCCGCCCTGCGCCTGATCGAGCGCGGCATCCGCCCGCGCTGGCGCACGCCCTTCGAAGCCACGAAGCGCGTCGTGGGCGCGGTGGTGCTCGGGCTCGCGGCAGCGCTGCTCGCGCCGGTGCCGCTCAGCAACCTGCCCATCGCGGTCGCACTGATGCTGATCGCGCTCGCCTATCTCGAGGAGGACGGGCTTCTGCTCGTCGCCGCTCTCGCCCTCGCCCTCGCCATGCTTGCCGCGACCCTCTTCCTTGCCTGGACCATGCTCTCGGCGGCCGGGGACGGCATCGGCCTCTGGTGACCGGAGGCGGTGCCGCGAGCGCTCAGAGGAGGCCGCGGGCGCGTATCTCGGCCGCAACCCGACCCGCCTCGTCGAGCCGCTCCCGCTCCTCGCCCTCGAGCCGCTCGCCGAGCGGAGCCGCGAGCCCTGCCGCGACGAGGCTCGCGTGGAACCGAGCGTGCCGCGGCCCCGCGAGCCCGGGCGGCGACCAGAAGAACACCGGCGCCTCGGTCGCGCAGGCCTCCGACAGCATCGAGACGCTGTCCCCCGTCACCACGATGGCGTCGGCAAGGCCGAGGAAGCCGAGATACGGGTTCTCCCCTTCGCTGCCGAAGCGGTGGAGGAGGTGCGGCACCGCCCCGAGCCCTTCGGCCAGAGCCTCCTCCGCCTCCCTGCCGGTGCGTCGGCTCGTGGTCGCGAGCACCGACCCGCCGGCCGCGACCGCAAGCGCCGCGACGCGGGTCGCGAGGTCGCGCGCGAGCAGGGGCGAAAGCCCCTCGGCACGGACCGGTCCGCCGACCAGCAACGCGACCCGTGGCCGCGGCAGGTGCGCAAGCCGCGGCTCCCACGCGGCGGCGGCGTCGGCGAGCTTCGCCGCAGTCACACGGTGTGGCGCGCCGATCACCGCAAGCACGTTGGGCGAATCGGCCGGACGGTCATGCCAGGGGATCACGAGCAGGTCGAACCGCCCCCCTGCCACCCCGGGCCGCATCACGTGCACAAGTCGCGCGCCTGAGCGACGCCCGAGCCAGAGCGCCACCGGGGCGGCGCGCCGTCCGGCCGAGATCACGAGCCTCGGCCAGGGCGGAGAGAGCAGCGCCCTTGCTTCGGGCGCAAGCCCCGTGAGCGACCCCCAGGGCAGCAGGTTCGGAAGCCGCGCGAGCACGGTCCAGCGAAGCGGCTTGACCGCGACGGGAACGCCGAGCCGCTCGGCGATCCCGAGCGCCTGGGCGGCCGTTCCCGCGCGCGGGTCGGCCAGCACCCAGACGCGAGGGGCTGCCGGGGAAGGCTCTTCGGTTGTCCCGCCGGTCACGCGAAGCTAGGAAGGATTGGCAAAGAGGGGAGCCTCCGCCGCATGTCGGACCGCCACGCCACCGTCTGGGACCGCGACGCCGCCCTGACCGCAGCGCGAATCCTGCTCGACATCAAGGCGGTGAATTTCCGGCCCGAGGAGCCCTACACCTTCACCTCGGGCTGGAAATCCCCCGTCTACATCGACTGCCGCAGGATCATCTACTTCCCCCGCGCGCGCGCCAAGATCTGCGACCTCGCGGTGGAGAAGATCGGCCGCCATGTCGGCTACGAAACCTTCGACGTGGTCGCCGGCGGCGAGACCGCCGGAATCCCCTTCGCCGCCTGGATCGCTGACCGGATGCTGACGCCGATGGTCTATGTGCGGAAGAAGCCGAAAGGCTTCGGCCGCAACGCCCTGATCGAGGGCGACGTGCCGGAGGGCCAGCGCACCCTCCTCGTCGAGGACCTCACGACCGACGGCCAGAGCAAGATACGCTTCGCCCAGGCGCTCCGGGATGCCGGGGCGATCGTCAACCACACCTTCGTGGTGTTCTTCTACGGCGTGTTTCCGGGCTCGTTCGAGACGTTGCGGGCGATGGACATCGGCCTGCACCATCTCTGCACCTGGTGGGATGTGCTCGAGGTCTGCCGCACCCATCCCTATTTCAGCGACGAGGCGCTTGCCGAGGTGCGTCGGTTCCTCGACGACCCGGTGAGCTGGTCGCGCGCGCGCGGCGGCATCGGCTCCGCAGCCGAGGCGCAGGCGACGGAGCAGGCGTGAGGCGGGCGTTCGCCACTGCCCTTCTCGCCACGGGCCTCGCCGTCGGCGGCGCCTGCGCCCAGACCCGCGACACGCTCACCATCGGCATCACCCAGTTCCCCTCGACCTTCCACCCCTCGATCGAGACCATGGCGGCGAAGAGCTACATCCTCGGCTTCGCCCGCCGCCCCGTCACCACCTATGACGCCGACTGGCAACTCGCCTGCATGCTGTGCGTCCGTCTGCCGACGATCGAGAACGGCGATGCCGTTCCGGAAACGGCGCCGAATGGCAACCCCGGGATTCGCGTCACCTACCGCCTGCGCGAGGATGCGGCCTGGGGCGACGGCACGCCGGTGACGGCGGATGACATCGTCTTCGCCTGGGAGGCCGGGCGCGAGCCGCTCACCGGCATGGGGCCCGCGGAGCTCTACCGCTCGCTCCACCGCATCGAGGTGGTCGATAGCCGGACGCTGACGCTCCATTTCGACAAGCTCACCTTCACCTACAACGCGATCAACGACCTCAACCCGCTGCCTGCGCGGCTCGAGCGGCCGATCTGGCGCGAGGACCCGCGCGCCTACCGCACCCGCACGCTATATGACCGGGAGATCACCAACCCCGGCCTCTGGAACGGCCCCTACCGGATCACCGCCAGCCAAGCGGGCGCCTCCGTCACGCTCGAGCGCAACCCGGCCTGGAAGGGCGCCGCTCCCGCCTTCCGCCGCATCGTCGTGCGCACGATCGAGAACACCACGGCGCTCGAGGCGGCTCTGCTCGCGGGGCAGATAGACATGATCGCGGGCGAGCTCGGGCTGCCGCTCGACCAGGCGCTCGCGCTCGAGAAGCGCGCCGCCGCACGGTTCCGCTTCCACTACCAGCCGGGGCTCGTCTACGAGCACATCGACCTTAACCTCGACCATCCCGCTCTTGCCGACGTTCGCGTCCGCCGTGCGCTGCTTGCCGCGATCGACCGTGAGCAGATCGTCGCGCGCCTGTTCGAGGGGCGGCAGCCGGTCGCGCGAAGCTTCGTCAACCCGCTCGACTGGATGGCGGATGACACGATCCCCGCGACCGGCTTCGACCTCGCTCTCGCCCGGCGGCTTCTCGACGAGGCGGGCTGGACGCCTGGGCCGGACGGGATCCGACGCAACGCCGCAGGCGAACGCCTCTCGTTCGAGCTGATGACGACGGCCGGCAACCGCTCGCGCGAGCTCGTGCAGCAGGTGCTGCAGGGGATGTGGCGTCAGGCGGGGGTTGAGATCCGGATCCGCAACGAACCGCCGCGGGTGTTCTTCGGCGAGACGGTCTCGCGCCGGCGCTTCCAGGGCATGGCGCTGTTCGCCTGGATCTCCTCGCCCGAGAACGTTCCCCGCACGATCCTGCACTCCACCGAGATCCCGACCGAGGCGCGCAACTGGTCGGGGCAGAACTACACGGGCTTTCGCAACGCCGAGGTGGACGCGCTGCTCGAGGCGATCCCGCTGGAGCTTGACCGCGAGAAGCGCCGGCCGATGTGGCGTAGGCTGCAAGAGATCTACATGACGGAACTGCCCGTCCTGCCGCTGTTCTTCCGCTCCGATGCGCATGTCTGGCCGCGCTGGCTCGAGGGCGTCCGCCCGACCGGGCATCTCGCTCCCTCGACGCTGTGGGTGGAGGAGTGGCACGTGTCGCGATAGGCGGCGCGTGCTGAGGCTGCTCGCCGGCCGGCTCGTCCAGGCGGCCATTACCCTTGCTCTCCTCTCCTTCGCGACCTTCCTGCTGATCGGGCTGATGCCCGGAGACCCGATCGACCTCGCGATCGCTGGAGACCCCCGCCTCGGCGCCGAGGACGCCGCCCGGCTTCGCGCCCTGCACGGGCTCGACCAACCGCTCGTCTCCCGCTACCTCGCCTGGGCGGCAAGCGCGCTCGAGGGCGAGTTCGGCTTCTCGCGGCTCTATGCGCGGCCGGTCGCCGAGGTTCTGGCCGATGCGCTCGTCGCCTCGCTCGCTCTGCTTCTGCCTGCCACCCTCCTCTCCGCCCTGATCGGCGTCAGCTTGGGCGTGCTTGCCGCGCGGAAGCCGCGTTCGCGGCTCGACTATGCCGTGAACTTCGTCGCCTTCGCCGGCGTGTCGCTGCCCTCGTTCTGGCTCGGCATTCTTTTGATCATCCTGTTCGCGGTCACGCTCGGCTGGCTTCCCGCAGGCGGCCCGCCGGAGGAGCCGACACTCGGCTCCTGGCTCCGCCACCTCGCCCTGCCGCTCGTGACGCTGACCGTGCTCGGGCTCGCGTCCTATGCGCGCCAGGCGCGCGCGGCGATGCTCGAGGCTCTCGCTGACCCGTGGATCCGCACGGCCTACGCGAAGGGGGCGCCGGAACGCCGCGTCGTGCTGCGCCACGCCTTCCCCAATGCCGCCGCGCCGATCATCACGGTCGCCGCGCTTGACTTCGCCACCCTCGTCTCGGGCGCTCTCGTCACCGAGGCCGTGTTCGCCTGGCCAGGCATGGGCAAGACGATCTACGACGCGATCCTCGGCAACGACTACAATCTCGCCTTGCTCGCGCTGCTTCTCTCAGCTGCCGTCACGCTCGCGGCAAGCCTCTTCGCCGATCTCTTGCAGATGGCGATCGACCCGAGGGTGAGGACGTGAGCCGGGCCGCGCGTCGCTTCCTCGGCCATCACGCCGCCGTCGCCTCCGTCCTGCTGCTCGGGCTGATCGTCGCCGCGGCGCTCGCGGCGCCACTTGTCGCCTCCGTGCTCGGGCACGACCCGTTCACGCCCGACCTCTTCAACCGCTACGCGCCTCCCTCGGCGGCGCACCCGCTCGGCACCGACGAGCTGGGGCGGGACCTTCTCTTGCGCCTGCTTTACGGGGGGCGGGTGTCGCTCACGGTCGGGATCGTCGCGGCCTTGGTCTCCGCGATCCTCGGCACCGCGATCGGGCTGGCCGCCGCCTGGTCCGGGGGCCTCGTCGACGCGGTGCTGATGCGTCTCGCCGACGGGCTTCTCGCCCTGCCCTCGCTGCCGCTCCTGATCGTGCTCGCCGCGGTCGACCCGTCCCGGCTCAGCCTGCCGCGCGGGGCGATGTGGTTCGATCTTGCGCGCATCGTGTTGATCATCGCGCTCTTCGGCTGGGTCAAGGTGGCGCGGCTTGCGCGCGCCTCCGCCCTCTCGATCCTGAGGCGCGACTATGCCCGTGCGGCGGTCGCGCTCGGCGCCTCGGGCGGGCGCGTTCTGTGGCGCCATGTCGCGCCGAACCTCGCGGCCCATGTCACGGTCGCCTCGACGCAGACAGTGGGCGCGGTGATCCTGCTCGAGAGCGTGCTCTCCTTCCTGGGCTTGGGCATCCAGCCGCCAACGCCGTCCTGGGGCAACATGCTGGCCGGGGCGCAGGAGCTCGTTTTCGCAGCACCCATGGCTGCGATCTGGCCAGGGCTGATGATCTTCGCGACTGTGGTCGCGACCAATTTTATCGGCGATGGGCTCGCCGACGCGCTCGACCCGCGGGCGGAGCCGAGGCACGCGTGAACGGAAACGCCCGCCGCGGCAGCCCCGCGGCGGGCGCCCGGAACGTTCTGACGTCGTGTCGGATCAGGTGCCGACGACGCCTGCCCGCTTCTTCACGATGGCGATCACCGAGGGCCGAGGCGGCACGCCCTCGGCGAAATCGGGCCAGCGTGTGGACGGGGTCTTGAAGGTCGAGCCCGGTTCCTCGCCCGGGTACTGGACGGCGAGGAGCAACGTGGTCTCGTCGACAGTCAACAGCCGAGGCGATGTTGGCGAGTGAGGCGAGCAGCTGGTCGGCACGGACAAGGCCGGCTGCGACTCCAGCGACGCAGGCCATCGCCGCGCGGCGGGAGAGCGGCTGCTCGATCAGCGCAGCGATCGGTGTCTCGCAACAGGGGTTCGAGCCGATGTCCTCAGAAGCGTCGAGGATGGCGTCGTCGTCGCCCTGCGGCGCCGGCAGCGTGTCAGGCATGGCAAGCTCCGTTCCTCTTATTCAGGCGACCGAGAGCGGCGCCTGCACACGCGCCCGGGTGCCCGGCACCGGCCCCTGACCTGTCCCCGAGTCGATGCGGGTGACGGATCGACGAAAGCGTGATGAACCCGACCTCAGCCGCCCACCTGGCCGCCGGCGTCGCGGACGAGAGCGATCACGGTCGAGCGCGGCGGCTCGTCGAGGCGGAAATAGGGCCAGCGCGTCGCCGGCCGAGTGAAGTCCGCCCCCGGCTCGAAGCCGGGCGTGCGCACCGCCGTGATGAGGCTCGTCGCGCCAGCCGAGAGCGCGAGGCCGCCGATCCGCGCGGCGCGCGGCGCGGCATAGGCCTGGGCGAGAACACCTCGCTGCGCCCCCGCAGCGGTTCCGCAGACGAAGACGCCATCAGCAAGACCTGTCGCCCGCTGGAGGCCGGGCGACGCATTGCCCTGGGCGGTGCCGATCCAGAGCCGCCCGCGCGGGTCGATCGCAAGCGACTCGGGCGCGGCCAGCCACACGCGTGAGCCTGTGCCGTAGCGCGCGCCGGAGGCAGGCTGCGCCGGATCGCCGCCGAGGATCAGCATCGCGCCCTCGGCCTGCTCCCCGGCATGGTCACGGTTCGCGGGGATGATCTCGGCGACGTGACCCCAGGTGTTGACGGGTCGCGGGTTGAGGAGGTCGGTCCGCCCCACCCCGCGCGCGGGGTTGCCGCGGCAGGCGAGGAAGAGTCGGCCGTCAGGGTGGACGGCGATCCCGGCCGGGCTGTCGAAGGCGGTGGCGCCCACGGCCGTGGCCGCAGCGCGCAGCTCGACCAGCGTCTCCGGCGAGCCGGGCAGCGCGACCCATTCGAGACGCGACCGCCCGACACGCGCGACCGAGAGCCCGCCCTCCTCGAGCAGGTCCGCGTTCGCCGCGCGGTCGGTCTGATCGATGGGTCGCGCCGAGACGAAGCGGTAGAGATACCCGTCGGTCCGCGCCTCGCTCATGTAGACGACGAGCCGTCCATCCGCGGCGACGGCGCAGGCAAGCCCCGATTTCGGGAAGCGCCCAAGCGCGGTGCGCTTGATGGGCACCGAGGTCGGCTCGAGAGGGTCGACCTCCACCACCCAGCCGAAGCGCACCGGCTCGTTCGGATGCGCGAAGCGTTCCCCGAGCGACCGCCAGGCGGCGAGGACAGGCGCCGCATCGCCCTCACCGAGGAGAACGGTGCCCCAGGGTGTCGCGGTGCCGCCGAACGGGGCGATGATCCCACGCACGGCGACGGCGGCTACATCCTCCGCCGTGCGAAGCCGCGCCGACCCTGCAAGCGGCCCGCCGATCCGGCAGAGCGTGGTCGCGGTGAGCCGGCGCGCCTGGAACCCGCCATCGGCGACCACCCAGCGCCCGCCCTGCCAGATCAGGTTCATCACGCTCGCCCCGACCGAGGCCGCCTCGACCGCAGCGTTGGGGCGGAGCGAGGGAAACATCATCGCGGGCTCGGCCGAGGGGTGGGCAACGACAAGCACGAGCCGCGGCACGCCATCGGCCGCCGGTGGCGGCTCCACGGCCGCGGCGATCACCGCATCCCAGCCGAACTGGGAGGCGGCAGCGGCGGCGTCAGGGAGGTTCGGGTTCCACGGGGGAGCGTCGAAGGCGACGCGATCGCCCCAGCGGATCAGGACGTCGCGCCGATAGCCGCGCGCCACACGATCGTCGAGCGCAACCGGCTGGGTGACATCCGTGATGTCGGCGACGATGCTCTGCGCTGCGGCAGGAAGTGCGGCGAGCGTTGCGGCCTGCGCGAGCAGGGCACGGCGTGTCGTCGCCATTACCGCGCCTCCACGATGGACGGCGGGGCGTGCACGCGGACAGGCGGGAGGTCGCCCGTCCAGCGCTCGATTTCGACGAGGCAGGACTGGGCCACCGGCCCTTGGCCGAGGCGGGAGGTTCCCTCGTCGCGCGTCAGCACGTTCGGATTGCCGTGCACGCAGAGCGCGCCCGGCTGACCCGGGACGAGCGGATCAAACCATGCCCCAGTTGCCATGGCGACGACGCCGGGCAGGATGCCCTCGCGCACGACCACGCCGGCAAGGCAGGCGCCGCGGTCATTGAACACGCGCACCACATCGCCCGTGGCGAGGCCGCGCGCCGCTGCATCCTGAGGCCCGATCAGGATCGGCTCTCGCCCCGCCACCTTCGAGGAGAGGCTGACGCGCCCCTGGTCGAGCTGGCCGTGCAGGCGTGTGGCCGGCTGGAAGGAGAGGAGATGAAGGGGAAAACGCCGCGCGAGCGGGGCGCCGAGCCATTCCTTCGGCTCCATCCACACAGGGTGGGCGGGGCAGTCGTCATAGCCGAAGCCGCCGATTGTCTCCGAGACGAGCTCGACCTTGCCCGAGGGAGTATGCAGCGGGTTCTTCCGGGGATCGTTCCGAAAGTCCTCGAACAGGACGAAGGGCCGCTCCGGCGCGGGAAGCTCGACGAAGCCCTGCTCCCAGAACTCGTCGAAATCGGGAGTCTCGATGCCGGCGCGCGTCCAGGTGGTGCGCGCCTCGTCGTAGAGGTGGCGAAGCCAGGCGGCCTCGTCGCGCTGTTCGGTGAAGACCGCCCGCACGCCGAGCGCATCGGCGATGTCGGCGCAGATCGTGAAATCGTCGCGCGCGAGCCCTTGCGCCGGCACGGCCTTCTTCATCGCCATCACGTGCCGGTCACGCGAGGAGGCGCCGATGTCGTTTCGCTCGAGCGTCGTCGTGGCGGGAAGCACGATGTCGGCGTGGCGGGCGAGAGCGGTCCACCACGGCTCGTGGACGATGATCGTCTCCGCCCTCGCCCAGGCGCGCAGGAGGCGGTTGAGGTCCTGGTGATGGTGGAACGGGTTGCCGCCGGCCCAGTAGATCAGGCGGATGTCGGGATAGACGATACGCCGGCCGTTGTACTCGCACACGCCGCCCGGGTTTTCGAGCATGTCGGTGATCCGCGCGACGGGGATCCAGAGGCCCGTGGGGTTGCGCCCCGCCGAGAGCTGCGGGACCGGCAGGTCGAGACGCGGGTTGCCGACCCCGTTGATCGAGCCGTAGCCGAAGGCGAAGCCGGTTCCAGGGCGGCCGATCCCGCCGGTGATCGCGGCGAGCGCGACCGTCATCCAGTACGGCTGCTCGCCACGGTCCTGACGCTGGATCGACCAGGCGGCGGTAATCATGGTGGGGCTCGCGGCCATCTCGGCGGCAAGCGCGCGGATCGTTCCGGCGTCGATCCCGGTGATCGGGGCGGCCCACTCGGGCGTCTTCGCCACCCCGTCAGCTTCGCCCATGATGTAGGCGCGAAGCCTCTCCCAGCCGACGCAGTGGGTCGCGAGGAAAGCGCGGTCCTCCTTCCCCGCGGCGACGATGGCGTGGGCGAGCGCGAGCATCAGGGCCGTGTCGGTTCCGGGGCGGATCGGCAGCCATTCGGCGCGAAGCCACTCGGGCGTGTCCTCGCGCAGAGGCGAGATGTTGACGACGCGCAGGGGCGAGGCCGCCGCCTCCCTTAACCAGCGTCGATACTGCCCCTCCCCCGCCCCGCCGGCGCAGACCTCGCCGTTCTTCAGAGGCAGGCCGCCGAAACACACCATCAGCTTCGCGTTGGCGAGGATCGCGGGCCAGTCAGTCGCCGGGCCCTGGATGCAGTCGTTGGTGCCGACGATGTGCGGCATCAGCGTCATGCCGGCGGCGTAGCTGTAGTTCGTCACTTGCCCCGTGAAGCCGCCGGCGGCGTTCAGCATGCGCTGGAGCTGCGTGCGCGCATGGTGGAACCGGCCGGCGGAGGACCAGCCGTAGCTGCCGCCGAAGATCGCGGCATTGCCGTGCTCGCGACGAACCCGGTCGATCTCGCCGGCGACGAGGCGGATCGCCTCGTCCCAGGAGACCGGCACGAACCCCTCGCCGCCACGACGCGCGCCTGAGCGTGCGCCGCGGAGCCAGCCTCTCCGCACGTAGGGCCGGTCGATCCGTGCCGGCGAATGGACGATGTCCGGCACGCTCTCGATCAGCGTTCCTGGGAACCGGTCACCGGCGAAGGGGCGGACGCCGATGACGCGGCCATCCTCCACCAGCGCGTCGAAGGCGCCCCAGTGGCTCGAATGCGGGATGGCGGTGACGGTCATGCTGGCCCTCGCTCTCACCTCGGGGTGTTACACCGGGCAGGCCGTTCGGGCCAAGCCGCCGGGCCGCTCGAACAGGTCGCTGGCGTGCCGGCACCTCAGACCAGAGGCGCGACGCCCGGGGTTCCTGCGTCACGGGCCTGGGCCTAGGATACGCACAGCAACCCAGGGAGACTCCGATGACCCCGCCGCCGATGGGCAACAGCGCCGCCGCACGCGACATCGCCTCCGTCCTGCACCCCTACACCGACCTCAAGGCGCATCAGGAGACCGGCCCGCTCGTGATCACGCGCGGCAAAGGAGTGCGTGTGTATGACGACCAGGGCAAGGAATACATCGAGACGGTGGCGGGGCTGTGGTGCGCCGCTCTCGGCTTCGACAACGAGCGGCTCGTTCAGGCCGCGGTGCGGCAGATGCGCGCCCTTCCCTTCTACCACGGGTTCACTGGGCGCTCGCACGAGCCGATGATCCAGCTCGCCGAGATGCTGCTCGAGCGCGCCCCCGCTGCCCATGGCGGCAGGATGAGCAAGGTGTTCTTCGCCAACTCGGGCTCGGAGGCGAACGACACCGCGATCAAGATGATCTGGTATGCCAACAATGCCTGGGGGCGGCCGCAGAAGAAGAAGATCATCGGCCGCGTGCGCGGCTATCACGGCATCACCATCGCCGCCGCTTCCGTCACCGGCCAGGCGGCGAACCACAAGGCCTTCGATGTGCCCCTGCCGGGCTTCATCCACACGATGTGCCCGACCTACTACCACGCCGGCCTGCCGGGCGAGACGGAGGAGGCGTTCAGCGCCCGCTGTGCGGAGGAGCTCGAGAAGCTGATCCTCGCCGAGGGGCCGGAGACGATCGCGGCGATGTTCGCCGAGCCGATCCAGGGAGCGGGCGGGGTGGTGGTGCCGCCGCGCGGCTACTTCCCGGCGATCCAGAAGGTGTTGCGCAAATATGACATCCTGCTCGTCGCCGACGAGGTGATCTGCGGCTTCGGGCGCACCGGCAACTACTGGGGCAGCCAGACCTACGACATCGAGCCCGACATCCTCGTCTGCGCCAAGGCCCTCTCCTCCTCCTACCTCCCGATCAGCGCGGTGATGGTGAACGAGCGCGTGTTCGAGGCGCTCGCCACCAAGAGCCACGAGATCGGCACCTTCGGCCACGGCTTCACCTATTCCGGGCACCCGGTTCCGGCGGCGGTGGCGATCGAGACGCTCAAGATCTACGACGAGATCGACATTGTCGGCCATGTGCGCGAGGTGGGGGCGCATTTCCAGGCCGAGCTGCGCCGGCGCTTCCACGAACATCCGCTTGTGGGGGAGGTGCGCGGCATCGGGCTGATCGGCGCGGTCGAGCTCGTCGAGGACAGGGAGGCGCGGCGCAACTTCGACCCGGCGCGCAAGGTGGGCGCGAAGCTCGTCAAGATCGCCGAGGCGCACGGGCTGATCTGCCGCGCGATGGTTCTCGACAGCATCGGCTTCAGCCCGCCGCTCATCATCACCAAGCCCGAGATCGACGAGATGCTCGACCGCTTCGGCCGCGCTCTCGACGAGCTTGCGGTGCAGATCCGGCGCGAGCGGATCGCTCCCGTGGCTTGAGGCGCCGGCGGCGGCGACGCAGCTCGAGGGCAACCGCGGACAGACATGGCTGCGAGCTGCCTCGCGAGGCCGCCCGAGCCTGTCGGAGACAAGAGAGGCGCGTCGGGAAATTTTACACTCGCCGCCGCCGGTCCCGTCACCGCATTCCTAAATCGCTGAGACGGCACGTTTTTCAAGGCTGGCATCATTTTTGCGAAGCGGGCGACGTTGCCTGTTCTACGGCAATGATCGAAATTGCGAAGAAATCGGAGAGAGAAGGATGCCGCGTTCCAAACTCCTGTTCGCCTCGATGGTCCTGGTCGGCCTCGCCGCGCCGGCGGCTGAGGCATCGACTGTCTTCTCGAACAGCACCGTCCCGGGCGATTTCTTCACCAACGCAGGCCCCTCGAACCAGGGCCAGGCGATCGGCGCGACGGGATGGCACTACAACAACGTCCGCAACGGGGCGACCGTTGGCATCAACACGACGCTGCCGCGGAATGGCAACGGGTCGGTCTTCTTCTCGAGCCCGAACGGGAGCGGCAAGGCGGACATCGAGTTCCTCGCGAACCCGCTCAACCTCGGGGGCAACTTCGTCGCCGGAGGCTCGCTCGGCCGCTTCTCCGAATTCACCGGCATGAGCTACGACTGGTATCGTGTCGGGGCCAGCACGAACCCCGCCGTTCAGCACCCCGCGCTTCGGATCCTGCTCGATGCCGACGGTGATCTCTCGACCATCACCGACCGCGGCGGGCTCGTGTTCGAGCGCGCCTACAACAGCCTGTCCGTGCCGACCGACACGTGGGTGAGCGACAGCGTTACCGCGACGACCTACCTCTGGAACTTTGGTCTCGGGCTCGGTTTCGCCTTCGACATCGATGGCAACGGCAACCCGTACGACAGCACGCTTGCCGACTGGCAGGCCTTTCTGCCCAACGCCGTGATCCTCGGCTTCAGCGCCGGCGTCGGCAGCGGCTGGAACGGCGTGTTCAATGGCGCCGTCGACACCATCTCCTGGATCATCGACGGCGTGACGACCACGACCAATTTCGAGGTCGCCGGAGCGACCGCGGTTCCTGAGCCGGCCTCGCTCGCTCTGCTCGGCCTCGGGCTCGCCGGCCTCGGCCTCGCGCGGCGCAGGCGCGCCTGAGGCGCAGGCCGCACCCCCAGTCGCGTCAGCGCGGCGGCAGCGGCGAACAGGCCGCTGCCGTCGCGACCGCAAGCCGGTAAAGCCTGAAGGCGGCAACGCTCGCTCCCGGCACTGTCGCGGCGAGCTCCTTGATGATCGGCGTCGCGCCGAGAAGGCGCTCCGCCGCGCCCTGAGCGAGCAGGTCGGCACCGGCCGTCGTCGCCGCGATCGACGCGGTGCGGGCAAGCAGGCGCTGCGTCGCGGCAACCCCTGGGCGCAGCCCGTGCAGGGCCGCCACCTCGCGGACAACCGCAAGCCCGCGCCAGAGGGCGAGCGCCGCATCCAGGGCAGGGGAAGGCGACAGGGCGACCACAGCCCCGCCCTCCACGGCCGCATGTCGTCCGATCCGCGCCGCCTCGGCCGCAAGCGGCACCACCACGCCGGCTCGCAGATGCGCCATGATCTCCTCGACCGACCGCGCCGCCTCGATCGCGGGAACGACCCGCCCCGCCTCGGGCAAGCGAAGCGCCACGTCACGCACCCAGTCGAGCGACGCCGCACGCGCCCGAGCGAGCGGCACGGCCGGGTCGGCCAGCGCCGCGCGCAGCTCATCGACGCGTGCGAGCGAGCGCAGGGCGCGCGCCTCGCGCCAGATCGCCGCACCGATCAGGCCGGCGCCAGCCCCGACGGCGCCGAGGGAGAGCCAGCCGAGCAAGGGCGAGGCGTCGAACTGCGATGCGACCATGGAGGCGAGACCGAAGGCGGCCCAGGCAACGATCAGCACCACCCCGCCCGCGGCGACAAGACCGAGGGTTCCGAGGCCGCGCCGGGCCGAGCCGAGCTCGCGCGGTGCCCAGGACGCGACGACCGCCCCCTGACCCTCCTGCGGCGAAAGCAGGGACGGGCGACGCTCGGCCGCCCGCGCGCCTCGGGCTGCGGCTGATCCGTTGGCGGAAGGGCGGTCGGCAAAGCCCGGGTGGCGCGGCGGGTCGGTCATGCGAGCGCATCCCCGAGGACGTCGTCGAGCAGGGTGTCGAGGCCGAGATGCGGCACGCCGAAGCTCTCGGGCCGATCGAGCAGCGGCGGGCGGAACCCCTGGAAGCGGAACGGCGGAGCGTTCCAATAATCGGCTCCGGGGCGGCGGGGCGGGATGGTTCCCGGGTCGAAGCTCCGCCGTGCTGTTTCGCCGATCGGCACTCCCGCAACAGCCTGGATCTCCGCCCCACCCCAGCGGATGGTCACCTCCTCGGTGGCCCGGAGCGCGGCGATGGCATGAACGCTGAGCCGCTCCTGCCGGGCCGACGCCCCGACGAGATCGGCGAGCAGGGAGGCGAGGGCTGGGCGCGCGGCGGCGGGAACATGGTCAGCCTTGGTCGCGGCGAAGGCGAGACGCTTCGGCTGCGCCCGTCCGAGGAGGCGGGCGAGCAGCCCGTCGCGACGCAGCGCGTTGGCGATCGCGCCGATCGCGCGGGCGGTGTCGTCGAACGCCGCCTCGCCCGAATGCAGAGCGTCGAGCACATCGACGAGGACGATCTGGCGGTCGAACCGGTCGAGCTTGCCGCGGAACTCGGTCGCCTGCATGTCCTTGAGATAGGCGGCGTGGCGGTCGGCGAGCAAAGCGCCGAGCGTTCCGGGAACGGGCCGATCCGGCGCATCGGCAAGCGGAAAGAAATGCAGAACCGGCGCCTCGCCGCGCGGCCCCGGGTTCAGCGCCCGCCCGGGCTGGAGCCAGCGGAAGCCCTGTTCGCGCAGCGCAGCCAGAGCCGAGCGATAGAGCTCGAAGCCCTGGCGGGCGACACCGTCACTCGCTCGGTCGGAGGCGCGCACGCTCGAGGCCCAAGACCGAAATCGCGCGGACGCTTCGGCACGCGCTGGCTCGGCGAGCAGCGCCCAGGTGGCGCGCGACCATGACGCATAGTCCTCAGCGAGCATTGGCAGGTCGAGCAGCCATTCCCCGGGATAGTCGAGAAGCTCGACCGTGAGCTGACGCGGGCCGACGAGCCGGCCAAACACCCCCGACCGCGCGAGAACGAGGGTGACGGCGATCCGGGAGAGGGCGGTGGTGCGGTCGGGCCAAGCGGGCTCCCTGTCGGCAAGGGCATCGCGCTTCGCCTCGAAGGCGAAGCGCGGAACGGTCGAGAGCCCGTCAGGGGCGAGCGAGACGGCGACCAGCCGTTCGCCTCCGCCGAGACGACGCGACAAAGCAGGCAGCGTGTCGAGACGCCGCCCCATCGCCAGCAGGTTTGCGAGCAGCGAGACGAGGAACATGGTCTTGCCCGACCGCGTGAGCCCGGTGACGGCGAGGCGGATCGTCTCCTCGTTCAGCGCCTCCTCCACCGCACGCAGGCCCGACCCGAGACGCGAGCGGACCCAGGCGACAGGCGCCACCAGCGGCAAGGCTCCTACCGGACGCGGTCGATGCAGAACTCGACGATGCCGGCGAGCGCCTGGCGTTCCGCCCCGTCGGGGAAGCCGGCGAGAGCGGCGCGCGCCCGGTCGCCATAGGCCTCGGCGCGACGCACCGTCTCGGCGAGAGCCCCGTGGCGCGCCATCAGGCGCATCGCGTGCTCGAGATCGCCCTCGCGCTGGTCCTGGTCCTCGATCGTGCGTCGCCAGAAGGCGCGTTCCTCCTCGTCTCCCGCCGCATAGGCGAGCAGCACGGGAAGCGTGACTTTCCCCTCGCGGAAATCGTCTCCCACCGTCTTGCCGAGGCGCTCCTGTTCGGCGGCATAGTCGAGCACGTCATCGACCAGCTGGAAGGCGGTGCCGAGGTTGAGCCCATAGGCCTCGAGCGCCTCCTCCTCCTCGCGCCCACGCCCGGCGACCACGGCGCCGATTCGCGTCGCGGCGGCGAACAGGGCGGCCGTCTTGCAGCGTATCACCTCGAGATACTGCGCCTCCGTGGTCGCAAGGTCGTTCTGCGTCACGAGCTGCAGCACCTCGCCTTGGGCGATCGTGCTCGAGGCGGCGGAGAGGATGGCGAGCACCGAGAGCGAGCCGTCCTCGACCATCAGCTCGAAGCTTCGGCTGAACAGGAAATCGCCAACCAGCACGGAGGCCTTATTGCCGAACACCGCATTGGCTGAGGCGAGGCCCCGGCGAAGCTGGCTCTCGTCGACCACGTCGTCATGCAAGAGCGTGGCGGTGTGGATGAACTCTACGCAGGCGGCGAGGTTGATGTGACGCTCGCCGCGATAGCCCGCCATTCGAGCCGCGGCGATGGTCAACATCGGGCGGATGCGCTTGCCGCCGGCGGCGACGAGGTGGGCGGCAAGCCGGGGGATCAGCTCGACCGGGCTCTGCATCCGCGACACGATGACGCGGTTGCAGGCCTCCATCTCCTCGGCGACGAGGGCGGCGAGGCGGCCGAGCGCATCCTCGCGACCGGCCTCGGTGGCGGGCCTCTCCTCCGTGGTCGTCTGCTGCGCCAGGGCCCGCACGCGGCTCTCCGATTGCTTGACCACCCGACGGTCAGCTGCACGATATTGGCGGGCCGGAAACCCGGTCAAGGCAAGGCGGAATGCGGGAACTCTTGCGGACAAACGACCTCGTCCGGCTCAGCTTTCTGCGCGCCGTTCTGGCCGAGGCGGGCATTGCCACGTTCGTGCTCGACGAGCACATGAGCGTTCTCGAGGGCAGTGCCGCGGCCATACCCCGGCGACTGATGGTCGCGGCGGAGGAGGAAGAGGCCGCACGCGCGCTGATCGCAGCGTCGGACCGGGACGGCGGGAGGTGAGCGAGGCGGTCGAGGCGCGTGCGGAGACGCTGCTCGGCGGCCGCGTGCGAATCGACCAGACGGGGGCGGGGCTGCGGGCGACGATCGACCCTGTTCTGCTCGCCGCCGCCGTGCCGGCGGAGCCCGGAGAGGCGGTTCTCGAGGCCGGCACCGGCATCGGCACCGCCTCGCTCTGCCTGCTCGCGCGGGTGCCGGGAGCGCGCGCCGTCGGCATCGAGCGCGACCCCCTCCAGGCGGCGCGCGCGGAGGCGAACGCGGCGCTCAACGGCTGGTCGGATCGGTTCGCCGCGATCGCCGGCGACATCACCGACCGCGCGACCGAACGCGCCGCCGCACGCCACGGCCCTTACGCGCACGCGATGGCGAACCCTCCCTGGTTCTCGAGCGGCAACGAGCCGGCGGAGCCAGGACGACGCCTTGCCAAGCACGCCGGCGAGGCGGACTTGGGCCACTGGGTCGGGGTGCTTGCGCGCCGTGTCGCGCCGCGCGGCAGCGTGACGCTGATCCTGCCGCCCGCTCTGCTGCCACAGGCCCTTTCCGGGTTCGCGGCCGCGGGCATCGGATCGCCCACGCTGTTCCCGCTCTGGCCGCGTGCCGGGCGGGAGGCGAAGCGCCTGCTGCTTTCGGGCCGTAAGGGGGGACGGTCACCGTGCCGTGTTCTTGCCGGCCTTGTCCTGCACCGGGAGGAAGGCGGGTTCACGGCCGCCGCCGAGGCTGTGTTGCGACACGGCGAGCAGCTCCCGCTCCTCTGAGGCCGTGGCAGACGCGGCGACTTCATGGCGTGGCATGACACGGTGCTGCCACGACGCGGGGCGAACGTGGTGAGTGTGACATCGGCCGCGGGAAGAGACCTGCCGGCCCGAACGGGAGCGGACGATGCCGAACCGTCGCAGCACCACCCTCCTCGCCTCAGCGCTCGCCGGGCTTTGCCTGTCGCTCGTTGCCGCGCCCGCAGAGGCAGGGCGGGAGCGCGGCCGCGGCTGGGGCGCACACCCCAAGTACCATCACGGCTGGTATGGGCCGCGCATCGAGCACTACCGGGGACCCCCCGTGGTCGTGGTGCCGCCCCCGGTGTATCGGCCGCCGCCGGTGATCGTTCTGCCCGGCTATTCTGTCCCCTACCGCTACGGGTACGGCCCCTCCTGGGGCTACGCCCCCCACGGCGAAGCGGAGCTGAGGCTTCGGCTTCCGTTCCGCTGATCGACGCTCCTGCCCCACCTTGCAGATGAGCCCCGGGGTGGGTGTGGCGACGCCGGGGCTCCGAGATGGAGCGCCCGGCTCCGAGAGCTCCATTCCTGGATCGTGGATGGCCGTGAGGTGCGTGCGGCCACCCTCTGCCCGAGGCCGAGCGGCACCCGTTTCCGATCCATCGGCCGCGTCAGACGAGGGACACTCCGTACCCGCGGCTGAGCCGAGCTACTGGTTTGATCGAGTTGATGATTCCCTTGTTGGCCCAGACGTGGGAGTCTGGGCGGATGAGGGAAGGCGTTGAGGTCCGGCTCCGGCCGGGCGACCGGGAGCGGCTTGAGGCGTGGTCTGCGACCGCAAGAGCTCGCGGCACCACGTCTGGCGGGCTCGGATCGTGCTGATGACCGCGGACGGCGCGGGCACGATGGCGATCCGCGCGGCGACCGGCAAAGGCAAACCCACGATCTGGCGCTGGCAGGCGCGCTCCATGCACGACGGTGCCGAGGGCTTGTTCCGCGACGCCCCGCGAGGCCGCGCCTTCGCTTCCACCTCGCCTGAGCAGATCGCCGCGGTGGTCGAACGCACGCTGCACGGCGACCCGCCAGCGGCGACGCACTGGACGTTGCGCTCGATGGGGAAGGCGAGCGGCCTGGCGCCGTCCACCATCCACCGCATCTGGCGCGAGCACGGCCTGAAGCCGCACCGGGTGGAGACCTTCAAGCTCTCCAACGACCCGAAGTTCGTCGAGAAGGTCCGCGGGCCGCAGGCAACGCCCGAAGGGCGGTACATCGTCGGCCTCTACGTCAACCCGCCCGAGCACGCCCTGGTGCTGTCGGTGGACGAGAAGAGCCAGATCCAGGCGCTCGACCGCACCCAGCCGGGACTGCCGATGAAGCGTGGCCGGGGTGCCACCATGACGCACGACTACAAGCGGCACGGCACGACAACGCTGTTCGCCGCGCTCGACGTGAAGGCGGGCACGGTGATCAGCCAGTGCATGCTCCGCCACCGCGCGGCCGAGTTCATCCGCTTCCTGCGGCTGATCGACAAGCAGACCCCTGCCGAACTCGACCTGCACCTGATCCTCGACAACTACGCCGCCCACAAGACCGAGGCCGTGAAGCGCTGGTTGGCCCGGCATCCCCGCTTCCACCTCCACTTCACGCCGACCTCGGCCTCCTGGATCAACGCCGTCGAGGGCTTGTTCGCCACGCTGACAAAGCGTCGCCTGAACCGCGGCATCTTCCGCTCCGTCATCGAGCTGAACCAGGCCATCCGCGCCTATCTCAATGCCCACAACGCCGACCCGAAGCCCTTCCGCCGGACCGCGCCCGCCAACACCATCATCGGCACGCACCAGCGCGGGAAACCTTCGCTGGAATCACTCCACTAGCAGCCTGTCGGGTTTGGGTCTGCGGCGTATGTTTTGGTGTGTCGGGTGGGGAGGTCATGGCTGCTGCAGGCGATGGAGCCTGCGGCAGAGGTGTAGGCGAGAGCGATCAGGGTCCACTCGGCGGCGGCGTTGGCGATGCTGCGGAGGCGGAAGCGGGTGAAACCGATGGCGGCCTTGATGATGCCGAAGACGGGTTCGACGGTCTGCGTGTGGCGGGCGTAGCGGGCTTTGGCATCTTCGGTCTCCAGCTTGGCCTGCATCTTCAGACGCCAGGGTTCGCTGATACGGCGCGGCGGCTTCGGATCGGGCGGGGGGCGGACGTCGTAGGGCCGGTGCGGCTGGGTGCGGCCGATGGCGACCAGCGGCTCGATCCCCTTTGCCTCCAGGGCGGCAACAGCCTCGGCGGAGGCGAAGCCGGCATCAGCGATGACGGTCGTCGGCAGGCCGAGGCCGTCCTTCATGCCGAGGATGGTCGCGGCGAAGCTCGGCGCATCGGAGGGGCAGGCAGTGAGGTTGGTGGCGAGGATCAACTGCGACCCCTCGGCGCAGACCTGGGCCTCGGGCGTTGTAGGCCTGGCGGTATTCATGCGCGTCGGAGCGGCGCATCAGCGCGCTGTCGGGATCGGTGAGGTTGGATTGCCGCGTCGGCGGCGGGTCGTCCTCTGGCGGCTTGGGCGGACGGCCGCGCCGGCCGGTCTTGGCGTCGTCGGCGGCCTGCTTCGCCTCGGCCTCGGCGCGGGCCTGCTCCCTCCAGCCGGGCGCAGGCGGCATCCAGCTTGGCCTTCAGCGCCTCGCGCCTTGCGATCTCGGCGGGCAGCGCCTGCGGGTCGGGCTGATCCTCGGCATCGGCCGCTTCGGCGCGGGCGGTCAGCTCGGCGATGTCGGCGGCGAGCCTGGCGCGCAGGTCCTTCGCCCGGTCGTAGCACACCGAGCGGATCTTGGAGGCGTTGGCGTCGATCTTGGTGCCGTCGATCGCCACCGTGCCGAGGCGAAGCAGGCCGCTCTCGCGGGCCAGCAGCAACACCTGCAGGAAGGCCGCCTCGAAGGCAGCGCGGTTGGCGCGACGGAAGGCAGCGATGGTATCGTGGTCGGGGTGCAGGTTCGCCGCCACGTAGCGCACGCCGAGGTCGCGATAGGTCCCCCGCTCGATCCGGCGCGAGGAGAAGATGCCGTTGGCGTAGGCTTAGATCAGCAGCGCCAGCAGCAGGCGCGGATGATACTGCGGCTTGCCGCCGGGGATCGGACGCACCGCGAAGGCGCCAAGCGGCACCCGCTCCACCGCCGCCACCACGAAATGCGCCACATCATCGGCCGGAAGCCAGTCCCTGGCATCCGGCGGCAGCAAGAAGGCCTGGTCGCGGCTGAACGGAATGAACTGCGTCATGCACCGCAGAGGCCCCCATTCCAGGCACCCCGGGAATCCGACAGGCTGCTACTCCTCCCGTGCTTCGGGGTGGCGGAGGTGCCAAAGCCGTTCGTGCGCGGCGACCAGGCTCTCCATGTTCTTGCGCCGGTTCCCATCGGGCGAGAGCGGGCGGCGCGTCAGCATCATCTCGAGGATGTGGAGGAGCTGCTCGGCGACCTCGAAATCTCCCTGGTCGCAGGCATGGTGGAAGGCAATCAGGATCTTGTCCGACAGCCGCCGGCTGTAGCGCGGCACGGCCCGGGCGCTTTCGCGGGCCGTCGTCTCGACATGGGCATCGTCCAGAGCCATCGCGCACCTCTCTGCGTGCGGCGGCTGCACCGCTGGGACGGATCGACCGCCTTGCTTCGCATCAAGCATAGCGCGGAAACGGTGCGCAACTGAACCCTGCTGTGGGACCGCCCGAGGCACCGATGCTTCGCTCTCCCGCTGGCCTGGGTGAGGAGAGGCGGCGCCGACCGCTGTGGAAGCCGGCCCGAGGGGCGCACGCTGTGCAGACGGTCTTCAGCCGTCGCTGCGTTCACAGCCTCGGAGAGGCTTGCCGCGCCAGCGGTGCGTAGCCGTCTGCCCGCGGCGTCGCCGCGTGCACGGTGCGCCGTCGGCTCCCGCCGCACATCAGGCCAAAGGCAGCATACGCAGCGATCAGCGTGCCGATCGCCCCAGCGATGAAGAGCGCCGCCAAGAGCACCCAATCGATCGGGCCGCCGAGATCCGAGAAGCCCGAATGCGTCACCCGCTGCGTGATCAGCACCGCAGCGACACCGCCGCCGATGGCCACGACCTCCGACCAGACAAGACGCGACGGCACGACCCCGCGGTCACGCACAACGACGTAGAGGAAAGCCACCGCCGCGACGGCCGCCACACCGAGCGAGACCCAGAGCCACGGGCCCAGCAACTCCCGCAACACCGCGACGAGCGTTCCGATGTCGAAGTCTTTCATCGACCCCTCCCTCAGGCCAGGCCACGCAGCATTGCGAGGTAGGTCGGCTTCAGCCCGACCTCCTTCATCATCCACGTCACCCAGAGCTCCTCGAGCGGGGCGATCACGCCGGGAAAGGACGGAACGAGATTGTCGTCATAGTCGAACTCGACGAGCATCGCCCGCCCGACACGGGTGATCAGCGGGCAGGACGTGTAGCCGTTATAGGCCTCGGCGCTGGTGGTGCCCGCGATATCGGCGACGAGATGATCGACCGCCACCGGCACCTGCCACTTCACGGAGGCGGCTGTCTTGCCTTTCGGCACGCCGGCGACGTCGCCCAAGGCGAACACCTCGCGGTAGCGTCGGTGGCGCAGCGTGGCGCGGTCGACCTCCACCCAGCCATCGGCCGCGAAGGGGCCTGACTGCCAGGCGAGCGGCGAGCGGCGGACCACCTCGGGCGCGCGCATCGGCGGCACGACGTTGATGAAGTCGTACTTCATCGGCACGAGCCCGGTCGGCGTTCTGTAGGTGGCGATCTTCGCGCCGAGATCGATCGCGGCGAGCTCGTGCTCGTGATTGACGCGGATGGCACGGTCGCGAAACAGCATGCGCACCTTCTCCGACACGATCGGCACGCTGAACAGAACCCGGTTGTGGCTGTTGTAGACGAGCTCCGCCCTGCCTCGGTTGCCGCGGCGTCGCAGCGTGTCGTCGGTCAGGAACGCGTATTTGATGGGCGCTCCGGCGCATTTCATCTCCGTCGAGGGGCGGCCGAACAGCGCCACGCCGCCCCGGTCGGCGAACTCCGACATCGCCCGCCACGTCGCCGCCGCCGCCTCCGGCCCCGCATAGACGGAGCCGAGCCCGTCGCGGCCGATTCGCGACACGTCCATCCCCTCGATCGCCGCGTAGTCGAGCTCGAGCCCCGTGGCCACGATCAGGAAATCGTAGTGGACCAATTGGCCCGACGCGGTGGTGACGCGGCGCGCGTCGGGGTCGATCACGGCGGCGCGTTCCTCGATCCACCGCACGCCGGGGGGAATGTAGTCGGCCGTGCGCCCGACAACGTAGTCGGGGCGTCTGAGGCCCGCAGCGACCAGCGTAAATCCCGGCTGATAGAGGTGTTCCCTGCGCGAATCGACGAGGGTGATCTCCGCGCCCTCCAGCCGCTGCGAGAGGCGCGCGGCGGCGGCGAGTCCGGCTGCGCCCGCGCCGAGGATGACGATCCGCGCGCGCGTGCCCACCCGAGCCCGTGCGGGAAGCGAGGCCCCAACCGCCGCAAGCGCCCCGCCGGACGCAAGGAGCGCCCTCCGCCCGAGCCTCAAAGACGACGTATCCATCACTGCCCACCCTCCCGGCGCCGCACGGACCCACCTTGATGTATTCAAACTCCTGAAGATATAGGGTTTCTCAACCGGCCAGCGCCTTGATCGAGATCAATCGGCACGAGGGCGTTGCGATCGCCCGGCGCGGCCGACGCCGCGGCTCAGACGACCTCGTTCCGAAGCCTCGGCTCGCCGCGCTGCAGCCGGCCGATGTTCTCGAGCAGGAGGTCGATCACGTTGTCCTCGTACGCACGCGTCTCGCCGCCCGTATGCGGCGTGATCAGCACGTTCGGCATCGACCAGAGCGGGCTGTCAGGGGGAAGCGGCTCCGGGTCCGTCACGTCGAGCGCCGCCGCCGCGAGCCGGCCCTCGCCCAGCGCCGCGATCAGCGCCGCCGTATCCACCACCTTGCCGCGTGCGACATTGACGAGGATCGCGCCCGGCTTAATGCGCGCGAACGCGTCCGCGCCGATCAGCCCCGTCGTCTGCGGCGTCAGCGGGCAGGTGAGCGCGACCACATCCGCCCGCGGCAGGAGCAGAGGCAGGGCCTCGAGCCCGTGCACCTCGTCCGCCCCCTCCCCGCCTGCCGCCGGGTTGCCGCGGATGCCGAGCACCGTCATCTCGAAGGCCCTCGCGAGCCGCGCGAGCCGCCCGCCGATGCGCCCGAGCCCCACGACGAGCAGCGTCTTGCCGCCGAGCTCGTCCTCGCGGCGGGAAAGGTCGCCGATCATGCCGCGCCAGAACCGCCTGGCCTGGTTGTCGCGGGCCTCAGGCAGGCGTCGGAACAGAGCGAGGATCAGCGCCATTGCGTGGTCGGAGACGGCGCGGGCGTTCGCTCCCTGTGCCGAGGCGAGCCGTATGCCGTGCGCGGCGAGCACTGCGCGGTCATACTGGTCCACGCCGGCGCTGATCGACTGGATGAATCGAAGCTTCTTCGCGGCCGGCGCGAGATCGTTGCGCCACAGGCCCGAGACGACGAGCACGTCGAGCGCGCCGATTCCCTCGGCGAGCGCCTCATGCGTCTCGAACGTCACGAAGGGAAGACCTGTGCCGCGAAGCCGGAAGCGCTCGCCGAAGCGGTAGGCGACGTGCGCGAATCCGATCAGCGGCTTCTCCGGGAAGGTGCTCATGGGGTTGCCTCCGAGGCGACGGGGTGGTCGGTGCATCAGGCGTGTAGCGGCGACGCGTCGGCCGAACGCAACCGCGATCGGCGGCGCTTCCTCGTGGATCGGGGAGGGCAGCACTGTCCGCCTCGGCCGCGCTGCCGCCCAAGCTGATCACCATGCCCCCTCGCCCGCCCCATCCGCGCGCACGCGCGGAGGCTGCTCCGGAAGAGGGCCCCGGTCTAGACGGCGCGGGCGTGCCGGCCGACCGTGCGATCGAGCCGCGCGTCGAACACGGCGGCGATCGTGCGCAGGAACAGCCGCCCCACGGGCGTGACGGTGATGCGCCAGCCCTCGCGCACGATGAGCCCGTCGGCCGCCATGGCATCGAGCCGCGGCAGCGCCTCGGCGAAGCGCTGCGGCTGTGCCCCCCGCCCCCGGCATACCGCGCCGATATCGAGCGCGAGGTCACACATCAGCCGCTCGATCAGCGCGGCGCGAAGCCGGTCGTCCTCCGTCGGGACCACGCCGCGGGCCACCGCAAGCCTGCCCGCGAGCACGGCAGCGCGCCAGTCGGGCACGGCGGCGGCGTTCTGGGCGAACCCGTCCGCCAGCGCGCTGATCGCCGAAGCGCCGACGCCGAGCAGCACGGGAGCGGTGTCGTCGGTATAGCCCTGGAAATTGCGGCGCAGCCGCCCTTCGCCCTGGGCACGCGCGAGCGGATCGTCGGCCTTGGCGAAATGGTCGAGCCCGATCGCCACGTAGCCGGCGGCGGCAAACACGCTCGATGCGGCGCGGAACTGGGCAAGGCGCGAGACCGCGTTGGGCAGCGCGTCTTGGTCGATCAGCCGCTGGTGCCGCTTCATCCAGGGCACATGCGCGTAGCCGAACAGGGCGATCCGGTCGGGCGCGAGCTTGAGCGCCTCGCGCGCGGTGCGCGCGACCGAGAGCTCGTCCTGGTGTGGCAGGCCGTACATCAGGTCGAGGTTGAGCGCCTCGATCCGCGCGCCGCGCAGCCGCGACACCGCCTCGGCCACCATCGCGAAGGGCTGGATCCGGTTGACCGCCTGCTGCACCCGCGGGTCGAAATCCTGAACCCCGAGCGAGGCGCGCGTGACGCCGGAAGCGGCGAGCGCGTTGACCATCGGCTGGGTCAGCGTGCGCGGATCGAGCTCCACCGCGATCTCCGCCTGAGGGTCGATGTCGAACTCTGTCCGGATCGCCTCGTCGAGCCGCCGCCACAGGATGGGCCCGAGGATGGACGGCGTGCCGCCACCCCAATGGACGCGCGCAAGCCGGATCCGGCCCGGAAGGCGCGCGGCGATGAGGCGAAGCTCCGCGGCGAGGTCACGCGCATAGGCCTCGACCGGGGCGACACCGTTGGCGACGACCGTGTGGCAGCCGCAGTACCAGCACATGCGGCGACAGAACGGGACGTGCAGGTAGAGCGAAACGGGCGCGGCGGGATCGACCTTCCCAAGCCAAGTCTCGACCGTTCTGGCATCGACGCCGGAGTGGAACGACACGGCAGTGGGGTAGCTCGTGTAGCGCGGGACCTGGCCGTCCCAGCGAGCGATCAGCTCCTCCCAAGGGATGCGCGCGTCCATGGCGCGCGAGCATGCGTTCTTCCGTCTGCGCCCTCATTGCGCCAGATCAAGCCCGGCTGGCGATGTGATGGCCTGCCGGCGGGGCGTCGGGCGCGCGGGTCAGCTGCCGGGGCGAAGGCTCAGGCCGTGAAGCGGCGAACGCCGCCGACGAAGGTGGCGAGCGTCCGCACGTCCTTCAGCCCCCGGGGGTCGATCGCGAAAGGGTCGCGGTCGAGCACGGCGAGATCGGCCAGACGCCCGACCGTGAGCGACCCCTTCGAGGCCTCCTCGCGGCCCGACCAGGCGCCGAGCGTCGTGTAGGCGGCGAGCGCCTCGGCGACCGTGATCGCCTCGTCGCGGCAGAGGTCGCCGCCGGTGTCGGTCTCGCGATTGACGAGGGCGTGGATCGCCGTCCACGGGTTCATCGAGCAGACGGCGAAGTCGCTGTGGCCGGGAGCGGGGATCCCGTGGTCGATCAGCGTCCGGTGCGGCCACATGTGGCGCATCGCCGCCTGGCCGCGGTTTGCGATATAGGCGTCGCCGAGCTCCCACATGAAGCCGGTGGCGGAGCTGTCCACCACGCCGAGCCGCTTGATCCGCTCCCGGACCGGGGGCGTGACGTAGCAACAATGCTCGACGCGCATGCGATGGTCGGCCACCGGATGCGCCGCAAGAGCCGCCTCGATCGCATCGAGGGCGAAATCAATGCCCCGGTCCCCCACCCCCTCGATCATCACGAGCAGACCTGCCTTGTGCGCGGCGGTAGCGCGCGCGGCGAGGTCCTCGGCATCGTAGAGCAGCATGCCGGTATTCGGCACGGGCTCTCCCTCGACCGGGGTGCCGACATAGGGCTCCCAGTAGGCGGCGGTGCGGCCGGAGGTGGAACAGTCGGGGCACCATTCGACGCCGATGACGCGCAACGTCTCGTCACCGAAGCCAGAGCGTATGCCGGCGGCAATGAAGGCCTCGACCAAGCCGTCCTCCCGCCCCGACACGATGATCCCGGTCCGGACGGTGAGCCGACCCTCGGCTTTCATCGCCTGGTAGGCGCGGATCGCCTTCGACGGCGTGAGGCTGTTGTAGACCGAGGTGATGCCGTGGCGCAGGCACTCGGCGTGCACCGCCTCTATGCCGCGGGCGATGTCGCCCTCGGTGTCCTGGGCATGGACGGCGGCGAGGAAGAGGTGCGCCGCCGTCTCGCGCACGAGGCCCGTGAAGGCGCCTGTCGTCGGGTGTCGGTCGAAGCGTCCGAAGGGCGGGTCGGCGGCGTCGGGGCCGATGCCGAGAGCGGCGAAGGCGGCCGAGTTGGCGAGGCCGAGATGCCCATCCGTGCGCAGGATGAAGAGCGGCCTCCCGCCCGAGGCGGCGTCGAGTTCCGCACGCGTCGGATAGCCGCCCGATTTCATGTCGTTGAACCGGTAGCCGGCGAACCAGCGCCCGGGCGGCAGGGCCGAACAGTCGCGCGCGATGAAATCCAGGAGCTCCTGCCGCGTGCGCACCACCGACGGCTCGAGCAGACGCCACCGCGCGAGCCGGATGGCATAGGCGTCCGGGTGGGCGTGGCTGTCGACGAGCCCTGGGATCGCGACCGCCCCCGCGAGATCCTCGACCCTCGTGCCGGGGCCGGCGAGATCGCGGATCGCCTCGGTCGTTCCGCGGGCGACGATCCTGCCGTCGAGCATCGCGAGGGCTTCGACCTCTGGCGCGGCGGGGTCCATGGTGACGATCCTGCCGTTGAGAAGGACGACATCCGGGTGGAGGGGCATCTGACGCTCCTGGCCAAGGGAGGCGGAGCGTGGCCTGGAGAGGAGGGCGCGTGAAGGCCCTGTGTGCTGGGGGCGGCGGCCGAATAGGCCTGCCGCCCCCCTTCTTCGGGACGGTGGCCAGCCCCCCTTCGGCCATGCCCGCCCCGTGATCGGACCGCCCCACACGGCCCGGGTCCCGCCGACGCATCAGAGAGGGAGTGGCCCCAGCCGATGCCGATGATTGCTGGTGATAACGAAAACGCGAGCCGGCAGCAAGCGGAATGACACGATTTGACGATGTTTTCTCGCTTTTAGAGACTCCGTCAGCCTCAAGGACACGCGTTGATTGTAGGCCGACGTCAGGCTGCCAGGCGGTCAAGCCGATCCTTTAGCCGGTACCAGGTCCCGACGATCGGCAGGAACCAGGGCGTGCCGGCGTAGAAGGGTAGGGTCGGGAAGGGGAGGTCGTCGAAAGCCGTGGCAGCGTTGGCCTGGCCGGAGATCCGCAAGGCGGCGCGGTGGCCGAGCCAGGTCTGCATTGCCACCCCGCTGCCCTGGCAGCCGACCGCATAGTGCATCCCCTCGTGCACCCCGAGATGCGGCAGGAAGTCGAAGGTGAAGGCGACGTTGCCGGTCCAGGCATGGGTCAGCCGAACCTCGCGCAGCTCTGGGAACACCTCCGACATGAACCGGAGCAGCACCGGTGCGGCGGCCTCCGGCGTGGTCGGCGCGAAGCTCGCCCGCCCGCCCCAGAGCACGCGCCTGCCGTCGGGTGCGGGGCGGAAATAGTTCAGCACGCGCTTGCTGTCGCTCACCATGCGGCCGTTTGGGAACAGACGGCAGACCGTGTCTTCGGGCAGCTCCTCGGTCGCGATCATGTAGCTGCCGACCGGGATCAGGCGCCGCTGCACCCACGGCGTGGCGGGGCCGGTGTAGCCGTTGGTCGCGACGAGCAGCGCGCGCGCCTTCAGCGCACCTCGGGTCGTGGCGAGTCGGAAGCCGTCGCCGTCGCGGGCGACACCCGCGACTCGCGTGCCGTCGATCAGCGTCGCCCCGGCGCGACGCGCAGCAGCGGCGAGCCCCTGAACGTAGAGAGCCGGGTGCAAGGCCCCTGCCATCTCAACCACCATGCCGCCCCGATAGTGATCGGAGCCGAGCTCCTCGCGCATGCGGCCGGGGGGAAGCATGGTCACCGCTCCCCCGGTGACCTCGGCGAGCCACTCGGCACGGCTCGCCATCGCCTCGTAGTGGGCCCGCGTCCAGGCGGCGACGAGACGCCCCGTGCGACGGTAGTGGCAAGCGATGCCCTCACGCGCCAGCGTCTCCTCGAGGAAGGCGAAGCTTCCGGCCGCCTCGCGCACAAGCCGCTCGGCCCGTTCGGCGCCGAAACGGGCGGCGAAGTCGGTTCTCGCGAGCTTGAGCCCGCCCGAGACCATGCCCCCATTTCGGCTCGAGGCGCCGAAGCCGATCCGTTCCGCCTCGATCACGGTCGCCCGGATGCCGAGGCGCCCAAGCGTCAGCGCGGCCGAGAGCCCGGTGTAGCCGCCGCCGATGATCGCGACCTCCGCCTCCTCGGGCAGAGGCTCGCGCAGCTGCGGTGCGGGCTCGGCCGCCTCCCACCACCACGGTGTCGTCTTGAAGCCACCCGCGCGCATCGACGTCCAGCCGCTCATCTACCCCCTCGCGCGACGTGCGCGCTTCGGTATGATCCCGCGCGGGACCGTTGCGCTCAAGAGGGAGACTGAAGATGGGCACCGAACCGCAGGGCTTCCACGAGGACTGCATCGTGCTGGCGCACGAGCTCCACCGCCGCGGCCGTGTCGATCGCCGCACGCTGCTCGCTGGCCTCGCCGCGCTCGGCGTCGTTCCGGCCGCTGCGGGCGGGGCGCAGGCGCAAGGGACGCGCGAGATCCGCATGGTGAACTGGGGCGGGATTGCGAACCAGGCCTTCGGCCGTTTCTATGGCGAGCCGTTCATGGCCGAGAATCCGGGCTGGACCGTGGTGCAGGACAGCTCCGGCCCCTCGCTCGGCCGGATCCGCAGCATGGTCGAGTCGGGGCGCGTCACCTGGGACCTGTGCGACAGCTCCTCCTCCTCCTCGATCCAGCTCGGCGCGCTCAACCTGGTCAACCGGATCGACTATTCGATCGTGCCGCGCGATACGGTGATCGACCCCTCGTTCACGCTCGAGTTCGGCGCTGCGCCCTACTCGTTCTCCTCGGTGCTCGTCTACGACAAGTCGAAATTCCCCGAGCCGCCCCGCTCCTGGGCCGATTTCTGGGACCTCAGGAAGTTCCCGGGCACGCGGCTTCTGCGCCGCGACGCGCTCGCCACCCTCGACGCGGCGATGCTGTCGCTCGGCCGAACCAAAGAAAATCTCTATCCGATCGACGTCCGCGCCGCGCTCGCGCGCGTGCGCGAGCTGCGCCGCAACCTGATCTTCTGGAACTCGGGGTCGGAGAGCGAGCAGGCGATGCGCTCGGGCGAGGCGGTGATGGGCATGATCTGGCACACCCGCGCCAAGGTGCTGCACGAGGAGACGCAAGGGCGAATCACCTGGGAATGGAACCAGGGCATCCTGCAGCAGGGAATCTTCGTCATCCCCCGCGGCAACCCGGCCGGCGAGATGGCGCAGCGGCTGCTTGCCTCGATGCTCTCCAAGCCCGAGCCGCAGGTGGGCCTCCTTCAGTTCCTCGGCAACGGGCCGACGCACAAGGAGGCCGCAGCGCGCGTTCCGGAGGCGTTCCGGATCTTCAACCCGACCGACCCGGCGAACGCGGCGAAACAGGTTGTGATCGGCGCTGAGTGGTGGGGGAAGAACTACATCGCCACCAACGCCGAGTATCTCGACGCCATCACCGGCTAGCCTGGCCGGGCGGACCGCCACGGCCTGGACGCCGCGGCGGTTCCGGAGGATGCTCACGCGCCAAGCCAACCGGGACCGTTCGCCATGACTCTCATCGCGCCTCGCCCGCCGCAGCCGAACCACCGGCCCACCGAGCGGGACCTGCGCGAGGACCTCGCCGCCGCCTACCGCCTGATCGCGCGGTTCGGCATGGACGACCTGATCTACACCCATCTCTCCGTCCGGCTTCCCGGCGATGGCGAGCCGCGTTTCCTGATCAACCCCTACGGCATGCTGTTCTCCGAGATCACCGCCTCCTCGCTCGTGGTGGTGGATGTCGAAGGCAACGCGGTGGGCGAGCAGATCTGGCCCGTCAACCCCGCCGGCTTCGTGATCCATTCCGCGATCCATATGGGGCGCGAGAACGC
The DNA here is from genome assembly GCF_019203965.1 of Elioraea tepida. Lineage (NCBI taxonomy): Bacteria > Pseudomonadati > Pseudomonadota > Alphaproteobacteria > Acetobacterales > Elioraeaceae > Elioraea > Elioraea tepida. Next base: position 758,734 of record NZ_CP076448.1, read on the forward strand.
CCATTGCGTGATGCACACCCACACGCTTGCCGGCATGGCGGTTGCGGCGACGGCGGACGGCATCCTGCCGCTTAACCAGATGAGCATGGAGTTCACCGGCCGCGTGGCCATCCACGAGTACGAGGGAATCGCCGCAGACGACAATCTCTCCGAGCGCGACCGGCTCGTGCGCGACCTCGGCGACCACAATTGCCTCATCCTGCGCAACCACGGCCTGCTCACGGTGGGCGCGACCGTCGCCGAGGCGTTCTACTACATGTACTATCTCGAGATGGCCTGCCGGATCCAGGTCGCGGCCACCTCGATGGGACGGCCGCTCTCCATCCCTCCGCCCGAGGTGGTCGAACGCACGCGCGCCCAGTTCGACAGCGGAACGACCAAGGGCTGGCGCGCCTGGGCGGCGCTGCGCCGCCTGCTCGACCGCGAGGATCCGAGCTACCGTGACTGACCTCCGCCCCCGCTAATGGCGGCGCTGTCTCAGGCACTGACGATCGAGCGGGTCAGCAAACACTACGGCCCGGTGCGGGCCGTCGACGACGTCTCTCTGACCATTCGCCGCGGCCGGTTCGTCACGCTGCTCGGGCCCTCGGGTTCGGGCAAGACGACGCTTCTGATGGCGATCGCGGGGTTCGTCGCGCCGACCTCGGGGCGGATCCTGCTTGACGAGAGGCCGATCACGCCGTTGCCGCCGGAGAAGCGCAACTTCGGCATGGTGTTCCAGGGCTATGCCCTGTTCCCCCACATGACGGTTGCCGAGAACGTGGCGTTTCCGTTGCGTGTCCGGAAGGTGCCCAGGGCTGAGATTGCCCGCCGCGTCGCGGATGCGCTCGCTCTCGTCCAGCTCGGCCATCTGGCCGACCGGCTGCCGAAGCAGCTCTCGGGCGGGCAGCAGCAGCGGGTCGCGCTCGCCCGGGCGCTCGTGTTCGAGCCGTCGCTTCTGTTGCTCGACGAGCCTCTCTCGGCGCTCGACAAAAAACTCCGCGCTGAGCTCCAGGTCGAACTCAAGGAGCTGCACCGTCGCGTCGGCCTCACCTTCATCTACGTCACGCATGATCAGGAGGAGGCGCTGTCGATGTCCGACAGCATCGCCATCCTGCGCGACGGAAGGCTTGTCCAGGAGGGCGCTCCGGCTGCTCTCTACGAACGCCCCGCGACCCGGTTCGTCGCCGATTTCCTCGGCAAGTCGAACTTCCTCGAGGGCCGTGTCGAGCGGATCGAGGCGGGTGGCTTCGCCTATCGCGTCGGCTCTGCCCGGTTCGTGCAGAACGGGCCGTCCGGGGAGCTCTCGGTCGGTTCGGAGGCGCTCGTCGCGCTCAGGCCGGAGAAGGTCATGGTGCTCGGCGAAGCGCCGGCCGATCCGGCCCTGAACATCCTACCCGGAACGATCGCCGCCTGGTCCTATTTCGGCTCCGCCTTCGCGCTCTCCGTCGATACGCCGGTCGGGCGCATGCAGGCTACCGTTCCCGCCTGGCGCTGCCCGATCGAACCGGCCGAGGGCCGCCCCGTCCAGCTTGCCTGGAGCGCCGAGGCCTCCGTCCGCGTGGTGGCGGACTGATGACACGGGCGAGCACCGCGCGCTTCCTCGGCGCCTCCCTGCCCTGGTGGCTCCTGATCCTTCCCGCCCTCGTCCTGATGCTCGTGTTCTACGTCTATCCGCTCGCCGAGGTCCTCTGGATCAGCGTCACCGAACCCGAACCGGGGCTCGGCAATTACGAGCGCCTGCTGACGAGCCCCGCCGTGCAGCGCGTCTGGGTCACGACTCTCCGCATCTGCGTCATCACCACCGTCATCACGCTCCTCTGCGGCTATGTCGTCGCCTATGCTCTGGCCTCGGCGCCGCTGCGGCTGCAGCGCTGGATGTTCCTGTTCGTGCTCCTGCCGCTCTGGATCAGCGTGCTCGTGCGCGCCTTCGCCTGGGTGACGCTCCTGCGCCGCCAGGGGCTGATCAACGAGGCGCTGCTGGCAACAGGGCTGATCGAGGAGCCTCTGCGTCTGATCTGGAACGAGTTCGGCATCGCGGTGGGCATGATCCACTACATGATCCCGTATGCGGTGCTTCCGCTCTACGCCTCGATGCGCGACATCGACCCGCGGCTTGTGCCCGCCGCGCGGGGCCTCGGAGCCTCGCGGCTCGAGGCGTTCCGGCGCGTCTTCCTGCCGCTGACCCTGCCGGGAATCATCGCCGCCACTGTGCTCGTCTTCATCTTCTCGCTCGGCTTCTACGTCACGCCCGCGATCCTCGGCGGCGGGCGGACGCTGATGATCGCCGAGTACATCAAGCTCCAGATCCTCGACCTGATCCGCTGGGGGCTCGGCACGATGATGGCCTCCACGCTTCTGATCGCGATCCTGCTTCTGTTGTGGCTGATGTCGCGGCTCGTCGACATTCGCCGCGTGTTCGGCCAGGGGTGACGGCGATGGACCGCTCGGCCGAGGCAGGCCCCGTCGCCACGGTGCTCGCGTGGTCGGTTCTGCTGTTCCTGCTCCTGCCGATCACGGTGATCTTCCCGATCAGCCTGACCGACCAGCGCTTCCTCTCGCTCCCCTATGAGGGGCTGTCACTGCAGCATTACGTGACCTTCTTCACCTCCGAACGCTGGCTCTCCGCCACCTGGCAGAGCCTCGTCATCGCGGTCGCCTCCACCGTGCTTGCGGTCGCTGCCGGAACGCTCTGCGCGATCGGCTGCTGGAAGCTCTCGACGCGCGCGACCGAGCTCGTCCGCGCGCTGATGCTTCTGCCGATCATCGTGCCCTCGATCGTCTATGCGCTCGGGATCTACCGGTTCTGGATTAGGCTCGACCTGCTCGACACCTACCTGGGCGTCATCCTCGTCCACGGCGTGACCGGCATTCCTTACGTCGTGATCACGGTCTCGGCGTCGCTTGCGAGCTTCGACCCGCGGCTCGAACAGGCGGCGCGCGGCATGGGCGCCTCGCTCGCCCAGACGCTCGCCTGGGTGATCCTGCCGCGCATCATGCCCGGGATCGTTTCGGGGTCGATTTTCGCGTTCATCCATTCCTGGGACGAGGCGGTGCTGATCCTGTTCATCGCGTCGCGCGCGCTGTTCACCCTGCCGCGGCGCATGTGGGACGGGATCAACGAGAATCTCGACCCGGTGATGGCCGTGGCCGCCTGCGTGATGATCCTTGCCTCGATGGTCGCGCTCGCGGTCGATCTCTGGGTGAGGAGGAGGCGCGACGCATGACCGAGCATGATCCGATGTTGGACGACCCGGGCCCGTTGAGCGTAGCGCAGCGGACGGCCGTTTCCTGGGTGGCGGAGCACGCCGCGTCCCTCTCGGCCGATCACCTCCATCTCTGGCGCCTTGCCGAGCCCTCGTGGCGCGAATACCGCTCCTCCGCCTGGTTCGTCGCGCGCCTGCGCGCCGAGGGCTTCGCGGTGGAGGAAAGCTCGGCCGGCATGCCGACCGCGTTCGCCGCGCGCTGGACCGCGCCCGGAACACCCGATGGCGCGCCCGTGCTCGCCACGATCGCCGAGTATGATGCCGTTCCCGGAACGAGCCAGGAGCCCGTGCCGCGCCGCGCGCCGCGCGCGGGCACCCACCTGCATGCCCCAGGCCATACCGACCCGCATTCCGCCCTCGGCATCGGCGCGCTCGCGGGAACGCTCGCGGCCAAGGCGGCGATGGAGCGCCACGGGCTCAAGGGCACGCTCGTGCTGATGGGCGAGCCGGCCGAGAAGATGTGCGGCTCGAAACCGGTCCATGCCGCGCACGGCTACTATGACGGATTCTCCGCCGCCATCTCCTGGCATCCGACCTCGTTCCTCAGCCTCGCCAATTCTTGCCTCTGGGACACGCACTGCGCCACCTACTGGAGCCGGATCTACACCTTCGAATGCCTCGCCCCCGAGACGTGGTCCTCGGCGATCGCGCGCACCGGCGTGCACTCCTCGCACTCGGTCAGCCGCGCTCCGGGGGCGATCGACGCCGTCTGCCTGATGTACACGGCGGCGAAATATCTCAAGGAGAACATGCTGCCGCACCAGGGAGCGTGGAGCCTGAACGAGGCGATCCTGCAGGCCGGCCAGGCGACGGCAGACAACCTCCCTCCCGGCCTCTCGGTGATCCAGTACGCCCTGCGTGCTCCGACCATCGAGATGCAGGAGCGCGTCTGGACGGTGCTCGACCGCAACGCCGACCATGTCGCGGCGATGACCCACTGCACCGTGACCAAGGCGTGGGTGACGAAGACGCGACCGGGGCTTGCCAACCATGCTCTCGCCGAGGCGACGTTTCGGAACTTCGCGCGGCTTGGGCCCCCCGTTTATGGCGAGGGGGCGAAGCGCTTCGCCAACGACCTCCGCGCCGCCTGCGGCGCCCCGCCCGTGGAGGATCCGTTCCCGCCCGAGATCACCCGCCTGTGCTCGCCGCGCCAGGCGGAAGCGGCGCTGCGCGCCCACCTGCCGCCGTGGCAGAAGAACTACACCTCTGACGACTACACCGAATGGACGTGGCACTGCCCCACCGCGCGCCTCTATGTCGGCCGCGCCCAGCTCAGGGTCGACGAACCTGGGCGAAACTGGCCGGACTGGACGCGGCACGCGATGGGCGGCGTTCCCGCCTGCATCGACCCGATGTGGCTGAAAGCCGCCGAGGTGACGGCCGCGACCTTCGTCGAACTCCTCGAGCGGCCGGAGGCGCTCGCCGCCGCGCGTGCCGAGTTCGAGCGCCGAACGGGCGGCGGCATCGGCGGCACCACCTGGCTCGGCCCGTTGCTGCCAAGGAACTTTCCTGCGCCGATCCACTACCGCTGGCCCGAATACGCCTCCACGCCGCGCGGCGAGGAGTATGTCGTGCCCGACCCTGCCCTGTCCCGCTGAGAGGCCGGCCATGAGCGCGATGACCGAAGGCGAATACCGCTACAACATGCTGATCAAGGCCTTCCCCTCCGCGCCCGAGCCGGCGTTCGAGACGACGGCGCAGCAGGAGGCCGTCTGGGGCCGAGCCTGGGGCTGCACGAATGACGTGGGCAGGCTGCGGCTTGTTCTGATGCACCGCCCCGGCGAGGAGCTCTCCATCGTCGATCCGTCGAAGCGGATCGAGGAGCTCGGCGCCTATGGCGACCCGGAGGCAGGCTGGTACTGGCGCGGCCGGGAAATCCCTGACCTTGCGACGCAACAGGCGCAGCATGACGGGCTTGTCGCCGCGCTTCGTGAGGAGGGCGTCGAGGTCGTGTTCCTCGACCGCTGCGCGCCTGGGCGGATGAAATCCGTCTACACGCGCGACCAGGTCATCGCGGTCGATGGCGGAGCGATCATCTGCCGCATGGGAGCGCCGATACGCCGCGGCGAGGAGGCGCCGGCGACAGAGACGCTCGCCCGCATCGGCATGCCGATTCTGCGCACCATCCACGGCACCGGCCTCATGGAGGGGGGCTCCTTCGCCTTCATCACGCCGAAGGTCGCGGTCGTCGGCCTCTCCTCGCGCGTGAACGAGGAGGGCGCGCGCCAGGTGGAGGAGGTGCTCGCCGTGCTCGGGGTGAAGCTCCTGCGCGTGCACCTCACCGGCTACCGGCTGCATATCGACAGCGCCTTCGTGATGATCGACATCGACACGGCGATCATCAACCCAGTGCAGCTTCCGTTCTGGTTCCTCGAGGAGCTGAAGGCGATGCGGATCCGCACCATCGAGATCCACCCCGACGATCCGGTGTGGACGATCAACTGCCTCGCGGTCTCACCCGGCCGCGTTCTGATGGCCGATGGCGTGAGCCCGCGCACGGCGGAACGGCTCGACCGGGCCGGCATTTCCGTGCGCGTCGTGCCCTACAGCGCCGTCTATCAGGGCGGAGGGGGAATCCACTGCTCGACCGCGCCGCTCGTGCGCGACCCGATCTGACCGAAATCACCTCGTGAGGAACCGCCATGACTGCGCATGACCCCGCCCTGCTCGCCGCTCTTGCCAAGATCGACACGCCGACGATCTGCAACGCGCTCGAGGAGCTCGTGACACCGCGCGAGCTCATTCGCTTCACGACCAGGCCGTTCGTGACCAATGACAGCGACGATGCGATCTTCGTGGGCTATGCGCGGACGGCAATGATCCGCGCCGAGAGACCGCCCGCGATGCCGCCCGCAGAGCGCAAAGCGCTCCGCTTGCGCTACTACGAGCATGTCGCGACCGCCACCCCTGGGCCGAACGTCGCGGTGATCCAGGACATCGACAGCGTGGTCGGCACCGGCGCCTTCTGGGGCGAGGTGCAGACCACCGTGCACAAGGGCCTCGGTGTCGCGGGCTGCATCACCAACGGCTCGATCCGCGATCTCCCGATGATGGCCCGCCCCTTCCCGATCCTCGCCGGCATGCTGAACCCGAGCCACGCTTTCGTGCATGTCGTCGCGGTCGGCGTCACGGTGTCGATCCACGGCATGACGGTGCATGACGGCGAGCTCGTGCATGCGGACCGGCACGGAGCGGTGGTGATCCCGCACGAGGTGGCAGCGAAGATTCCGGCCGTGACCGAGCGTCTCGGGCGGCGCGAGGCGGTGATCCTGGAGGCAGCGCGCGCGCCGGGCTTCTCGATCGAGGTGCTGCGCGAGGCGCTCGCGCGGGCCGAGGAGATCCACTGACAGGCCCGCCGGGCGGGGCGGCCCGGGCCGCCCCGCACGCCCGCGGTCAATAGGGGCCGCTTGAGCCGGACGCGCCCGCTGTTCCCTTCGCCGCTGCCACCGCTGCCTTGGCGGCGGAAGCGAGCAGAGCCGTGTCGGCAAGGATCGTGGCGAAGCGGAACCCCATCTCGAACATCCGGCGCGCTCCCTCCGGGCTCGAGGTGTGCGTTCCGGGAATGATCCCGTGCTTCTTCGCTGTTTCGCAGATGCGGCGCATGGTCGCGAGCGTCTTCTCGCTCGTCGGGTCGCCCACCGGCCCCTCGCCGATCGCAAGCCCGAGATCGGATGGGCCGACATAGATCCCGTCGAGCCCGGGCGTGGACATGATCGCGTCGAGGTTCTCGAGCGCGGGCGCGGTCTCGATCATCGCGAAGGTGAGAACGGTTTCGTTGGCGACCTTCCAGTAGTCGGACGAGCCGGCGTACCAGTTGGCGCGGGTCGGCCCGAAGCTGCGGTAGCCCGCGGGAGCGTAGCGTGCGGCGCCGACGAAGCGTTCGCACTCGGCACGGTCGTTGATCATCGGGCAGATCACGCCGTAGGCACCGGCATCGAGCATCTTCATGATGATCCCCGGCTCGTTCCACGGCACGCGCGCAAGCGGAACGATGCCTGAGGTGCTGATCGCCTGCAGCATCGGCACGGCAGTGTCGAAATGCACAAGTCCGTGCTGCAGGTCGATCGTCAGGCTGTCCCACCCCCCCTGCACCATCGCCTCGGTGGCAATGCCTGAGGGGATGCCGCACCAGCCGTTCACCACATTGCCGCCGGCCTTCCAGATCTCGCGAAGCCTATTGGGGCGCACGCCGTCCTCCCGTCTGCTGCCGCGCGGCACCTCCGCGCCGCGGCATCTGAGCCTAAGCCGCGCCATCGGCCAAGCCGCCGCGGAACATGTCGGCGGGCGCATGACGACAGTTGCGCGGGCGGATGCGACGCCATTACTCTCGTCGATCGAACAACCGCTCCCGGGGACGCTGCACCGCAGCATCGGCAGGGCGGAACCAACAAAGGGCAGGCAAGGGAGATGGGGATGACCAAGGCAACATTGTCGCGCCGTTCGGCGCTCAAGGCAGGCGTCGGCGGCATCGCCGCGAGCGTGCTTGCGGCACCCGCTGTTCACGGCCAGCCTCGGGTGACGCTGCGTTGCGGCTTCTGGGACCACTGGGTTCCGGCGGGCAATGGCGCGCTCCGGGAGCTCTGCGCCGCCTGGGGCCAGCGCGAGCGGGTGGACGTTCAGGTCGATTTCATCACCTCGGTCGGCCGGCAGAACGAGCTTACGATCGCTGCCCAGGCGCAGAGCCGCTCGGGCCACGACATCCTCTCCTTCCCGACCTGGCAGCCGGCGGCCTATGCCGACCAGCTCGTGCCCGTCAACGACGTGATGGACCGGCTGATCGCCAAGTACGGCAAGGTCACGGCGGCGGCGGAATATCTCGCCAAGCGCGACGGGAGGTGGATCGCCATCCCTGCCGTGTCGGGCACGCAGATGAAGCCGTCCCTCGGCCGGATCGACCTCCTCAAGCAGCATGCCGGGATCGACCCGCGCGAGATGTGGCCGGCCGAGGACCGTGTCGGGCCGGGAGCCGAGAACTGGACCTGGGACACCTTCCTGGTCGCGGCCGAGAAGTGCCATGCCGCCGGCGTGCCCTTCGGCCTGCCGATGAGCAGCTTTTCCGACGCGGTGGACTGGGTTGGCGCCCTGTTCGCGAGCTTCGGCGCGTCGATGCTCGATGCCGAAGGCAAGCCGACCGTTCGTGGCAACCAGAAGCTGCGCGCTGCGGTCGACTACATGGTCCGGCTCGCGAAGTTCCTGCCGAATGACGTCTGGGCATGGGACGACGCCTCGAACAACCGGGCGATCCAAGGCGGCCGTTCGGCTCTCATCTTCAACCCGCCCTCGGCCTATGCGGTGGCGCGGCGCGACAACATGGCGGGCTTCGACCAGTATTGGACCTTCCCGATGCCGGCAGGGCCAGAGGGGCGCTTCACCCCATACCTCCCATATTTCTGGGGAATCTGGAACTTTAGCCGGAACATTCCGCAGGCGAAGGCCCTGCTCGAGTTCCTCTCCGAGCGCGAGTCGGCCGAGAAGCAGACCTCGACGAGCGCTGGCTACGATATCCCGCCCTTCGAGAGCATGAACGACTTCGCGGTGTGGAAGACCGAGGGCCCGCCCGTGGGCGTGGTGTACAACTACCCGCTGAGGCCGCACCACAATGCCCGCACCTCCGTCGCCTTCGCTCCCGCTCCGCCCGAGATCGCGGTCCAGGCCTACACCCAGGGCCTCAACACCGGGCTGATCGCGCGGATCGCGCAAGGAGGGATGACGGTCGACCAGGCTCTCGCCTGGGCCGAGCGCGAACTGCGCAACTTCGCGCGCGGCTGAACACGCGGGCAGGGCGCCGGCCTCGCGGGAAGGCCGGCGTTCTCGCGCGTCAGGGGTGACGATGGCACCGGACGGAACCGCGAAGGCGATCCCTGCCGCTGTGGCTGCGCGACCTCTCGGGCGGTCGCGCGGCGTCTCCTCGCTCGAGCGGCTGGCGCGCCGGCGCTCCACCATCGCCTTCGTCATGACCCTCCCCCTGATCCTCGTGATCGCGGGGCTTGTGGCCTATCCGGCCGCCTGGGCGATCTACCTCTCCACCCTGAACCGCCGGATGACGGCGAATATCGGCCTCGACAACTACCTGTTCCTGATCGAGTCCGAATCGTTCCGGATGATCATCTGGCAGTCCTGCTTCTTCGCGATCACTGCCGTGCTGTTCAAGGCGCTGATCGGCTTCTGGCTCGCGCACATGCTGCACACCATCCCGACCAGGGGGCAGAGGAAGTGGCGCGGCATGCTGCTGATCCCGTGGGTGATCCCGCCCGCTCTGTCCACTCTCGGCTGGTGGTGGATGTTCGACCCCTCCTATTCCTCGATCAACTGGCTTCTCACTGTGGTTGGCTTCCCGCCCGTGCCCTGGCTCGGCCAGCCCTGGTGGGCGCGCATCGCTGTGATCATGGTGAACGTGTGGTATGGCGCACCGTTCTTCATGATCATGTATCTCGCGGCGCTGAAATCGGTGCCCGAGCAGCTCTACGAGGCGGCGGCGATCGACGGCGCGACGTCGTGGCAGAGGCTCTGGTTCATCACCCTGCCGATGATGCGCAACATCATCGCGATCACGGTTCTGTTCAGCTTGATCGTGACCTTCGCGAACTACGACATCGTGCGCGTGCTCACCAATGGCGGCCCGCGCGACACCACGCATCTCTTCGCGACCTACGCGTTCCAGGTGGGAATCCTCTCCGGGAACCTGCCGCGCGGCGCCGCGGTCTCGCTCTTCATGCTGCCGATCCTCGCGATCGCCGCCTTCTTTATCCTCCGCGGCGTCACTCGCCGTGCCCGGGAGATGGCCTGAGATGGCTGAAGCGGCGGCCGCGAACCGCGACTTCCCGCGTCTCTACGGAAGGGTGGGGAGCCTGCACCGCGAGCGGCTCTGGGCGCTTAGGCTGTCGTATGCCTCGCTGATCTTCGCGGCGATCATCTTCCTCGCCCCTCCGTTCTACATGCTTGTCACAAGCATCAAGACGAATGCCGAGATGGCGGACCAAACCCTCAACCCCTGGATCGTCCGCAGCCCCACGCTCGAGCACTATGCCGCGATCATCGGCAACCCGGTGTTCCTGACCTTCTTCAAGAACAGCATCATCGTCACGGTGGTGGTCGTGACCGTGACGATGGTGATCTCGGTGCTCGCCGCCTTCGCGCTCTCGCGGATGCGGTTCTGGGGCAGCCAGACCCTCGCCACCGGCGTGTTCCTCACCTACCTCGTGCCCGACACGCTGCTCTTCATCCCGCTCTACCAGATCGTCGGCGGCCTCGGCCTGCTCAACTCGATCTGGGGCCTCGTGCTCGTCTATCCGACACTGACGGTTCCGTTCTGCACCTGGATCATGATCGGCTATTTCGCCTCGATCCCGCGCGAGCTCGACGAGGCGGCGCTGATCGACGGTGCGACCTGGCCGCAGATGCTGATGAAGATCTTCATCCCCGTGGCGCTGCCGGGCATCGTCGCCGCAACCATCTTCGCCTTCACCGTCTCCTGGGCCGCCTTCGTCTACCCGACGGCCTTCATCACGCGCCCCGACCAGATGCCGCTGACGATCGGCATTGTGAGCCAGCTCGTGCGCGGCGACACCTTCGCTTGGGGGCAGATCATGGCGGGAGCGCTGATCGCGGCGCTGCCGCCGGTGGTCGTCTACGTCTTCCTGATGGACTACTACATCGCCGGTCTGACCGCCGGCGCAACCAAGGGGTAGGTCGCGCGATGGCGCAGGTGTCTCTCCGCGGCGTGGTCAAGGAGTACGAGGGCGGCGTCCAGGCCGTGAAGGGGATCGACCTCGAGATCGCCGACCATGAGTTCGTCGTGCTCGTCGGCCCCTCGGGCTGCGGCAAGTCGACCACACTCAGGATGATCGCGGGGCTCGAGGAGATCACGCGCGGGGAGATCGCGATCGGCGGCGAGGTGGTGAACGATATCCCGCCGCGCGACCGCGACATCGCCATGGTGTTCCAGAACTACGCTCTCTATCCGCACATGAGCGTGTTCGACAACATCAGCTTCGGCCTCAAGCTCCGCGGCTTCCCGCGCGACGAGATACGGCGGAGGGTCGACAAGGCAGCGCGCATCCTCGGCATCGGCGAACTCCTTGACCGCAAGCCGAAGGCGCTCTCCGGCGGCCAGCGCCAGCGGGTCGCGATGGGCCGCGCGATCGTGCGCGACCCGAAGGTGTTCCTGTTCGACGAGCCGCTCTCGAACCTCGATGCGAAGCTGCGCGTGCAGATGCGCACCGAGATCAAGCAGGTGCACCAGACGGTCAAGACCACGACCATCTACGTCACCCACGACCAGGTCGAGGCGATGACGCTCGCTGACCGCGTGGTGGTGATGAACCACGGCGTGATCGAGCAGGTCGGGCCGCCGAATGAGCTCTACCGCAACCCCGCAACCATCTTCGTCGCGGGCTTCATCGGCAGCCCGGCGATGAACATGATCCCCGCCCGGCTCGAGCGGGCGGGCGGCGGCGGTCTTCTCGTCCGGCTCGACGACGAGCTCGCCCTTCCCGTTCCGCCGGAGCGCACCGAGCGCTACGCGCCGCACGCGAACCGGAACCTCCTGTTCGGCATCCGCCCCGAACACCTCACCGAGGCGACGCGGATCGACAAGCGCAACCTCGCCCCGATCACCGTCACGCTCGACGTGATCGAGCCGATGGGCATGGAGACGCTCGTGCACTTCCACATCAACGGCACGAGCGTGTGCGGCCGCGTCGATCCGGCGGCGGGAGCCGAGGCCGGCGCGCCGATGGCGCTCGCCGCCCACATGGACCACATGCACCTGATCGACAAGGACAGCGGGAAAGTCCTCTGAGCATGGCCGATCGTCTCGCGGGCAAAACCGCCTGGGTCACCGGGGCGGGAAGCGGCATCGGCCGCGCCAGCGCTGTCGCGCTCGCCGCCGAAGGGGCGCGGGTCGCGCTCACGGGCCGGCGCCGCGCACCGCTCGAGGAGACGGCGGCGATGATCGGCGACCGCGCCGTCGTCGCGCCGGCTGATCTGACCGATGCCGCCCAGGTCGCCGCGGCGCGCGATGCCGTGCTCGCGGCGTTCGGGCGGCTCGACATCGTCGTCTCGAATGCAGGGCTGAACGCCCCGGAGCGGGCCTGGGCGGTGCTCACGCCCGAGACGATCTCGGCGCTGATCGACGCCAACCTGAAGGCGCCGGCTTACGTCGCCCAGGCCTCGCTTCCCGCGCTCAGGGAGAGCCGCGGCAGCATCGTCCACATTGCCTCCTGGGCGGGGCGCTTCATCGGCCACATCTCCGGCCCGATCTATGTCGCGGCGAAGCACGGGCTCGTCGCTCTCAGCCACACGATCAATCTCGAGGAGTGCCGCGCGGGCGTGCGATCGACCGTGATCGAGCCCGGCGAGGTGAACACGCCGATCCTCGATCTGCGGCCCGTCAAGCTCTCGCCCGAGCTGCGCGCGAGGATGCTGCAGCCGGAGGACGTCGCTGCGGCGGTGCTGTTTGCCGTGACGATGCCGCCGCATGCCTGCATCAACGAGATCCTGATCAGCCCGACGGCGAACCGAGGCTATCTCGCCGAGATGGCGCGCGCGGGCCAGGGCTAAACGGCCCGAGGAGGGGACCGGTTGGGGTTGACGCCTCGCTCTCCCCGCGCTTGCCTGCCCGCGGGGTCCGGTGCGGGCAACGGAAGGCGGGAAACGACCATGCTCATCGATGCGGGCACGCTGCGCGGCTTCGTCGCGACGATCTTCGAACGCGCCGGGACGTCGGCCGAGGAGGCGCAGCGGATCGCGCGCTATCTCGTCGAGGCGAACCTCGCCGGCCATGACAGCCATGGCGTGGTGCGCGTGCCGCGCTATGTTCAGTGGCTCAAGGAGGGCAAGGTCATCGCCGGCGTCACTCCCGAGGTGGTGACAGACACGCCGGTGATCGCGGTGGTAGACGGCAAGTTCGGCTTCGGCCAAACCGTCACGCCCTTCGCGGTTCAGATCGGAATCGACAAGGCGAAGGCGATGGGCCTCGCCGCCGTGGCGTTGCGCAACAGCGGCCATCTCGGCAGGGCGGGGGACTGGGCGGAGATGGCTGCCGCCGAGGGCCTGATCTCGATCCACTTCGTCAACGTCCAGGGCAGCCTGCTCGTCGCCCCCTTCGGCGGGGTCGATCGGCGTCTCTCCACCGCTCCCTTCGCGATCGGCGTTCCCCTGCCCGAGCGCCCCCTGATCCTCGATTTCGCCACAAGCCAAGTGGCGGAAGGCAAGGTGCTCGTGGCGAGCCGCGGCGGTAAGAAGCTTCCCCCCGATGCGTTGATCCGCCCCGACGGCACCCTCTCCGGAGACCCGGCCACACTCTACGGCCACGGCCCGGACCGCAACCCCGAGCAGGGCGAGGGAGCGATCCGCGCCTTCGGGCTGCACAAGGGCTCAGGCCTTGCCTTCATGTGCGAGATCCTCGCCGGAGCGCTGACCGGCAACGGCACGTGCGGGCCGCGCGAGGGCGAACGGGGAAGGATCACCAACGGCATGATGAGTTTCTACCTTCGCCCCGACGTGATCGGCCCGGTCGAGGAGCTGGTTGCTCGCGCCGAGCGCTACATCGCCTTTTACAAGTCCTCCCGGCCGGCGCAGCCGGGCGGAGAGGTGCTGATCCCCGGCGAGCCGGAGGCACGCTCGCGCGCCGAGCGGACCGCGAACGGCATCCCCCTGCCCGACGACGCCTGGGCCACGATCGTCGCGACGGCCGAAGCTCTCGGCCTCGAGGGCGGCGCCATCCCGCGCGCTGCGTGAGGCCGCCATGGCGGGCGCGATCGGGGGTGTCGATCACTGCATCGTGCTGGTGCGCGACCTCGCGGCCGCGCGCGTGGCCTGGGAACGCTTAGGGTTCCGCACTACGCCGCGCGGGGTGCATTCCACGCACATGGGAACCGCGAACCACACGATCATGCTCGCCGACGACTATGTCGAGCTGCTCGGCGTTGTGGCGGAGACGGAGGCGAGCGCGAAATGGGTCGCTCGGCTCGCCACGGCCGGCGAGGGCTTGATTGCCGTCGCGCTGCGCGCCTTCGATGCGGCGGCGGCGGCCGGCGAGGTCGCCGCGCGCGAGGGCGCGCCGATGGCAGTGCAGCATTTCGGCCGCGCCGTCGCCCTGCCCGGCCCCGGCGCCGTGGAGGCACGGTTCGACGTTGTGCACCTCCGCGATGAGGTCTCGCCCGGCTTCCGCCTGTTCTTCTGCCGCCATCTTGCACCGGGCGCCACCTGGCCGCCGGGATCGACCGAGCATCCGAACGGAGCGGTCGCGATCGAGAGCATCACCATTCGCGCCGAAGATCCAGAGGCCACGGCGGCCGCCACGGCCCGGCTGGTCGGGCGCGCGGTCACCGCCCGGTCGGGGAGGCCTGCCGTCGAGACCGGCCGGGCCGTTCTTCTCTTCGCGTCGCTCGAAGGGAGGCTGCCCGGCATCGAGGGCCTCGCGATCCGCGTGCGCGACCTCGCAGTGGCCGAAGCTGCGCTCGCTGCCGGCGGGATCGTGCCATCGCGCGAGGGGGCAGCGCTCAGCATCCCGCCCGAGGCGGCGAACGGCGTCTCCCTCCGCTTCGTTCGGGCCTGAAGCGCACGGGTCCGACACGCGCCCGGTCCAGCGCGACATGACAGATTGGACATATCGCCCGCTCCAGCCTATATGACGCGGGGGACTACGCCGCGTCCGGGAAGCAAGCAGAACCACGACGATGGAACGCCCATGATCGACCCCTTCGGCCGCTCCATCACCTATCTCCGGGTGTCGGTGACCGACCGCTGCGACCTCCGCTGCGTCTACTGCATGGCGGAGGACATGACCTTCCTGCCGAAGGCCGATCTCCTGAGCCTCGAGGAGCTCGACCGGCTCTGCGGCGCGTTCATCGAGCTTGGCGTGCGCAAGATTCGCCTCACGGGTGGCGAGCCGCTCGTGCGCCGCGACGTGATGACCCTGTTCCGGTCGCTCGGCGCGCGGCTCGGGCGCGGGCTCGACGAGCTCACGGTGACAACCAACGGCACGCAGCTCGCCCGCTACGCCGAGGTGCTTCGCGCGGCTGGAGTGCGGCGGATCAATGTCAGCCTCGACACGCTCGACCCGGCGAAGTTCGCCGCCATCACACGCTGGGGCAGGATCGAGAAGACGCTCGATGGCATCTTCGCCGCCAAGGCGGCGGGACTTGCGATCAAGATCAACGCGGTCGCGCTCAAGGGCGTGAACGAGGACGAGTTCGACCGGATGATCGCCTGGTGCGGCGAGCACGGCTTCGACCTCTGCCTGATCGAGACCATGCCGCTCGGCGAGATCGGCGAGGACCGGACCGACCAGTATCTCCCCTTGAGCCTCGTCCGCCGCCGCCTCGCCGAGACCTGGACGCTCGAGGAGATCGACTATCGCACCGGCGGCCCTGCACGCTATGTGCGGGTGGCCGAGACAGGTAGGCGGCTCGGCTTCATCACGCCGCTCACCCACAATTTCTGCGAGAGCTGCAACCGGGTGCGTCTCACCTGCACCGGCACGCTCTACATGTGCCTCGGCCAGGACGACCAGGCCGACCTGCGCAGCGTTCTCCGCCGGCCCGGCGTGACCGACGCGGACCTGCGCGAGGCCATCCTCGAGGCGATCGGGCGCAAGCCGAAGGGCCATGACTTCGTGATCGAGCGTCGCGGTGCCAAGCCCGCCGTCGCCCGCCACATGAGCGTCACCGGCGGCTGAGCCGGCGGCCGTCCGCGCACCGCGCCGGGCGCAGGCGGCCGGTCCCGTGCGGGTTTCCGACGTCCACCCTCCAGGCCGACCCCGCGCATGCCGCGCCTTCCGCTCTACGTCGTCTATGCCTTCGCCGACTGGCCCTTCGCCGGGAACCCCGCAGCCGTCGTGCCGCTCGAGCACTGGTTGCCGGAAGCAACGCTCCAGGCGATGGCAGCCCAACACAACCTCTCCGAGACGGCCTTCCTCGCCCGCGAAGGCTCGGGCTGGCGCCTGAGGTGGTTCACGCCGACCACTGAGGTCTCCCTGTGCGGGCATGCTACGCTCGCCACCGCCTTCGTGCTCGCGACCGACGTCGGCGAGTCGCCGCCCTTCGCCTTCGCCACCCGATCGGGCACGCTCGGCGTCGATCGCGAGGCGGATCGTTTCGTTCTCGACTTCCCCGCCGACCCGCCGCGTCCCGTCCCGCACCCGCCGGAGGCGCTCGCCCGCGCTCTCGGCGCCACGCCGCGCGAGGTATGGAAGGCGAGGGACTGGATCTGCCTGTTCGACGATCCGGCGACGGTCGAGGCGCTCGCGCCCGACCACGCGCTGATCGCCGCCCTGCCCGACACCGAGACGGCGCCCGATGGCTCCTCGGTCATCGCCACCGCCGCAGGTGGCGGGCGTGGCCCGGCCCGGACCATCGCCACCGCTCCCGGTTCGG
The DNA here is from genome assembly GCF_019203965.1 of Elioraea tepida. Classification (NCBI taxonomy): domain Bacteria; kingdom Pseudomonadati; phylum Pseudomonadota; class Alphaproteobacteria; order Acetobacterales; family Elioraeaceae; genus Elioraea; species Elioraea tepida. The sequence continues at coordinate 775,358 of NZ_CP076448.1, forward strand.
GCGGCGTCGATGTCGTCTCCCGCTACTTCGCCGCCAAGGTGGGCATCCCCGAGGACCCGGTGACGGGCGCGGCGCACACGCAGCTTGTGCCCCTCTGGGCCGAGCGGCTTGGGCGGAGCACGCTCGTCTGCCGCCAGGCCTCGCGGCGTGGCGGCATGCTCTTGTGCGAGCTTGCGGGCGATCGCGTGCGGCTCGGCGGCACGGCCCGGCTCTACGCGCGGGGCGAGATCCTGCTTCCCCCGTGAGCCGCTTGCGCAGTCGCGCCCTCCCGGTGTAGCCGTCGCCGCGGGTCACGCCCCCCCACCGGGGCGCTTCTCTTCTGGAAGGGAGAGGCTCTCATGGTCATCACCGCACCCTCGGTGCGCCCCCGCAACCCGCGTTTCTCCTCGGGCCCCTGCGCCAAGCGTCCCGGCTGGTCACTTGCCGCGCTCGAGGGCGCCCTCGTCGGCCGAAGCCACCGGGCGAAGGAACCGAAGGCGCGGCTTGCCGCAGTCATCGACCGCTCGAAGGCACTCCTCGGCATGCCCGCAGAATGGCGCCTCGGCATCGTGCCGGCCTCCGACACAGGGGCCGTGGAAATGGCTCTGTGGAGCCTGCTCGGGCCACGGAAGGTGGACGCGATCGCCTTCGAGAGCTTCGGCGAAGCATGGGTGACGGATATCGCGAAGCAGTTGCGTCTCGAGCACCGCGTGCTCCGCGCCCCTTACGGCCAGCTTCCCGACCTCGCCTCGGTCGACTGGTCGCGCGACGTCGTCTTCACCTGGAACGGCACCACGTCCGGCGTGCGCGTGCCGAACGGGGAGTGGATCGCGCCTGACCGCGAAGGCCTCGCCATCTGTGACGCGACCTCCGCCGCCTTCGCGATGCCCTTGCCGTGGGACAGGCTCGATGTCGTCACCTGGTCCTGGCAGAAGGTGCTCGGCGGCGAGGCGGCGCATGGCATGCTCGCGCTGTCCCCGCGCGCGGTCGAGCGCCTGCTCTCGCACACCCCCGCCTGGCCGCTGCCGAAGATCTTCCGCCTCACCTCGGGGGGCAAGCTCAGCGAGGGAATCTTCCGAGGCGAGACGATCAACACCCCCTCGATGCTCTGTGTGGAGGACGCGCTCGACGGCCTCGCCTGGGCGGAGAGGATCGGCGGGCTGCCGGCCTTGATCGCGCGCACGGAGGCGAACCTCGCCGCCGTCGCGGTCTGGGTCGAGCGGACGCCGAACTACGCCTTCCTCGCGGCTGACCCGGCGACGCGCTCGCCGACCTCGATCTGCCTCTCGATCACCGCGCCGTGGTTCGTCGCTCTGCCTGCGGAGCGTCAGGCGGACGCGGCGAAGCGGATCGCCTCCCTACTCGAGAAGGAAGGTGTCGCGCTCGATGCCGGCGGCTATCGAGATGCGCCTCCTGGCCTGAGGCTTTGGGGCGGGGCGACCGTGGAAACCTCCGACATCGAGGCGGCCTTGCCCTGGCTTGATTGGGCGGCCGAGACGGTCGGCGTGGCGATGATTGAGGCGAAGGCAGCGGAGTGAGCGCGATGACCACCCCCCGCGTCCTGATCGCCGATAAGCTCTCCCCCGCGGCGGTGGAGATCTTCCGCTCCCGCGGCATCGAGGCCGACGTCAAGACCGGCCTCGCGCCGGCGGAGCTTCGCGCCATCATCGGCGGCTATGACGGGCTCGCGGTCCGCTCCGCCACCAAGGTGACGGCCGAGCTTCTTGCCGAGGCGAAGCGTCTGCGCGTGGTCGGCCGCGCCGGGATCGGTGTCGACAACATCGACGTCAAAGCGGCGACGGCGCGCGGCGTCGTCGTGATGAACACGCCGCACGGCAACGCCATCACCACGGCCGAGCACGCGATCGCCCTGATGTTCGCGCTCGCGCGTCAGATCCCGGAGGCCTCCGCCTCCACCAAGGCCGGGAAGTGGGAAAAGAACCGCTTCATGGGCACCGAGCTGTTCGGCAAGACGCTCGGCGTGATCGGCTGCGGCAATATCGGCTCCATCGTGGCCGACCGGGCGATCGGGCTGAAGATGAAGGTAATCGCCTACGATCCCTTCCTGTCGGATGCGCGCGCGCTCGAGCTCGGCGTCGAGAAGGTTGACCTTCCTGAACTCTTCGCCCGAGCCGACATCATCACGCTGCACACGCCGCTGACCGAGGCCACGCGGAACCTGATCGACGCGCGGGCGATCGCGCGCATGAAGAAGGGCGTGCGCATCATCAACTGCGCCCGCGGCGGGCTGATCGTCGAGGAGGATCTCGCCGCTGCCCTCCGCTCTGGCCATGTGGCGGGTGCGGCGCTTGACGTGTTCGAGACCGAGCCCGCGACCGACAATCCGCTCTTTTCCTTCGAGAACGTCGTCTGCACGCCGCATCTCGGCGCCTCGACCACCGAGGCGCAGGAGAATGTCGCGCTGCAGATCGCCGAGCAGATGAGCGACTTCCTGCTCACCGGCGCGGTGGCGAACGCGATCAACATGCCCTCGGTCTCGGCCGAGGAAGCGCCTCGGCTTGCGCCCTACATGGCGCTCTGCCGAAACCTCGGCGCCTTCGCGGGGCAGCTCTCGGTCGCGCGCGACGGCGGCTTCCGCAAGGTGACGATCGAGTATGAGGGCCAGGCGGCGGCGCTGAACCACAAGCCGCTGACGGCCGCCGCTCTCTCCGGCCTGCTCGGCCCGCTGATGGAGGGCGTGAACATGGTGAACGCTCCCGTCGCGGCGCGCGAGCGCGGCATCGAGGTCGCCGAGACGGTGCATGACCGGCCCTCCGAGTATCAGACGCTGGTGCGCATCTCGGTCACGACCGATCGCGACACGCGCGGCGTGGCAGGCACGCTGTTCGCTGGCCACAGACCCAGGATCGTCGAGATCAAGGGCATCCCCGTCGAAGCCGACTTCGCCCACCACATGCTCTACGTGACCAACAAGGACCAGCCGGGTTTCATCGGCCGTTTCGGGGCCGTGCTCGCCGAGGCCGGAATCAACATCGCCACCCTCCATCTCGGCCGCGCCGAGAAGGGCGGCGATGCGATCTGCCTTGTTTCGGTCGACGAGCCGGTGCCTGAGAGTGTGCTCGCCGCGGTGCGTGCCCTGCCGCTCGTGGTGCAGGCGACCCCGCTCGGGTTCTGAGCCGCCTCTTGAGCCTTCATCCCTCGCTCCTGCCGGCCGGCTTCGTCGACGTCCTGCCCCCCGAGGCGGAGACCGAGGCGGCAGCGATCGAGGCGATGCTCGGGGTGTTCGCCGCGCACGGCTACGAGCGCGTCAAGCCGCCGCTGCTCGAGTTCGAGGAGAGCCTGCTCGCCGGCACAGGCGCGGCGACCGCCGAGCAGACCTTCCGGCTGATGGACCCGGTGAGCCAGCGCATGCTCGGCCTGCGCGCCGACATCACGCCTCAGGTCGCGCGAATCGCCGCCGTGCGGCTTGCCCGGGCGCCGCGTCCGCTTCGTCTCTCCTACAACGGCCAGGTGCTTCGGGTGCGCGGCTCGGAACTCCGGCCGGTAAGGCAGATGGCGCAGGCCGGGGTGGAGCTGATCGGCGCCGACGCTCCGGAGGCCGACGCCGAGGTGATCGCTGTGGCGGCGGAGGCGCTGGCCGCTCTCGGCGTTCCCGCCGTCAGCTTCGACCTCACCCTGCCCACGCTTGCCGACGAGCTGCTCGCCACCCTCTCCGTTCCGCCCGAGCGCGAGGCGGCGCTCCGCCATGCGCTCGACCGGAAGGACGCAGCCGAGGTCGCCCTGCTCGCCGGCCCGCTCGCCGACGTGCTCGACGAACTCCTGCACGCCGCCGGCCCGGCCGACCGGGCTCTCGAGGCGCTCTCGGCCTCGCCGCTCCCGCCCCGGGCGCGGGCACTCGCCGAGCGTCTCGCCCGGACGGTGGCAGCGGTGCGGGCGCGCTCTCCAGGGCTTGCGCTGACCGCCGATCCGCTGGAGTTCCGCGGCTTCCGCTACCATCGCGGCGTCGCGTTCACCGTGTTCTCCGCCGCTCTCGCGGAGGAGCTCGGCCGCGGCGGGGGCTATCTCGCCGGCGAGGAGCCGGCGACCGGGGTGACGCTCTACCCCGATGCCGCGCTGCGCGCCGCACCGCCGCGGCCCCGCCGGCCGCGTGTGTTCGTGCCGCTCTCGCTCGCGGCGCGCGCTCCTCTCCTGCGTGCCGAGGGCTTCGCAACCGTCGCCGCCCTCGGGCCGGTCGCCGATGCTGCCGCCGAGGCGCGCCGACTCGCCTGCACACACCTCGCCACCGAGGACGGCGCCGTCCCGCTCGAAGGAGTGTGACAGATGCCGAATGTCGCGGTGATCGGCGCCCAGTGGGGCGATGAAGGCAAGGGCAAGGTCGTCGACTGGCTGGCGAGTCGGGCCGACATCGTCGTGCGCTTCCAGGGCGGCCACAACGCCGGCCACACGCTCGTCGTCGGCAACGAGACCTACAAGCTGAGCCTCCTGCCCTCCGGCGTCGTCCGCGGCAAGCTCGGGATCATCGGCAATGGCGTTGTGCTCGATCCGAGGGCACTGCTTGCCGAAATCGACCGCGTCACCGCCCAGGGCCTCGAGGTCGGCCCCGACAATCTCAGGATCGCCGAGAACGTGCCGCTGATCCTGCCGCTCCACCCCGCGCTCGACCGCGCGCGCGAGGCGGCACGCGGGGAGCGCAAGCTCGGCACCACGGGGCGCGGAATCGGCCCGGCCTACGAGGACAAGGTGGCGCGGCGAGCGATACGCCTTTGTGACCTCGCCGAGCCGGAGACGCTATCGGCGAAGCTCGATGAGCTCCTGCTCCATCACAATACTTTGCTTCAAGGCCTTGGTTCTGAAATATTCTCTAAGGAGGCGCTTTACGCCGAACTGATCGATCTGGCGGATCGGCTCCTGCCCTTCGCCGAGCCGGTGTGGCAGCGGCTCGATGCCGCCCGCGCCGCCGGGCAGCGGATCCTTTTCGAGGGCGCCCAGGCGGTGATGCTCGACGTCGACCACGGCACCTACCCGTTCGTGACCTCGTCGAACACGGTCGCCGCGACCGCCGCCTCCGGCTCAGGCATCGGGCCGGCGGCGATCGGCACCGTTCTCGGCATCGCCAAGGCCTACACGACGCGCGTCGGCTCCGGCCCGTTCCCGACCGAGCTCACGGACGAGACCGGCATGCTGCTCGGCGACCGCGGGCGCGAGTTCGGAACCGTCACCGGGCGGCGGCGACGCTGCGGCTGGTTCGATGCCGTGCTGGTGCGCCAGGCGGTGAAGGTGGGGGGGATCCAGGGGCTCGCGCTCACCAAGCTCGACGTGCTCGACGGACTTGCCGAGCTCAAGGTCTGCACCGGCTATCGGCTCGGAGGGGAGACGCTGAGGCACCTGCCGGCCGCTCCGGGCGCCCAGGCCGCTGTCACGCCGATCTATGAGACGATGGAGGGCTGGTCCGGCTCGACGCGCGGGGCTCGGAGCTGGGCCGAGCTTCCGGCCCAGGCGATCAAGTACGTCCGCCGCATCGAGGAGCTGGTCGAGGCGCCAGTGATTCTCCTGTCCACGAGCCCCGATCGCGACGACACGATCCTCGTGAAGGACCCCTTCGCCGGCTGAGGCGCTGCCGTTCACGCCTCCTTAACCATCCACGCGGCAGCATGCGCTGGCTCGGGTGCGGGAGCGTGGCGTGGCGGGGCGCGAGATCGAGATCGCGGGCTATCTGGTGGACCCAGGGCGGAGCGTGCCCGGGCTCGTCGGCGGCGGGCTTGCCGCCTTCGCCGCACGGCCGGCGCGCGGCGAGGGGCCCGCCGGCTTCGCCGTCCGGTGCCGGACGCACCACCCGCCGCGTCTGCGGGTGATCGACCGCCTTCCCGATGCCGATGCGCTTCCGAACCTGCTCGTGCCGCTCGGGCATGGGCTTGCGGGAAGCGGTGAGGAGGGGCCGCAGCGCTGGATCGTCTATCCGCTGCCGCCAGGCCCGCCCCTGATGAGCCCGGGCGAACGCCGCAGCCCTTTGCGCGAGACCGACCTGATCCAGAACGTCGCCAAGCCAGTGGCGCGCGTTCTTGCCGAACTCGCCGACCGTGGCCTTACCCATCGCGGCATACGGCCCGACAATCTGTTCCGCCCGGTCGCGGGCGGGCCGGTCACCGTGGGCGAGGCCTTCGCCCTGCCGCCGGGGTTCTGCCAGCCTGCCGCCTTCGAGCCGCCGGGGATGGCCATGTGCGTGCCCGCCGGCAAGGGCGAGGGGACGCTCGAGGACGATCTCTATGCGCTCGGCGTCACCCTGCTTGCGCTCGCAACCGGCCAGTGGCCGCTCGCCGGCCTCGACGACCGGGCGGGAATCCGGCTCAGGCTCGAGCGAGGCAGCCTCGCTGCGCTCGTGGGCAACGCGCGGCTTCCGGCCTCGGTCGCCACGCTGCTGCGGGGGCTCCTGTCCGATGACCCGGGCTTCAGGCCCGGGCTCGACGAGATCGCTCTCTGGCCGGGCGGCGCCCGTGCCCGTCCCTACACCGCGCGCGCCGTGCGCAAGGCCACGCGCCCGTTCGATTTCGCCGGCGAGCCGGTGCTCGACTCGCGCAGCCTCGCCTTCGCGATGGCGGGGCGTTGGCAGGAGGGCGTTCGCGCCGTCCGCTCCCCTGCCTTGCTCGCCTGGCTCGAGCGCGCGCTCACCGACCAGCCTCTCGCCGAGCGGGTGCGGGAGCTCCTCGACGCCGAGCCGACGGGCGTCGACTCTGACGGCGATCTCCTCCTTTCGCGCATCCTCGCCGTCCTCGACCCGCAGGCGCCACTCTGGTGGCGCGGCCTCGCCCTGATGCCGGATGGCCTCGGCGCAGTGCTCGCGGAGGCCTATGCCACGGCGCAGCCCTCCGCCGAGCGGCAGCGCGATCTTGCCGACATGATCGAGGCGCAGGCGATCAGCCGCTACGCCGCCGAGCATCTCGACCGGCCGGGCATGATCGAGCACGACAAGATAGGCCGGCTCGTCCGCGCCCAGGCCCGTGCCCGCGTTCTCGGCGCCGGGCGCGAGCGCCTGCTGTACCAGCTCAACCCCGGCCTGCCCTGCCTGTCGCCTCTGGTTCGCCGCAGCGGGGCCGCCACCCTGCCTGCCCTTCTCGCTGCGCTCGAGGCCGCCGCTGCCGGGTCTCCGCCCGGCGGCGGCGCACCGACCCCGCTTGACCGGCATGTGGCGGCGTTCATCGGCGCGGCGATGGACGGGTCGATCGATCTGTTGCTCGCGGCCGCGGGCGACACCGGGCGTCCTGAGGAGGCAGGGCTTGCCACCGTCGCGGTCTTCGCGCGCCTGCAGCGGCTTCAGAGGGGGGCGAAATTCCCCAATCTCGCGCGCTGGGTGGCCACACTCGCGGCGCCAGCGGTGGCGACCTGGCACTCCAAGGCGGCGCGGGCGCGCGTCGAGAAGGCGCTGCCCGAGGCGGCGGCGAGCGGCGACTTCGCCCAGCTCCTCGAGGTGCTCGACGGCGAGGCGGCGCGGGCGGAGGACCGCGCAGGCTTCGCCGAAGCGGCCGCGACCTTCGCCCGCGCGGCCGCGGCCGGCGTCGCACTCCAGGCCGAGGCGCCGTTGCGCCGCGCCGAGGCGGCGCGGGTGGGCGGGCTCGCCGCCCAGGCGGTATCGCTGACGCTGCTCGGCGGCACCGTCCTCCTCCTCGCGGGAGGCTAAGCCGATGGCGAACGCGGCAGCGAAGCCAGCACCCGTTCAGGCCGGCCGGCGCTCCGGCCGCCGGGCGCGCTGGGCTTTCTGGGCCTTTGGTCTTGGAACCGGGCTCGCGCTCGGCGTCGCACTGCCGACGGGGCTTCTCCTGCTGGTCGGCCTTCTCCCGGCGGCAGCGGCCTTCGCGAGCGACAGCGACCCCGACAAGATGACCGCCCGCCCGGTGCTCTATCTCAACCTCGCCGGGCTGATGCCGGCGCTCAAGGCTCTGTGGCTCGGCGAGCATGACCTGCGGGCGCTCGCCTCCCTGCTTGGCGACCCGGGAACGCTCGCCCTTGCCTACGGAGCCGCCGCCTTCGGCTTCCTGCTCGCGCGCTCCCTCCCCTACGCCGTTCTCGCGGTGCTCGAGGCGCGCGCGGCAACGACGATGAAGCTCCTCGAGGCGCGGCAGGACGAGCTGCGCGCACTCTGGGGCGACGAGGTGGTGGCGGAAGCCAACCGGCTCGCCGCCCGGGCGGCTCGGCTGACCGAGGCAAAAGCGCAGGAGACGAAGCAAGGCGGCCGCGAGGCAGGCCGAGGGTAAGCGCCGTCTCCCCTCCGTTCCGACCCGCGACCCCAGTCACGGTCAATTAACACCTGCGCGTAACGATCCGCGACCACGCTACCACGGAGGCGATGGCAGATGGGCAAGCTGGAACGGCTGCGCAACGCATTCGGCATCGGCGAGGAGAACGTCACACCGCTTGGCGGCCTAGGCGCGGGCGAGGCCGGCGGAGAGGAGCATCTCGACCGCTTTCTCGGCGCGATGGCACGCGGCGAGTTCGGGGTGGAGCCGCCGCCCGGCGCCGCCTACGGCCCCTGCCAACGCCTCGCCGAAGCCCTCGCCAGGGCCGCGGCGGAGAACACCTCCGCGATCGTCGAGACGGCGATCGGGGCGAACGAGCTCGGGATCGTCGCCGCACGCCTCGTTGCGCCGGCGAGCGTCGTCAGCGAACGCGCCGCCGCCATGGCGGCCGCGACCCAGGAGATGGTGGCGACGGTCTCGAGCATCGACCAGGCCGCGAGCGCCGCAGCCGAGGCGGCGGAAGCCGCCGAAGCCTCGATGCGCTCGAGCATCAGCGAGACCCGCGCCACCATCACCGCGATCGACGATCTTGCCCGGCTCGTGCAGCGGAACGCCGAGGAAGTGCGCCGGCTGGGCGAGGCCTCGAAGGAGATCGGCGGCATCGTCGGCGCGATCGAACGGATCGCCGTCCAGACGCGCCTGCTTGCCCTCAACGCCACCATCGAGGCGGCACGCGCCGGCGAGGCGGGGCGCGGCTTCGCCGTTGTCGCCAAGGAGGTCAAGACGCTTGCCCAGCAGACGGCGCAGGCGACGGAGGACATACGCCGTCGGATCGACGCGTTGCTGGCGCAGGTCGCGTCCGTGGTGGAGAGCATGGCGCGGTGCGATCAGCACGCGCGCGAGGGCCGGACGCGGATGGAACGGCTCGGCGACGAGGTGCAGGTGGCCGGCGAGCGCATCGACGCGGCGAGCCGAAGCATCCGCGAGATCGCCGTTGCCGTGTCGCAGCAGTCGCAGGCAACCGACGAGATCGCTTGCAACATCACCGAGGTGGCGGCCATGGCCCGGGAGACATCGGAGGCCGTCGCGGCCATGGCCGGGTCGTTCGACAAGCTCGACGCTGCGCTCGGACGCCAGTTGCAGGTGGCGGCGTCGGCAGAGTTCCCGGAGAAGGTGATCATCCTCGCCAAGGCCGACCATGTGATGTGGAAGCGTCGCCTGGTCGCGATGGCGACGGGGCAGCTGAAGCTCAAGGCGGACGAGCTCGCCGACCACCGCTCCTGCCGGCTCGGCAAATGGTATTACGGCGACCGCTCGAAACCGTTCCGGTGCGATCCGGCCTTCGCCGAGCTCGAGGAGCCGCACCGGCAGGTACACGCCCATGGCAAGGAGGCTGCCCGTCTGTTCGCCGAAGGCCGGACGGCGGAGGCGCTCGACGAGATCGCGAAGGTGGAGGCGGCGTCGGCCGAGGTGATGCGGCTTCTCGAGACGCTTCACCGAGGCTCGGGACGCGAGCGCCTCGCCGCGTGAGCGCGGAGACGACGCGCCTCGGCCCGTGTCGCCGGTTCGGCCATTTCTGCCCGCCGGTCGCCGGCCCGACGTCGCGATCGGTCTCGTAGGCGAGGGACGAGGCGCGGTCCCGCCGCCGGCGCGAGCCAAGCCGGGCGGCTGCGACGAGCGGGAACAGGGCGGCCGGATGCGGGCTGCCCGCGATCCGCCCTGAAGGGGCGGAAAGGCGGTGCCTATTCTGTCGGCCAAATCGATCTCGGAGCGGTCGGGAGGAGAGAACGTCCATGGCTGGGCAGCTCACCGACGCGCAAGTCGCGTTCTACCGCGACAACGGCTATCTCTGCCCTTTGCCTGCGCTCGATCCCGAGGAGGTGGCAGAGGCGCGCGCGGCTCGACGCCACCGAGGCGATGCTCGGCGGTAGGTTGGACGGGCGAAACAACCAGAAGCCTCACCTGCTCTTCCCCTGGATTGACCGGCTGATCCGCCATCCGCGCATCCTCGACGCGGTCGAGAGCGTGATCGGGCCGAACATCCTCTGCTGGGGCAGCCAGTTCTTCCACAAGCGCGCGGGCGACCCGGCCTTCGTCTCCTGGCACCAGGACGGCACCTACTTGGGCCTCTCGAGCGCGGACGTGGTCACAGCCTGGCTCGCGCTCACGCCGTCGACTCCCGAGAGCGGCTGCATGCGGGTGATCGCCGGAAACCACGTGCCCTGGTGCCGCACACAGACACCTTCGCCGAGACCAACATGCTGAGCCGCGGCCAGGAGATCGCGGTGACCGTGAACGAGGACGAGGCGATCGACCTCGTGCTCGCCCCGGGCGAGATGAGCCTGCATCACGTGCTCATCTTCCACGGCAGCCCGCCGAACCGCGCGAGCTACCCGCGCATCGGCTTCGCCATACGCTACGTGCCACCGCACGTGCACCAGCTCGACGGCACCAGGGGCAGCGCCACGGTGGTGCGCGGCGAGGACACGACCGGCCACTGGGAGCACGAGCGGCCACCCGTGTCCGACCTGTACCCCGACGCGGTGGCCCACCACGCCGCCGTGGTGGACCGGCAGCTCAGGACGGTCTTGCGGGGCGCAGGAGGCAAGGGGAAGCTCGCCGCCACGGTGACGTCACGACACCCCACCCAACGACCGGGGACGGACGACCCCGGATGACCGGGCCCAGGACCAGCCTCGCCTCCGCCGCTGCCGGCGTCGCCGCACCGCCCCGTGCCTGCGGGCAGGGGACGATCGCCATCCCCATGGCGCACAGGCTCTCGACCACCGGGCCGGCCTGCTGAGCAGCGGCCACTGCCCCGCGCACGTCCCCAAGGGGTCCGCGAAGCGCTTCGCCTCGGACCGGCGCCGCGACCTCGACCGGCATCCGCCAGGCTGGGTTCCGGCTGGTCATGGCCGGCGCCTCGCTCCACATGCTACTCGCCCGTCTTGCCATGGAGGGCGCGCCTTCGAGCCGTGCTCTCAGCGCCGCGCTCGCGCCGCTCACGCCGCACGCGCTGCTCGTGACAGCCCTGCCCGGCGCCCTGATGGGGCCCGGACAGCGGAACGGCCGGGGTTGCCCCGGCCGCTGCGCGCAGCCCGGTGATCGACGGCGCGTCAGCCCGCGGCCGCGCGCTCGGCGAGCTCCGCCTTCATCGCGCGCTGCAGCTTCTCGAAGGCGCGCACCTCGATCTGCCGAACCCGCTCCCGGCTGATGCCGTACTGGTGCGAGAGCTCCTCGAGCGTGGTCGGCTCGTCCTTCAGCCGGCGCTCGATCAGGATGTGTCGCTCGCGCTCGTTCAGCGTACGCAGGGCGTTGGCGAGCAGGGCCTTGCGCCTGCCCATGTCCTCGCGCTCGGCGAGCTCGACCTCCTGGTTGTCGCTCTCGTCGACCAGCCAGTCCTGCCACTCGCCCTCGCCATCGACGCGCACGGGCGCGTTCAGGCTGTGGTCGGTGGCGGCGAGGCGGCGGTTCATCTGGATGACGTCCTGCTCCGGAACGTCGAGATCCTTCGCGATCTTCGCCACCTGCTCGGGCTTAAGGTCGCCGTCCTCGATCGCCTGCATCTCGCCCTTCAACCGACGCAGGTTGAAGAAGAGCTTCTTCTGTGCCGCCGTGGTTCCCATCTTCACGAGCGACCACGAGTGCAGGATGTATTCCTGGATTGCGGCGCGGATCCACCACATCGCGTAGGTAGCGAGGCGGAACCCGCGGTCGGGGTCGAAGCGCTTGACCGCCTGCATCATCCCGACATTGCCTTCGGAGATCAGCTCGCCGATCGGCAGGCCGTAGCCGCGATACCCCATCGCGATCTTGGCCACGAGCCGGAGGTGGCTCGTGACGAGCTTGTGCGCCGCCTCGAGATCGCCCGTCTCCTGCCAGCGTTTGGCGAGCGCATACTCCTCCTCCGGCGTGAGCATAGGGAACTTCCGGATCTCCTGGAGATACCGGGTGAGGTTCCCCTCCGGCGCGATTGGAACGGCGAAGGCCGACGCCATGGGCAATGCACCTCCGTCTGCGCGGGACGTTCGGACTTGTCCCATCTGTGCTGGTTGCACCCTCGCATGGTTTCGGGCCGAACAGGATCACGATCAGGGGAACAGGCGCGCCATCCCGGCGCTCGTCGACCCATCGCCCCCTTCCCCTGACGGCTTGGCACTCTCGGCCCGGGAGTGCCAACGCCGCAAGAGTGCCCGACCGAAGCGGAGTGTTGCAAGACAAATCAGACCAAACTGGTCGGGATTTCGGTCAGTTCGGGCCAGAGAGCGTTCACAAGCGCGCCAAGATCGGGCGGAGGTGGCGTCTCGAAGCGGAGCAGCGCGCCTGTGACGGGGTGGGCGAAGGCGAGGGTTGCGGCATGCAGCGCCTGGCGGGGAAAGCCCGCAAGCCTCGCCGCAAGCTCGGCCGGGAGGCTTCGGGCAGCGGCGGGAAGGCGCCGGCAATAAAGCGGGTCGCCGACGATCGGGTGGCCGGCATGGGCGAGATGGACCCTGATCTGGTGGGTGCGCCCCGTCTCGAGGCGGCAGGCGAGCAGCGAGACGGCCGTGCCATGGGCGCGGAGAAGCCTGACCCTGGTCGCGGCCGGGCGGCCGCGCGGCACCACCGCCATGCGCTTCCGATCGACCGGGTGGCGGCCGATCGGCGCCTCGATCCGGAAGGCCTGCTCTCCCGGAACGCCCCAGGCGAGGGCGAGATAGGTGCGCTCGAGCGCGCGCGCGGCGAAGGCTCGGGCGAGCCCCTGATGCGCCCGGTCCGTCTTGGCGACGACCATCACCCCGGACGTGTCCTTGTCCAAGCGGTGCACGATTCCCGGCCTCCCCTCGCCGCCGATCACCGGGAGTTCGCCCTCGGCATGGGCGAGCAGGGCGTTGACGAGCGTGCCCTCGAGGTTTCCCGGAGCGGGGTGCACCACGAGCCCTGCCGGCTTGTCGAGCACGATCAGATCCGCGTCTTCGTAGAGGATCGAGAGGTCCATCCGCTGCGGCAGCGGCTTCGCCCGTGCGGGGGGAGGAACGGCCAGAACGTAGCGCGCCCCGGGGCGGACCGGCTCGGCGGGGTCGCGGACGGTCGCGCCATCGCGCCGGACGTGCCCGGCCTCGATCAGCGCCTTGATGCGCGACCGCGACAGCTCCGCCACGACGGAGGCGAGCCAGCGGTCGAGCCGCTGGTTTGCGGCGCCACCATCGGCCACCATCTCACGCTCGGCCGGCTCCGTACCGGCCGTCATGCGGGGAGTGTCCAGGAGGCCATGCGCGCCCTGAAGGCTGCCGTGATCGTCATGGGGGTGATGATCGTCATCGCCTCTATTATGCTCGCGATCGTCATCGCCAACCGTCTGTCGTCGCGCTCGGCCGCCACCATGCCGATCGAGGCGAGCCTCGACCAGCCGCCGGGAACGCGGATCGTCGGCGTGGCGAGCGTGGGCGAGCGGCTCGCGGTTCACGTGACTGGCGGCGGCCTCCCCGACCGGATCGTCTTCGTCGAGGCGACGCGCGGGCGGGTGGTCGGCACGCTGGTACCGGAGGCTCCGCCAGCCGGGGCGCAGGGGCGATGATCGGCACCGTTCGCCTCGAGCGGTCGGTCGCCGCCGCCCTGCCGCGGCTTGCCGCGGCCGCCCTGCCGCGCGAGGCCTGCGGGCTGCTCACCGGCCGGCGCGCGGGCGGCGTGCTCTTGCTCGACGGGCTCGCCCCCTCGCGCAATCTCGCCGCCGGCGAGGGGTCGTTCGAGATCGACGCCGCCCTTCATCTCCGCCTGCAACGGAGCACGCGCGCCGTGGCCGCCGTCTGGCACAGCCACCCGCGCGGCGGGCCGACGCCGTCGGCGCGCGACGCGGCCGGGGCCTGGGATGCCGGGCTCGTGTGGCTGATCACCGCCGGGGACGCGACCACGGCCTGGCTGCCCCTCGGCGAGGGCCTCGGCTTCGCGCCGCTTCCGCTCGAGCTCGCCTGAGGAGCGGGATGCGCCGCAAGGGCGACCTGCCCTCGAAGCCCTGCGCCGTCTGCGGCAGGCCGTTCTCCTGGCGCAGGAAGTGGGCCAAGGTGTGGGACGAGGTACGCTACTGCTCCGAGGCCTGCCGGGCGCGGCGTGGGCGCGAGAGGAAGGGAGAGCGATGCTGTTCCGGAGCGACAACGTCACCGCGGTCTGCGATGAGGTGATCGCCGCGATCCTCGCCGTAAACCGGGGCGATGCCGCCCCTTACGGTGCGGACGAGACGACGGCGCAGCTCGCCGGGGCCTTTGGTGCCTATTTCGAGGCGCGCGTGTCGGTCCACCCGGTTGCGACCGGGATCGCCGCGAACGCGCTCTCGCTCGCCGCCGCCATGCCGCCGCCGGGTGCGGCGATCTGCCATCGCAACGCGCATGTGAACACCTCCGAGAGCGGCGCCCCGGAGTTCTTCTCGGGCGGCGGCAAGCTGCTCGTGCTCGACGGGGCGCACGGCAAGCTCTCGGCCGAGGCGGTGGACGCACTCGTTCGCTCGTCCTCGCCCGACCGGATGCAATCGGCCCCGCCGACGGCGGTGACGGTGACGCAGGGCACCGAGGCCGGAACCGTGTACACGCTCGAGGAGCTCGCGGCGATCAGCGCCGTCTGTCGCCGCCACGGCCTTGTCCTGCACATGGACGGGGCGCGCTTCGAGAACGCGCGCGCAGCCCTCGGCTGCTCGCCGGCCGATCTCACCTGGCGCGCGGGCGTCGACATCCTGAGCTACGGAGCCACCAAGAACGGGGCGATGTGCGCCGATGCGGTGATCATCTTCGACGGCCCACACGCGGCGCAGCTCGGCCGCTTTATGGGCCAGCGCCGCCTGCGGGCGGGCCAGGTGTTCTCGAAGATGCGGTATCTCTCGGCCCAGCTTCTCGCGATGATCGAGGGAGGCGTGGCGGAGCGGAACGCCACCCATGCCAACCGGATGGCGGCGAAACTCTCGGCGGGGCTCGCGGCGATCCCGGGCGTGCGGCTCCTGCACCCGACGGAGATGAACGAGGTGTTCGTCTTCCTGCCCGAGGCGGTGCGCGCGGCGCTTGCGCGGCGCGGCTATTCGATCCGGCCGCGACCGGAGGACCCTTCCGTCGTGCGCTTCGTCACCGCCTGGAACACGGCCGAGAGCGACGTCGCGGCGTTCCTTGCCGCTGCCGTGCCGGAGGCGGTTGTGTGATCCCCTCGCGAGGGCGACGCCGGCCGGCTTGATCTCGACGGCTGCGGCGCGTATACGCCCGCGTATCGGGTCCCGTTCGTCTAGAGGCCTAGGACACCGCCCTCTCACGGCGGCAACAGGGGTTCGAATCCCCTACGGGACGCCAAGTCATCCGCGTCATCCTGCGATCCAGTCCGTCGTCCGCTTGGGCGCTCCGGAAAGCACGGCCAGCGCCCCGCCACGACGCCCCCAGAACGGACGGGCGCGAGCGCGTTCACGGCCCCACTCCAGAAGCCACCGGGCGCGCCGTCGGACGTAGTGCCATTCTTCGGTCCGCGCGCGTGTCAGACATCGGCCCCCGAAAAAGCGCGGGCTCAGGGAACCAGCCCGTCCCGCTGGCGATCCGGGTTCGGGGCTGGTGCCGGGTCGCCCTGATCCCGTCCGCATCGCCACGCCGCCAAAGGCCTGCTTCGGCTGAGCATCACGCAGGGGAGCGCACGTGATGCGTTTGCAATCATTGCGCTATCCCACCCGAAGGCGACGCCGGTTCGAGAGCGGAACGGTATGCTCCCAAGGCAAGTCGAACAATCAGGCGCCCGTTCTCGACGGATGATGGGCCGTCGCGGTGCCCTTCCCGCTCCCTCACAGGCCTTCCATGCGAAGACACACCAGAAACAGCCGGGAACACGGAGCGATTACAGAAGACGCCTCATGAAGGTGCTGCACGGAAGAGTTGTAGCTGTCTCGAGTGTTTGTTTTACCGGAACTTGCCTACCAGGCTCAGGACTCATTGTCCGAGCCAGAAGGTGACGATGGCGGCGAGGGTGATGGCGCCGAAGAAGATGGTGGCGCATCGGTCGTAGCGAGCCGCGATGCGTCGGAAATCCTTGAGGCGGCGGAAGGCGATCTCGATGCGGTGGCGCTGACGATAGAGCGCCTTGTCGTAGGGGATGGGCTGCTTGCGGTTCTTCTTGGTCGGGATGCATGCGGCGATGCCACGCTCGGCGAGCGCGGCGCGGAACGGGGTGCTGTCGTAGCCGCGGTCAGCGATCAGCTCGCGCGCCGGCGGCAGGAGTGGGGCGAGGATGTTGGCGCCCTTCTGGTCGTTCATCTGCCCGGCGGAGAGCATCATGACGACGGGGCGGCCTTGGCTGTCGCAGACGGCGTGGAGCTTGGCGTTCAGCCCGCCCTTGGTTCTGCCGATGCACCGATCAGGCGCCCCCTTTTGAGGAGGCTGGCCGCGGTGCGGTGGGCCTTCAGGTGCGTGCTGTCGATGATTAGGCGGTCGGGCTCGCCGGCCTCGCCGGCGAGGGCGGCGAAGATGCGGCTGAACACTCCAGCGGACGAAGCGGTTGTAGAGGGTCTTGTGCGGGCCGTAGCCCGGCGGGGCGTCGCGCCAGCGCAGGCCGCCCCGGATGACGAAGATGATGCCGCTCAGCACGCGCCGGTCGTCCACGCGCGGGATGCCGTGCGAGAGCGGGACGTGCGGCCGGATGCGCCGCATCTGCGCCGGGGTGAGCAGGAACAGGACGGACATGAGGGCACCTCCGCCCCGTTCAGAATCACGCCCGCCCGCGTCGCCGCAAGCAGATGAATGGGTCCTGAGCCTAGGGTGACCATAACGGCCATCCGCAGTCTACGATTTCTACAAGTCGGAACGTTGCAGGATACGGAAGGGGTGCAGCGCTCCGACAGCACAATAATCGCGTGCCACCGCATGTGGTTTACGCCGACGCGGTGGGCCTGGCAGCACCGCCCTTCTGCGACGCTGACCGGCCCGCACCGACCTGGCTGACTCACTGGAAAACGGTAGCGTCTGGAATGACGCGAAGGGATCTGGCGCTTGGCGCCCGCTCAGCCCTCGAAGCGGGTGCAGAGTGTAGGGGCGAAAGCGCGCGGACACAGCAAAGCCACGCAACTGCAACGTTTGACAGCTGGTGGACATGGCGTCCCGTACGGGATTCGAACCCGTGTTACCAACGTGAAAGGCTGGTGTCCTAGGCCTCTAGACGAACGGGACGCGGCGCGTGGTCGGTAGCCTGTCGGCCGAGCCGATGCAACTGGCGAAAATGAAGACCGGGCCAGGAGGTGCCGGGCACAGTCAGCCCGCCCAGGCGGCCCATGGCCACAGGTGGCCCCTGTCCGTGCTCAAGCGAGGTCGGGAGGACGCTCAGGTATATCGAACGCTGCGGGCGCCCCCGTCGCGCCACTGTTCGTCCGCCCTGTCACCGCCCACCGCGGCCGATCGCCCCCTGAGCGGACCAGGGCCGGAAGCGTCCGCTGCGCCACCCGCCGGCCGGTGCTCACCGCACCGCCGAGCGAGCCCCCCTGCCAGGCACGCGCACACCCGCCCATAGGCCCTCGCGCGCTCACACAAGCCGCGCCTCGAAGGGCGGAACAAGGTCCGGCGCATCCACCTCCACCACCCACAGATCAGGGTCGCGCTTCAGAGCCCGAGCCAGATAGGCATCCGCCGCCGCCTGGTCCACAGGCCCTTCCCCGGTCGCGCGAAGCCAGGCGAGCCTGCCCTCGCCGTCACGCACCTGCACAAGCGGCACCAGCCCCTCGCGCCCCCGCAGCACCACCGCGATGCCGCCCGAATCGGCATCGCCCTTGCGCAGAACCACGGCAGGGCGTGCCTGTCGGTCACACTGGCGAACCAGGGCCGAGACCCAGACGCCCGACTTGAGCCGCGCCTCCATCGCGCCTCACTCGGCCACGCCGAAGCCCGCGGCGACGATCGCGGCCTTCGCGGCGTCGAGATCCCCGCCCACGATCTCCGCTTCGCCGCGTTCGAGATCGACCTTCGCCGTCGCTCCGGGTAGCGCCGCTTCCACGGCCCGCTTGACGGCGGCCGCGCACCCGCCGCAGGTCATGCCCGTCACCTTCACCACCGCCATCGCCCAACCTCCGCGTCGAAAGCCACCCATCGCATGCCCGAGCCGATACGCCTCGTCCATGCCGAGCCGCTGCCGCACCCGGCCTGGACGGAGATCATCGCCGCAGACCGGCGGCTTGCCACCACGCCCGTCGGCGCCGCCACGGAAGAGCACGAGGTCGCGCGACTCTTCGAAGGCGTCAGAGCCTATCAGGTCGGCTCCCTGCGCGACGAGTTGCCGCGCCATCTCTGGCCCGACGCGGCCCTGCTCGCCCGCGCTCCCGACCTGCTCGCCGTGTCCACCCATGGTGCGGGGTATGACACGGTCGACGTCCCCGCCATGACCCGAGCCGGGGTTCTGGTCATGACCCAAGCGGGCGGCAATGCGGAAGGCGTCGCGGAGCATGCGGTCGCGATGATGCTCGCCCTGCTCAAGCGCATCCCGGAGGCGCACCGGGCGATGCTCGAGGGGCGCGCGCAGGATCGCGCGGCCCTGATGGGCCGTGAGCTCGCGGGCCGAACCCTCGGCCTGATCGGGCTCGGGAATATCGGCACGCGCGTCGCGCGGATCTGCCGTGACGCCTTCTCCTGCCGCGTGCTCGCGGCCGACCCGTATCTCGACACCGCAACCGTCGCCGCGCGCGGAGCGGAGAAGGTCGATCTCTCCGAGCTGCTCGCGGCGTCGGACGTCGTCTCGATCCACTGCCCGCTGACTGAAGAGACGCGCGGCATGATCGGCGGGACGGCGCTTGCCGCGATGCGCGACGGCGCCATTCTGGTCAACACCGCACGCCAGTTCATCCATGACGAGGCGGCGGTGCTCGAGGCGCTCGAGAGCGGCAGGCTCGCCGGCGCCGGGCTCGACTGCTGGGACCGCGAGCCGCAGCCCGACCCCGCGAACGCTCTGCTCCGTCACCCGCGCGTGCTTGCCTCGCCCCACACCGCAGGCGTGACGGAGGAGAGCCGGCGGCGGATCGCCACCTGGGGAGCGCAGCAGCTGATCGGCCTGTTCCTCCGCGGCGAGCGGCCGCCGCGGCTCGTCAACCCGGAGGCCTGGCCACGCTTCGCCGAGCGCTTCGCGCACGCCTTCGGCCGAAGCCCGGAAACGCCCGCCCCCGCCTAGGCGTCGCCCCCGGCACCCCGCCACCCCGAGAGACCGCCCGTTCCCTCGACGCGACGCCTGAGCTAGCGTCGCGCCCGATCCGAGATGGAGTTCGACGATGGCCAAGGCCAAGGACCCGACGGCAGGGATGACGGAGGCGCAGAAGGCCTACGAGGCCAAGCGCGCCGCGAAGGCGGGCATGAGCCTCGAGAAGTGGCTCGCGCAGAAGCAGAAGGCGGCGGCAAAGACCGCGCGCACCACCGCAAGCCCGGCAGCGAAGCCGAAGCGCAAAACGGGGCTGCTCGGCCGCCTGCTCGGCCGCGCCCGCGGCGAGGGCTGAACGCGCCCGCCCGGATCGCCAGCGCCCACGCCTGCTCGCCCCGCCCGCTCGAAGCGCTCGCCGCCCCCGCCCGTTCACAACATCCGCATCAGCGT
This sequence comes from Elioraea tepida, assembly GCF_019203965.1. Lineage (NCBI taxonomy): Bacteria > Pseudomonadati > Pseudomonadota > Alphaproteobacteria > Acetobacterales > Elioraeaceae > Elioraea > Elioraea tepida. The sequence continues at coordinate 795,076 of NZ_CP076448.1, forward strand.
CCCGTCACCGCGGAGCGCGTGGTGGTAGATCGCACCACCCACATGTGCGACGAGCAGGACCACGATCGCATAGGCGAAGACGGTGTGGATGGTGGAGAGGATCTCCGCGAGCCACTTCGTCTCTCCCACCACGGCCGGGAGGTCAATGAAACCGAGATAGGCGGTCGCCCCCTGCATCGGGAAACCCCAGGCGTTGGTGGCGACGAAGCCGACGATCGGCTGCAGGATCAGAAGCGCGTAGAGCGCGTGGTGCACGCCCGCCGCCGCCCGGCGGATCGCCATCGGTACATGGTCAGGCAGCGGCGGTGGCGGATGGAAGCGCCGCCAGGCAAGGCGCGCGAGCGAAACGAAGAGGATGGTCAGCCCCGCCGATTCGTGGATCGCGTAGAAGACGAGCTTGGTCTCGAACGGATCGGTCTTGATGTACTTGATCACGAACCCGAAGGAGAGGGCGACCAGCATCAGCACGACGGTGACCCAGTGGAACCATTTCGCCACCGTCGTGTACTGGCCATCCGGATGCGCCGCATCCCGGCCTGCCAAAACGGCACCAGACACCGTCCCGACCTGCTGGTCCATCCCGCTTCTCCCTCCCGAGCGCGCAACAGTATGCCACAGGCGCCGGGGTTGTTTGGGCAAACGGCGTCGTGAGCGCCTATCGCCTCGTCGCGCATTCCGACTGGTCGGGCGCACGCACTGGGGCCGCGCGCAAGCGTCAGGTCGCGATCGCGCGGCGGCACGGCCGCGAGTGGGTGCTCGCTGCGCCGGAGCCGGTGGGGGACCCTGCCGCTCTGACGCGTCGGCTCGCCGCCGAGGCAGGGCGTGGGGCGGCCCTGCTCGCGCTCGATGTGCCGATCGGCCTTCCCCGCGCCTTCGCTGCCGCCCACCTCGCCGGGCACGCCGGCTTCGCGGCCTGGCTCGCCTCGCTCGAGGCGGCCGCGCCGTTCCTCGTCCCCGCTAAGACGCTCGAGGAGGTCTCGCCCGCACGCCCGTTTTTTCCCGCCGGGCCTGTCCGGGGCCAGGGGCTGAAACAGCGCTTCCTTGACCGCCTCGGCCTTGACGCCGAGGGGCTCCTGCGCGCCTGCGACCTGCCCGGACGGACAGCGAACGGGGGAAGGATTGCCCGTGCCTGCGGGATCTTCTGGACCCTTGGCGGAAACCAGGTGGGCAAGGCGGCGGCGAGCGCCTGGGCGGAACTCCTCAAGCCAGCGCGGTCCGCGATCGGGCTTCGTCTGTGGCCCTTCGAGGGCACGCTCGCGAGCCTCGCTGCACCAGGCGCCGTCGTCGCGGCTGAGGCCTACCCCGCAGAGGGCTATGCTCGGCTCGGCCTCTCCCTCCCCTCCGCCAAGCGCACCCAAGGGTGGCGCCGGGCGCAGGCCGGGCCAATCCGCGCCTGGGCGGCCCGTCACGGCGTCGCTCTCGAGCCTGCGCTCGAAAACCTCGTCGCGGACGGTTTCGGCCCCTCCCCCGAGGGCGAGGACCCGTTCGACGCGACGGTCGGCGCGCTCGCCGCGATCGCGGTGGCCTCAGGCAGCGACCCCGAGGGCGTGCCGGACGACCCGGCGATCCGACTCTGGGAAGGCTGGATGCTCGGAAGGGTCGATCGGCCGGGCTGAGGCAGGGGTCAACTGCCGACGGGTCGGAGCCGAAAGACCCGTGCACGGCAGCCGACCCGGCCCCTGCCGGCCGCTCAGGCCCTCTCAGCGCTGCGCGGCGAGATGGGCGATCAGCCGCGCCCCGGCCTCGACGATCCAGGCGACGGCGCGCGCGCCGAGCTCGGCGCTGCCGCGTGCCGGGTCGCCGCCGACCACGCCGGAGGGAGCGATCCGATCAAGCTCGATCGGAACGGTGACGTCGAGGCCGAAGGCATCGAGCGTGCCGAAGCCCGTGACGGGAAGGCCGAGCACGGGCGGTGGCGGTTCCGGCCCGCGCATCAGGTCGGGCCGGCAGAGCTCCGGGAAGAGGGCGAGCGCGACCGACCAGAGCGGGTCGGCACCATGGCCGAGCGTCGCACGGTCCCCGCCCAGGGCCTCCCAGCGCGCGGCGAGAGACCGCCATAGGTGCAGGCACGGCGCGAGACGCCTGCCCGCGAGCGCTATCCCGCGCGTCACCAAGTCGATGGTCGTCGCGTTTCCGGAATGGCCGTTGACGATCAGAACGCGATCGCTCCCGTGCCGCGCGAGGCAGGAAAGAACGTCCTCGAGCAGGGCGGCGAGCGTTGTCTGCCTCAGCGACACCCCGCCCGGAACGGAGCCGAACCAGTCCGCCCCGCCGAAGGGGATCGGCGGCAGGACGAGCGCCTCGATCCCCGCGGAGGCGGCGCGTTCGGCCATCAGCGTCGCAAGCCGGTCGGCGAGCAGGAAGTCGCCCATCGGCGCGTGCGGCCCCTGCTCCTCGAGGCTTCCCATCGGCAGGAGCAGGACCGGGCCGCGCGCGAGGCGCTCCCGCACCTCGGCGGAGGCAAGCTCGGCGAGCCTGACCCGAAGCGTCGGCGCCTCCCCCGGCATCGGCTCAGCGGAGGAGGTCGAGCGCCGCGCGAGCGAGCGCCTCCACACCGACGGCGATCGCGCCCTCGTCGGGCTGGTAGGCGCTGTTGTGGAGCGAGTCGTTCCGCCCGGGCGCGCCGGCGCCGATGCGCAGATGCGCCGCCGGCACCGCGGCGGCGAAGCAGGCGAAATCCTCCGCCCCCATGCTCGGGCTGCCCTTGACCACCGACGCCTCGCCAAACGCCGCCCGGATCGTGCCGACCACGCGCGAGAGCAGGAGCGGGTCGTTCACGAGCGGCGGCACCTTGCGGGCATAGGCGAGGTCGGAGGGAAGGCGCAGGCCCGTCTCGATGCCGGCGAGCAGGCGGCGCATGCCGGCCTCGACGGCGTCGCGCGCCGACGCCTCGAGGGTGCTCACGGTTCCCTTCAGCGTCACCGTATCGGGGATGATGTTGCGAACCGTTCCGCCCTGGATATGACCGACCGTGACCACCGCTGGAGACAGCGGGTTCACCTCCCGGCTCACCAGGGTCTGCAGCTGGCCGATGAAGAGCGCCGCCCCGGCGACGGGGTCGATCGCCTGGTGCGGGTGGGCGGCGTGGCCCGACCGACCGCGGAAGACGATGTCGAACGCATCCGACGCCGCCTGGCAGGCCCCCTCGACCCAGCCGATCGTGCCGACGGGCTGGTAAGGCCAGTTGTGGAAGCCGAGAGCGAAATCGGGCTTCGGGTCCTCGAGCACGCCGTCGGCGATCATCGCCTCAGCCCCCTCGAGGATCTCCTCCGCCGGCTGGAAGACGAGGAGCACGCGCCCCGCAAGGCCTGGGGCGAGGCGCTTGAGAACCTCGGCCGCCCCGAGCAGCGTCGCCGTGTGCAGGTCGTGGCCGCAGGCATGCATCTTCCCCGCGACTTCGCTCGCGAAAGGAAGCCCCGTCTGCTCCTCGATCGGCAGGGCGTCCATGTCGGCGCGGAGGAGAAGCGTCGGCCCGGGCCGCCCGCCCTCGATCAGCCCAACCACGCCGGTGCGCCCCACACCGGCGCGCACGGGAATGCCGATCCGGGAAAGCTCGGCCGCCACGCGGGCTGCCGTGCGGTGTTCCTCGAAGGCGAGCTCCGGCGCGCGATGCAGCTCTCGCCGGAGCGCGACCAGCGCCGGGGCGATCCGCTCGAGCTCCTCGCGCACCACGCTCTCTGGGTCGTTCGCCGTCATGCGCCGGTCCTGTCTCGCTTCGCCCACCTTGGTCGCCCCGAGGAGCGAGGACGCTGCGCCAAAGGCTGTGCGGCAAGCCGGGGCGGCGCGGGCTTGCCCGTCCTGGCCGGGCATGCGATACGCAGACGAGGGGAAACTGGTCCGAGGAATGCGCCATGGTAGGAGGGTGCCACCGGGCTTTTGGGCGCGCGCCGCTCCTCATCGCCCGCCGCGGGCTGATCGCCGCGGGGCTTGCCCTGGCGTACGCGCCTGCCCGATCGCAAGGGACCTGGCCGAACGGGCCGATCCGCTTCGTCGTTCCCTTCGCCCCGGGCGGCACAACCGACATCATGGCGAGGCTCGTGGGGGAGCGATTGCAGGCGCGCCTCGGTGTTCCGGTCGTGATCGAGAACCGGCCGGGAGCAGGGGCGACCATCGGCAGCCTTGCGGTCGCCCAAAGCCCGCCGGACGGGCAGACACTCCTGATGAGCAACATCGCAAGCCATGCGATCAGCCCCGCCCTCTACCGAAACGTCCGCTACGATCCGGTGAAGGACTTCGCCCACATCGCGATGGTGACGGTGAACCCCTCCGTGATGGTGGCCAACCCGCGCTTCGAGGCGCAGTCGCTCGAGGCCTTCATCGCGCTCGCCAAGGCGCGGCCCGGACAGGTGCATTACGCCACCTCGGGCGCAGGGTCCTCGAACCACATGATCGGGGTGAGGCTCGCGCTTGCGGCCGGACTTGAGCTCGTCCACATCCCCTATCGCGGCGCCGGCCCGGCGATGACGGACGTGATCGCGGGGGTGGTTGGCGTGATGTTCGACAGCCTTCCCTCCGCTTCGGCGCATATCCGGGCGGGAAGCGTGAGGGCGCTCGCCGTCTCGGGGGCGGAGCGCAGCCCGGCATTCCCGGATGTGCCGACCTTCCGGGAACAGGGCATCGACATCGTCTCCTATTCCTGGTTTGGCGTCTCCGCCCCAGCCGGCACCCCAAGCGCGATCGTCGAGCGGCTGAACGCCGAGATCCGCGCGAGCATCGCCGAGCCTGCCGTCGCGAGGCGCCTTGACGAGCTCGGCGGCAGCCCGCGCGACTGGTCTCCTGCCGAGTTCACCGCCTTCGTCGAGCGCGAGGTCGCCACCTGGGCGCCGGTGGTGCGCGCCTCGGGCGCGACAGCCGACTAGCGCACACGAGGGAGCGGAGGCCATGCGGCTCAAGCCAGACGCGCAGGACATCTTCGCCGGCCTTCTCTTCATCGCCTTTGCCGGCGTCATGCTGTGGTTGAACACCGCACATCCGATCGGCACGGCGCGGCGGATGGGCCCGGGCTACATGCCGATGCTCGCCTTCTGGATCCTCGGCGGGCTTGGCGTCGTGGTCGTTCTCGGCGGCCTGTTCAGCGGCGCGAACGCGATCGGCCGCTTCGCCTGGCGCGAACTCGCCCTCATCCTCGCCGCGATGGTCGTGTTCGGGCTGACCGTCGAGCGGCTCGGCTTCGTCGCCTCGATCACGCTCTGTGTGGCCATCGCCTCGCTCGCAGAGAAGCGGTGGAAGCCCATGCGCGTCGCCGGGCTCGTCGCCTTCCTGCTCGCGCTCTGCTGGTTCCTGTTCATTTGGTATCTCGACATCCGAATTCCTGTGTTCCCCTGGTCGCACTGAGGCCAAGCCGGATGGACCTGCTCTCCAACCTCGCCTTCGGGTTCAGCGTCGCTCTGACGCTTCAGAATCTCGGCGCCTGTCTGATCGGCGCCCTGCTCGGCACGGCGATCGGCGTGCTTCCCGGCATCGGCCCGGTGGCAACCATCAGCCTGCTCCTACCGCTCACCTTCGGCATGTCCTCGACCACCGCCATCATCATGCTCGCCGGCATCTACTACGGCGCGCAGTATGGCGGCTCGACGACTTCGATCCTGATGAACCTGCCGGGCGAGGTCAGCTCGGTGATCACCGCGCTCGACGGCTACCAGATGGCGCGCAACGGCCAAGCCGGGCCCGCTCTCGCCATCGCCGCTCTCGGGTCGTTCTTCGCGGGCTGCGTCTCCACCCTGCTCGTCGCCGCCTCGGGCCCGCTGCTCACCTCCATCGCCCTTTCCTTCGGGCCGGCCGACTACTTCTCGCTGATGTTCCTCGGCCTGATCGTCTCGGCCGTGCTCTCCGAGGGCAATGTCGTCAAGTCGATCGCGATGATGGTGGCCGGCGTCGGGCTCGGCCTCGTCGGAACCGACGTGCAGACCGGTCAGCAGCGCTTCACCTTCAACATCCCCGAACTGTCCGACGGCATCGGCTTCGCGCCGATGGCGATGGGCATGTTCGGCGTCGCCGAGATCATCCGCAACCTCGAGATGCCGGAGATGCGCGACGCGCTGAAGACGAGGATCAGCCGGCTGTGGCTGACGAAGGAGGAGTGGAAGCGCGTGGTGGGCCCGGTGCTGCGCGGCACCATGCTCGGCTCGATCGTCGGCATTCTGCCGGGCGGCGGTGCCGCCCTCTCATCGATGGGCGCCTACACGCTCGAGCGCCGCATCAGCCGCAACAAGCACCTCTTCGGCAAGGGAGCGATCGAGGGCGTGGCCGCACCCGAGAGTGCCAACAACGCCGCCGCCCAGACCTCGTTCATCCCGCTGCTCACCCTCGGCATCCCGGCCAATGCGGTGATGGCGCTGATGGTCGGCGCCTTGATCATCCAGGGTATCCAGCCGGGGCCGCGCATGATCGAGGCCCAGCCCGCTCTGTTCTGGGGGCTGATCGCCTCGATGTGGATCGGCAACCTGATGCTCGTGATCATCAACCTGCCCCTGATCGGCATGTGGGTGCGGCTGCTCAAGGTGCCCTATGATCTGATGTATCCGTCCATCCTCGTGTTCTGCGCGATCGGCGTCTACAGCCTCAACAACAACAGCTTCGACGTGTTCGTCACGGTGGTGTTCGCCCTCCTCGGCTATCTCTTCTCCAAGATCGGCTGCCCGCCCGCGCCGATGCTGATCGGCTTCGTGCTCGGCCCGATGATGGAGGAGCATCTGCGCCGGGCGATGCTGCTCTCCCGCGGGGACCCGATGGTGTTCCTCCAGCGCCCGATCAGCGCCACGCTGCTTGCGCTCGCGCTGGTCGCGGTGGTGGCGATGGCTCTGCCCTCGATCCGCCGCGGCAAGGACCGGGCGCTCGCAGGCTGATGACCACGCTCTCCGTCACCTGCGTTTCCGCCGCCGGAGCCGAGCGCCGCACGCTCGAGCTGCGCGCCCTTGTCGTCGCGGGCCTCACCGGGCGCGACACCGCCGCCGTCGAGCACCATCTTGCCGAGCTTGCAGCGATCGGCGTCAAGGCGCCGGCGCGGATCCCCGCCTATTTCCGAAACACCTCCTCGCTGATCACCCACGGCACGGCGATTGAGGTGCTCGGCCCCGACACCTCAGGCGAGGTCGAGTTCGTGCTCGTCGGCATGCCCGACGGTCTCTGGGTCGGCCTCGGCTCGGACCATACCGACCGCCGCGTCGAGGCTGTGGCGATCGACGTCTCGAAGCAGCTCTGCGCCAAGGTGGTTGCCCCGGTGCTGTGGCGCTTCGACGAGGTGGCGGAGCACTGGGACAGCCTGACCCTCAAGGCCTGGATCGACGAGGGCGAGGGGCTTGCGATCTACCAGGACGGGTTGGTCGCCTCGATCCGCCGTCCCGAGGAACTGATTGAGGGCTACACGGGAGGGGCGCCGCTTCCGGTCGGCACCGTGATGTTCGGCGGCACTTTCGGCGCGATCGGCGGCATACGTCCGAGCCGGCGCTTCGAGATGGAGCTCGCCGACCCGGTGCTCGGGCGGGTGATACGCCACGGCTACAGCGTCACCACGCTCCCGCTCGCCTGAGCGCGGCGGTCGGGGGCGTGCCGGTCGGTCGCCTGGGTCAGTTGCCGAGGATACGCTGCATCAGCACGAGGTCGAGCCAGCGGTCGAACTTCCGGCCCACCTCGGGCATCAGCCCGACACGCACGAAGCCGAAGCGCTCGTGCAGCGCGAGCGACGCCTCGTTCCGCGCCTCGATGCCTGCGACCATCACATGCGCCCCGAACGCCACCGCCCGCTCGATCAGCGCCCCGAGCAGGGCGGAGCCGACGCCCCGACGCTGCGCGGCGCGCGCGACATAGAGCCCGTGCTCCACGCTGTGCAGATAGCCCTCGTAGGGCCGGAACTGGGCGAAGCTCGCAAAGCCCGCGACCGCGCCGCCGAGCTCGGCGACCAGAACCGGAAAGCCCCCCGCGCGTCGTTCCTCGAGCCAAGCGAGCCTTTGCGCGTGCGTCACGGGCGTGATGTTCCAGTTCGCCGTGGTCGTGAGAATGGCGTCGTTGGTGATCTCGACGATCGCGGGGATGTCGGCCTCCGCCGCATCGCGGACCGTCACCGCCGCATGAACCTGTGGCGCCGTCACGCCCGATGTCGGTTGCATCCGCCGACGCCCCCGCTCAGTCCCAGTCGCCCTTCCGCGCCCCACTCATGCCACGGGTGCACCGGCGACGCGACCCCGGCGACACCCGGCGCGGAGGCGCGGGCCCCGTGCTGCCGCGTCAGGCAGCGAGCGCCCCTCTGACCGCGGCGAGAGCCTCCTCCGCCTTCGCCGCATCTGGCCCGCCCGCCTGGGCCATGTCCGGCCGTCCGCCGCCGCCCCTGCCGCCGACGGCGGCGGAAGCGGCCTGGGCGAGCGCCACGGCGCTGAAACGACCGGTCAGGTCCGGCGAGACCGACACGACAATCGAGGCCTTTCCATCCATCGGCGAAACGAGCGCCACGACGCCGGAGCCGAGCCGCTTCCTGATCTCGTCCGCAAGCCCCTTGAGCTCGCGCGCCGGCACCTCGACCACGCGGCCGGCGAACCGCACCCCGCCCACCTCCTCGTAGGTCGGAGCCGCGCCGGCATCGCCCGTGGCGAGCTTCCTGCGGAGGTCGGACAGCTCCCGCTCGAGCCGGCGACGCTCCTCGATCACCGCCTCGATCCGCGCCGGCACCTCGGCGGGCGGAACCTTCAAGGCGGCGGCGGCGCGCGCGAGCGCCTTCTCGGTCTCGCCGATATAGGCAAGCGCCGCCTCTCCGGTCACCGCCTCGACGCGGCGCACGCCTGCGCTCACCGCTCCCTCCGCGACGATCTTGAACAGGCCGATCTCGCCGGTCGCGCGCACATGCGTGCCGCCGCAGAGTTCCACCGAGTAGTTCCCTCCTCGCTCCGTCGCCTCCGGGTCGTAGCCCATCGAGACGACGCGCACCTCCTCGCCATACTTCTCGCCGAAGAGAGCGATTGCGCCTTGCCTCACCGCCTCGTCGGGGGTCATCAGCCGGGTGACTACAGGGGCGTTCTCGCGCACGCGCGCGTTCACCTCCGCCTCGACCCAGGCGAGCTCGGCCGGCTCGATCGGCCTCGGGTGGCTGACGTCGAAGCGCAGACGGTCGGGCGCAACCAGAGAGCCCTTCTGCGCGACATGCATGCCGAGCCGGCGGCGAAGCGCCTCGTGCAGGAGATGGGTGGCGGAGTGGTGGGCGCGGATCGCGCTGCGACGGGCGGCGTCGACGCTCGCGCGCACGGCATCGCCCACCCTCAGAACGCCCTGGCGCACCGTTCCGAGATGCACGAAGAGATCGCCGAGCTTCTTCTGCGTGTCGCGCACCGCGACGATGAGCCCGTCGGCGTTGGTGATGGTGCCCGTGTCGCCGACCTGGCCGCCGCTCTCGCCATAGAACGGGGTCTGGTTGAGGATCACCGCAACCTCGTCGCCGCCGCGCGCCTCCTGAACGGGTTTTCCGTTCACCACGATGGCGCGCACCTCCGCTTCCGCCGCCTCGGCCGTGTAGCCCAGGAACTCGGTCGCGCCCACGCGGTCGCGCAGGTCGAACCACACCGCCTCGGTCGCCGCCTCGCCCGACCCAGCCCAGGCGGCGCGGGCGCGGGCGCGCTGCTCCTGCATCGCCGCCTGGAAGCCGGCGACATCGACGCCCCGCCCCTCGGCCTTGAGCGCATCCTGGGTGAGGTCGAGCGGGAAGCCGTAGGTGTCATACAGCTTGAACGCGACCGCACCGGGAAGTGGCTCGCCCGCGCCGAGCTTCGCCGTCTCCTCCGCAAGCAGATGGAGGCCGCGGTCGAGCATGGCGCGGAATCGCGTCTCCTCGGTGCGAAGCGTCTCGGTGATCAGCGCCTCGGCACGGCCGAGCTCAGGATAGGCCACACCCATCTGACGAATAAGGGCCGGAACGAGCCGACACAGCAACGGCTCGGTCGCGCCCATCAGGTGAGCGTGGCGCATCGCCCGGCGCATGATACGCCTCAGCACGTAGCCGCGCCCCTCGTTCGAGGGCAGAACGCCGTCGGCGACGAGAAAGCACGCCGAGCGAAGATGGTCGGCCACCACACGGTGGCTCACGCGATGCGGCCCGTCCGGGTCGGTCCGCGTGGCCTCGGCGGAGGCGAGAATCAGGGCGCGCAGCGTGTCGGTGTCGTAGTTGTCGTGCTTGCCCTGGAGGATGGCGGCAAGCCGCTCGAGCCCTAGCCCGGTGTCGATCGAAGGCTTGGGCAGGGGGACGCGGCTGCCGTCGGGCAGCGCCTCGAACTGCATGAAGACGAGGTTCCAGATTTCGATGAAGCGGTCGCCATCGGCCTCGTCGCTTCCGGGCGGGCCGCCGGCGACCTCTGGGCCATGGTCGTAGAAGATCTCAGAACAGGGCCCGCAGGGGCCGGTGTCGCCCATCGACCAGAAATTGTCGGAGGTGGGGATCCGGATGATCCTCTCCTCCGGCAGCCCCGCGATCCTCCTCCACAGCGACGCCGCCTCGTCGTCCTCATGGTAGACGGTGACGAGGAGACGCTCCCGCGGCAGGCCGTAGTCCCTGGTCACGAGCTCCCAGGCAAGGGCGATCGCCCGCTCCTTGAAATAGTCGCCGAAGGAGAAGTTCCCGAGCATCTCGAAGAAAGTGTGGTGGCGGGCGGTGTAGCCGACATTCTCGAGGTCGTTGTGCTTGCCGCCAGCGCGGACGCATTTCTGTGCCGTCACCGCCCGGGAGTAGGGCCGCGTCTCGAGCCCGGTGAACACGTTCTTGAACTGAACCATGCCGGCGTTGGTGAACATCAGTGTGGGGTCGTTGCGCGGCACGAGCGGCGAGGACGGCACGACCGTGTGGCCGTTGCGCGCGAAGAAGTCGAGGAAGGCGGCGCGGATGTCGTTCGACGAGGGCATGGGTGCGTATACCGAGGGCTTGCGTTCGGCCGGCGCGGCCGCGTCTCGCCCCGTATCTAGCCGGGAGGGCGCGCTTTTCCTAGGGAGGCCCGGTGCCGATCCCTAGCCGGCGCTGCCCCAGGGCCCGGCGCGCCGCGCGCACGGCGTCGCACCGCCTGCCGCCCGCCGTCGCCGGGCGCTGACGCAAGAGGCCCGCACGTCACCGATGGGGCATCACCCGAAGCGTGACGCCGCACAAGGCGCGCGTCCGACCGCGTTCGGTGAACAGACGAGGGGGCAACGCCAGCTGGAGCAGGCCCTGCCGGCTCAGTCGGCTGCGTCTGCGTCCTCGCCGCCCGAGGCCATCAGGCTGTCGGCCACCTGGCCGGCTTGGGCGCGGATCCGCTCCTCGATCTTTGCCGCAACGGCAGGGTTCTCCTTGAGGAAGGCCTTCGCGTTCTCGCGCCCCTGGCCGATCCTCTGGCTGTCGAAGCTGAACCACGCGCCCGATTTCTCGATGATCCCCGCCTTGACGCCAAGATCGATCAGCTCGCCCGTCTTCGAGATCCCCTCGCCATAGGTGATGTCGAACTCGACCTGCCGGAACGGCGGCGCCATCTTGTTCTTCACCACCTTCACCCGCGTCTGGTTGCCAACCACCTCGTCGCGGTCCTTGATCGCGCCGATCCGGCGTATCTCCATGCGGATCGAGGCGTAGAACTTGAGCGCATTGCCGCCCGTGGTGGTCTCGGGGTTGCCGAACATCACCCCGATCTTGAGGCGTATCTGGTTAAGGAAGATCAGGATCGTCTTCGACCGAGAGACCGAGCCGGTGAGCTTGCGCAGGGCCTGGCTCATCAGCCGCGCATGCAGCCCGACATGGCTGTCGCCCATCTCGCCTTCGAGTTCAGCGCGGGGGACGAGCGCGGCGACGCTGTCGACCACGAGCACGTCGATCGCGCCCGACCGGACCAGCGTGTCGGCGATCTCGAGCGCCTGCTCGCCGCTGTCGGGCTGGCTGATCAACAGGTTGTCGACGTCGCAGCCGAGCTTTCGTGCATAAACCGGGTCGAGCGCGTGCTCGGCGTCGATGAAGGCACAGGTGCCGCCGCGCTTCTGCGCTTCCGCGATGCAGTGGAGCGCGAGCGTCGTCTTGCCGGAGCTCTCAGGCCCGTAGATCTCGATGATCCGCCCGCGCGGCAGGCCGCCGATGCCAAGGGCGAGATCGAGGCCGAGCGAGCCTGTGGGGATGACCTCGATCGGCTCGCCCTGGGCCTTGCTGCCCATCCGCATGACCGAGCCCTTGCCGAAGGCGCGCTCGATCTGCTGGAGCGCCTGGTCGAGCGCCTTGTTCTTGTCCATCGCGTCGGCCTCTGTCCTGCTGCCGGATCATCCTCGCGGCACGGTTGCCCCGCACCGCCGAGTCGCACGGAAACGTAGCATGGGGCGGAGCGCGCCGCATCACGGCCCGCCTCGGGTCGGGGCCCCAGGGCGCGGTGTCGGGCCGCCCGAGCGGAACGGACCGGTCTTGATCCAGCGCAAGGCGGCGCGGGCGGGATCGTGGTGCCATCCTCGCGTCGAGCCCGACTGCCGGGCGTGAAGCAAGGCGCAACGGACGCGGATACTCCCCGCCGCGCCGGCGCGGCAGACCCGACGCTGCCACTCGGGCCCGCCCCCAGGCGGGCCCTTTTGTCGTGTGGCGCTTCCCAGAGCGCCCGGGCTTTGGGCAGGATCGCGGCCGGCAGGGGGGCGGACGCATGACGGAGGCGGTGAGGGCGGCACTTCTCGCGGCGCGGCGAAGCCTGCTCGACTTCTCGACGCGAAACCGCCTGCTCTCCCTGCCCGCCCCCGGCCGAAGCGCCGGCGTGCTTGCGATCGACGGCGAGCGGTCGGAGGCCGTGTTCCGTCGTCTCGTCTCCGAACGGGCCGCGATGGGATTCGCTCCCGCCGCGGTCTCGGCCGCACCAGGGGATGACGGCGCAAAGCGTCCGCGACGCCGCGCCACCACAGCGACCGGTGCGGCAGGGACCGGCGCCGCGCCCGACCCCGACGACACGCTACTCTCCTCCCCGCTCGCGGAAGCCGCTCTTGCCCGCGTGCTCACCCGGCTCGAGCGCGACTCCCGGTCGGTGCGCGAGGAGCAGGGGATCAACATCCTCGCCTGCTCTCTCGGCCAGCTTCTGTGGCGCGACCCGAACACGCCCGGAACCGAGCGGCGTGCCCCGCTGATCATGGTCCCCGCCCTGCTTCGCCGCGGCACGGCGCGCGACCCGTTCCGCCTCGCCTGGGACGAGGGCGAAGTGGGAGGCAATCTCACGCTCCAGGCCTTCCTCGCCGACCAGTTCCGACTCCGCCTGCCCGACTTTCCCGAGCTCGACGAGCGCGATCCCGACGCGTGGTCGGTTCTCTCCGCCTGGCTTGATTCGGTCGGCGCGGCGGTCGAGGGAGCGGAGGGCTTCCGGGTCGAGCGCGATGCGATCGCGGTCGGGCTCTTCTCCTTCGCCAAGTTCCTGATGTACCGGGATCTCGACCCGGACGCTTGGCCCGAGCCCTGGCGGCCGGACAGGCACCCCCTCATCGCCGCGCTCGCCGGCGCAACACCGCCGCCGCCCGCTGAGCTCTTTCCCGACGACACCGACATCGATCGCCTGATCCCCGTCGAGCGGCTGGATTTCGTGCTCGACAGCGACGGCAGCCAGACGCTCGCGGCGGAGGCGGTCAGACGCGGCGCCTCGCTCGTCATCCAGGGCCCGCCCGGGACCGGCAAGAGCCAGGTGATCACCAACCTGATCGCCCAGGCCGTTCTGGACGGGAAGACCGTTCTGTTCGTTGCCGAGAAGCTCGCCGCTCTCGAGGTGGTGCAGCGTCGTCTTGCCGCCGTCGGCCTCGGCGCCGCCTGCCTCGCTCTGCACAGCGACAACGCCAATCGACGCGCCCTGCTTACAGAGCTCGACATCACGCTGAAGGCGCCACGGCCCTCCCCGCCCGACCGGAGCGCGGTCATCCGCACCCTCGGCGCACTGCGCGGTCGCCTCAACCGCCATGCCGCGACCATGCACGCCGCGATCGGGCGGACCGGCTGGACCGCCTTCCGCGCGATCGGTGAGGCGGCGCGGCTCAAGGCGGCGGGCGTGCCGGCGCCGGATTTCCAGCTCCCCGCCGCGTCGTGGAGTGCCGAGGAGATCGAGGCCGCAACACGCCTCGTGCGGGAGCTTGCCGCGACCGTCCGCCGGATCGGCACGCCCGCGCGCCACCCCTGGCGCGGCGTGACAGCCACCATGCTCGCACCGACGGACGCCGAGCGCGTCGCGGCGCGACTCCCCGCCGCGCTCAAGGCTCTCGGCGCGCTTGCCGCCACCGGAGCGGCGACGCGGCGTGCGGCGGAGGAGCGGCTCGCCACGCTCCGCGCCGCTGCGCGCTTCGCCGCCCTGCGCGCGCGCGCTCCTGGCGCGACCGAGGCGGCTTGGACCACGCCCGGCCTTGCCGAGCTCGCGCGCATGCTCGCCGAAGAGGGCGGCCTGTTCGGCGCCTTCTCGCCCTCGCGGCGCCGCGCGCGCGCAACCCTAGCCGCGCTTGCGGGCGGCACGGCTCCGGCGGACCCGCAGGCCTTCCTCGGCGCCCTGATCGAGGGCCAGGAGCTGCTCGCTGCCGCCCCTGACGCCCGCACCACCGCCCCCGATGCGAAGGCCGAGACGCGGCTCGCCGAGGCGCTCGCGGCGGTGCGCGACGCGGTCGACCCCCTTTTCGCCGAGCTCGGCCTCGACCTTGCCCACGCCTTCGGCAGCGACGACCCAGCCCTTGTGGCGCTCGCCGAACGCCTCGGCCTCTGGGCAGCGGCTCCGGAAGGCGCTCTCGCCGACTGGCTCGGCTGGACGCGGCTGCGAGCGGAGGCCGAAGCGGCCGGGATCGGAGCCGTCGCGGAACGTCTCGCCTCCGGGTCGATCGCGCCGGAGGACGCGCCCGCCCTGTTCCGACGCGCGCTTGCCGAGGCGCTGCTTGCGGCGGCGATGCGCGCGTCTCCCACGCTTGCCGCCTTCGACGGCCCCGCCTTCACGCGCCTTGTCGAGGAGTTCCGCGAGGCCGACCGGGCGCGGATCGCGCTCGCGCGGGCGGAGGCGGCAGCCGCCCATGCCGCCCGTCTTCGCATTGCCGAGGGGCCGGACATGCTGCGCGAGATGGCGGTGATCCGCGGCGAGCTCGCCAAGAAGCGCGGGCACCTCCCGATCCGCACGCTGATCGCGCGCGCGCCGAACGCGATCCAGGCGATCAAGCCCGTGTTCATGATGAGCCCGCTTGCGGTGGCGGAATTCCTCGCCCCCGGAGCGATCGGCTTCGACCTCCTCGTGATCGACGAGGCGAGCCAGGTGGAACCGGCCGATGCGTTCGGGGCGATCGCGCGCGCGCGGGCGATGGTGATCGTCGGCGATGACCGGCAGATGCCGCCCACGCGCTTCTTCGCGCGCCTCACCGGCGAGGAGGATGAGGACGAGGCCGCCCAGGAGGATGTCCAAGCGAAGGATGTCGAGAGCATTCTCTCCCTCTGCAACGCGCGCGGCTGGCCCACCCAGATGCTGCGCTGGCACTACCGCTCGCGACACGAGAGCCTGATCGCCGTCTCGAACGCCGAATTCTACGAGAACCGCCTGCTCGTCATCCCCTCGCCGCGGCCACGCTCCCCTGGCCTTGGCCTGTCGCTTGTGCGGGTCGAGGGAAGTTTCGATGCGGGAGGGACGAGAACGAACGCGGCCGAGGCCGAGGCGGTGGCGGACGCGGTCGTTCGCCACGCGCGCGAGACACCCGGCGACACGCTCGGGGTGGTCGCCTTCAGCGTGCGGCAGCGCGACGCCATCCTCGATGCGGTCGAGGCACGGCGTCGCGCCGACCCCTCGCTCGAGGCGTTCTTCAGCGCCCACCCGGCGGAGCCCTTCTTCGTCAAGAACCTCGAGAACGTGCAGGGCGACGAGCGCGACGCGATCCTGATCAGCGTCGGTTATGCGCGCGGGCCTGACGGGAAGCTTGCGATGCGCTTCGGCCCGCTCTCGGCCGAAGGCGGAGAGCGTCGCCTGAATGTGCTGATCACGCGGGCGAAGAAGCGCTGCATCGTCTTCTCCGGCCTCAGCGCCGATGACATCGACCTCGCCCGCGCCTCCGGGCGGGGCCCCGCGGTGCTGAAGCGCTTCCTCGCCTACGCGGCTGGCGCCGAGACCGTCGCGACCGCGGAAGGGGAGGACGACTCGGCGCTCTCGGAGGCGATCGTGGGCGCGCTCGAGCGCGAGGGCCTCTCGGTCTCGCGTCGCGTCGGGCTTTCCGGGCTCTATGTGGACGTTGCGGTGCGCGACCCCGCGGGCGAGGGCTACGGCCTCGGAATCCTCACCGATGGCGCGTTCTACGCCTCGGCCCGCTCTGCGCGTGATCGCGACCGGCTTCAGGAGAGCGCTCTCGGCATGATGGGCTGGCGGCTCACCCGAAGCTGGGCGGCGGATTGGCTCGTCCGCCCGGAGGCGGAAGCCGCGCGGCTTGCGGCACTCGCAGGCGCGCGCGAGGAGCAACCGGCGGCAGAACGGGAGGCGAGGCCGGCGCCGCACGGGCTGAGTGTTCCCTACGCCATCGCCGCTCCCGCCGTGCCGAAGGACACGCCGCTCGCCGCCGTGCCGTTCGCGCGGCTCGGCGCGATTGTCGAGGAGATCGTGCGGATCGAGGGCCCCGTGCACACGGACGCGGTGATCGCCCGTGTCGCCGAGCTTTGGGGCATCGAGGCGGGGCCGAGGGAGCGCGCCGCGGTGCTGCAGGCGCTGAGGCTCGCGAAGGAGCTTCATGGCCTCACGCAGGAGGGGGAGTTCTGGCGGACCGACGGAACGGCGCTGCAGGTGCGCGACCGTTCCGCCCTCGCCGAGCCCTGGCGCAGCCCGGCCTGGATCGCGCCCGGCGAACTCCGCGCCGCGCTTCTCGCCGCCCTCGACCTGGGCGGCGGGGCCGCCGCGCGCGAGGCCGTCATCGCGGGCGCGGCGCGGCTTCTCGGCCTCGGCCCCGGCGCGCAGCCGGCGCTCGCCGCGCAGCTCGCCCTTCTCGAGGGCGAAGGGAGGGTGCACGAGCGGGCAGGGCTGATCGCCGCCGCCGAAGTGGCCTGACGCGCACGACAAGGGCCGCCCGCGCGGGGTGCCAGGCGCCTGCCCTCCTGCTACAGTGCCGACATGCTCGACCTCAGAATCCCCGGCCTGCCCGACTGGGCCGCGCTTGTCCTGCTCGTCCTCGGCCTGACCATCCTGCTCGCCTGGGTGCTGATGCCCTTCTCCGTGTTCGGCGTGAAGGGGCGGATCGAGGCGCTCGAAGCACGCCTCGAGGTTATGCACGAGGAGCTGCGGCAGATCAGCGCGCGCCTCGCCCAAGGCAGCGCCGTCCGCGGCACCGAATTCGCGATTCCCGCCGAGTCGCCGATCCTGCGCCCCGACACGTCCCCCGTCCCAGAGCCCCGCCTCGCCCCGCCCATCCCGCCGCCGCCGGTGGTGCCGGAGAGGAGCCATCGTCCCTCCCCCGCGCAGCGCCTTGAGCCGATCGTGAAACAGACGGGCCGGGCCGAGCCGAAGCTCGCCTGGCCGCCGCGAGGCTGAGCGCGGGGCGCAGGGCAGGGAGAGCGCGGATGCGGGTGACCGTGGTGCAGATGAACCCGGGCGCGGACAAGGCGGCCAACATCGCCCAGGCAGAGGCTCTCATGGAGGCGGCGATCGCCGCCGACAGGCCCGACCTCATCGCGCTGCCCGAGATGTGGACCTGCCTCGGCGGAGACCGCGCGACCAAGTTCGCCGCGGCCGAGGCCCTGCCCGCCCCCGGGTCGAACGACCCCCCAGGCCCGGCCTACGCCTTCCTGCAGGCGCTCGCCTGCCGCCACCGCCTCCATGTGCACGGCGGCTCGATCGGCGAGGCGGCGGGGGACAGGCTCTACAACACCACCGTCGCCTTCGACCGCGAGGGCCGCGAGGTCGCGCGCTACCGCAAGATCCACCTCTTCGACATCACCACGCCCGACGGCACAGGTTACCGCGAGAGCGCAACCTTCGGCCGCGGTACGGAGATCGTCACCTACCAGGCCGACGGCACGACGGTCGGCTGCGCGATCTGCTACGACCTGCGCTTCCCGGAACTCTTCCTCGCGCTGCGGCGCAGGGGGGCGGAGCTGATCCTCCTGCCCTCGGCCTTCACCCTGCAGACTGGCAAGGACCACTGGGAGACCTTGATCCGCGCCCGCGCGATCGAGACGCAATGCTGGATCGCCGCCCCGGCCACCTGGGGCCGGCACGAGGAGAGAGGGGAGCCGCGCTACACCTGGGGCCACTCCCTTGTGGCCGACCCCTGGGGGCATGTGGTCGCGAAGGTGTCGGACGGCACGGGCTTCGCGACCGCGCGGATCGACCATGCGCGCACGGCCAAGGTGCGGGCCGACATGCCCGTGCTCGACCACCGCGTCCTGTGAGCTTCGCCTTCGTCGCCGCGGATACGGAGGCGGCGCGGGCGGCACGCGCCCGGCTGATCGCCCGCTACGGCCAAGCCGATGTGGAGACCGCCGACATTCTGGTCGCTCTCGGCGGCGACGGGTTCATGCTCGAGACGCAGCACCGCGAGCTCGGCCGCAACCGCCCGGTCTATGGCATGAACTGCGGCTCCGTCGGATTCCTGATGAACGAGTATCGCGAGGAGGGGCTGCCCGAGCGCCTCGCCGCCGCCGTGCCGACCGTTCTCCACCCCTTACGCATGCATGCGACCACGGTGATCGGCGGCGAGGCGGAGGCGCTTGCGATCAACGAGGTGTCGCTCCTGCGCGAGCAGCGCCAGGCGGCGAAGATACGCATCAGCGTCGACGGAACCGTTCGCCTGCCCGAACTGATCTGCGACGGCGTGCTGATCTCCACCCCGGCGGGGTCGACCGCCTACAACCTTTCCGCGCACGGACCGATCGTGCCGCTTGGAGCCAATCTGCTCGCGCTGACGCCGATCAGCGCCTTTCGCCCGCGGCGCTGGCGCGGCGCGCTCCTGCCCGGCTCGTCCGACGTGCTGTTCGAGGTGCTCGAGCCGGAGAAGCGCCCCGTCGCGGCGGTGGCCGACTACACCGAGGTGCGCGATGTGCTGATGGTGCGCGTGCGCGAGGACCGCTCGGTGTCGCTCACCCTGCTGTTCGACCCGGACCATTCGCTATCGGAACGGATCATCGCCGAGCAGTTCACGGTCTGACGCGGGTCCAAACCTGCCTGCACCGCCCCCGATATCCCCGTCGCGCGCCGCGGCGCGATTGCCTCGGCAGCCGGAGCGGCGAGGAGCTCCCTCCGTCGCGCACGGAACAAGCGAAGCGTGGAGCCGGACCGTCGCGGCCGATCCGCGAGCCTCCGCTCAGGGCGCGCAGCCCTCGTCGATCAGGAGCGCCGCCACCTCCTCCTCCGGCACGTCGCGGCTGATGAAGGCGGCACCGATGCCGCGGGCAAGGATGAAGGCGAGCCTGCCGGCCTCGGCCTTCTTGTCCTTCCGCATATGCCCGATCAACCGGGCGGCGGAGAAGCGACGGTCGAGCCGCGCGAGATCGGTCGGAAGGCCGCACGCCCTGAGATGGGCGCGCACCCGGTCGGCATCCTCCGCCGCGCAGAGGCCGAGCCGTGCCGAGAGGGTAAAGGCAAGCCCGAGCCCAAACGCCACCGCCTCGCCGTGCAGGAGCAGGCCGCCGTCATAGCCCACCTCCGCTTCGAGCGCATGGCCGAAGGTATGGCCGAGATTGAGCAGGGCGCGGCCGCCATCGGCCCGCGTCTCGCGCTCGTCGTCGGCGACGATGCGCGCCTTCGCCGCGCAGCAGGCGCGCACCGCCTCGGCGATCACCTCCAGATCGCCCTCGAGCAGGGCCGCCCCATGCGCCTCGCACCAGGCGAAGAAGGCGGGGTCGTCGATCAGCCCATACTTCACCACCTCGGCATAGCCGGCGCGGCGCTCGCGCAGCGGCAGCGTGGCGAGCACGGAGCTGTCGCAGAGCACCAGAAGCGGCTGGTGGAACGCGCCGACGAGGTTCTTGCCTGCCGGCAGGTTCACCCCGGTCTTGCCGCCGACGGAACTGTCCACCTGGGCGAGCAGCGTGGTCGGGACGTGGATCAAGGGGAGCCCGCGGAGGGCGATCGCGGCGACGAAGCCGGCAAGGTCTCCCACCACCCCGCCGCCGAAGGCGATTACGCCGGTCCTGCGGTCGATTCCCGCCTCGGTCATACGCTCGAGCAGGTCCGCGGCCATCGCCATGCTTTTCGACTGTTCGCCTGAGGGAACAGTCAGGACGGTGTGGTCGATGCCGGCCGCAGCGAGGCTGTCGGTCAGCGCGCGGCCGTGCAGCGCGGCGACCGTTGCGTCGGCGATCACCACCGCGCGACGCCGCGGCAGAACGGCAGCGGCGTGGGCCCCCGCGCGCGCGACCAGCCCTTCCCCGATCAGGATGTCGTAGGCGCGGCCCGGAAGCGGCACATGGACCGAACGCGGCGGCGACCAGGCGGTGATTGCCCGAAGCACCCGCGCCGTCGTCGCCTCGGCCGGTTCGTCCGTGCAATCGACCACGATGTCCGCCTCCGCATAGGTCGGGTAGCGCTTCGCCGCGAGCTCCGCGAGCACGGCGGCAGGATCCTTGCCGACAAGGAGCGGCCGGTCGGTGCGGCCGGAGACGCGCCGCACAAGGATCGGCAGCGGCACGCGCAGCCACACCGACAGCGCGCGTTGCCGCACCAGTGCCCGCGTCTCGGCGTCCATGAACGCCCCGCCCCCGGTCGCGAGCACGATCGGCTCTCCCCCGAGAAGCCGCGCGATGACGCGCCGTTCCCCGTCGCGGAACGCCCGCTCGCCATAGCGGGCGAAGATCTCGGCAACCGACATCCGGGCGGCTGCCTCGATCTCATGGTCGGCATCGACGAAGGGAAGGCCGAGGCGGGCGGCGAGCCGCCGGCCGATCGCCGTCTTGCCCGCCCCCATCAGCCCGACGAGAACGATCGCCCGCCCGCGCCATGCGGGGGGTGCGCCTCTGCCCGTTTCGTCGGCGGGTGCGGGGCGGATAGACTGGTGCTGATGCGAGTCGGAGCCCATGCGGTTCCGTCATCCGTCACCGCCCGCGCGGAGGCAAGCCTGCCGCGCGGGAAGCCGCCTCGTGGCCGCCGGCTCCGGAGGCGCAAAGGACCGACACGACGACGATGAGCCGTCTCGCCTTCCTGATCATCGCCGTGCTTCTTGCGCTCGTCGCCGCCGGCGCGGTGCTGATCGGCCTCTTCCCGCCCGAGCCGCGGCAGGCGCCGGTGGAACGCGTGCTTCCGGCGGAGCGCTTCGGGACGCGCTGAGGCGGCCGGGCGGGGGATGGACCGTCACGTCGAGGCCTTCCTCGAGATGCTCGCCGCGGAGCGGGCCGCGGCGCGCAACACGCTCGCCGCCTATGCGGCCGATCTCGCGCACGCCTCCGCCTTCCTGGCCGCGCGCGGCACCCCCCTCGCCCAGGCCGACGCGGCGAGCCTCGCGGCGTATCTCGAAAGCCTCGCGGCTGCCGGGCTCTCGCCGCGCACGGTCGCGCGCCGGCTCTCGGCGCTGCGACAGTTCTTCCTATTCCTCTACCGCGAGCGGGTCCGTCCCGACGACCCGACCGCGGAGCTCGACCGGCCGAAGCTCGGGCGCCGGCTGCCGCGCGTTCTCTCGGTCGAGGAGGTGGGCCGTCTGATCGAGGCGGCAGCGGCGGCCCCGCCTCCCGAAGGCCTGCGCGACGCGGCGCTGATCGAGCTGCTCTATGGCTCGGGCCTCAGGGCAAGCGAGGTGATCTCGCTGCCACGGGCGGCGTTCAACGCCGCCTCGGAGACCTTGCTGGTGCGCGGCAAGGGAGCGAAGGAGCGGCTCGTGCCGCTTGGGCCCCGGGCGCGGGCGGCGGTCGCGGCGATGCTCGAAGCCGAAGGCAGGGTAGGAAAGCGGCCGGCCTCGCGCTGGCTGTTCCCGGCGCGCTCGAGCTCGGGCCACCTGACGCGCCAGACGCTCGGGAACATCGTCAAGCGCGCCGCGATCGCAGCCGGCATCCACCCGGCCCGCGTCAGCCCGCATGTGCTGCGCCACGCCTTCGCGACCCACCTTCTCGAGGGCGGGGCCGACCTGCGCAGCCTGCAGGCCATGCTCGGCCATGCCGATGTCGCGACCACCGAGATCTATACCCACGTCAGCGTCGGGCGGCTTGCCGCGACGGTCGCGGCGCATCATCCGCTCGCGCGCCAAGAGGCGGCCCCAGCGGGGGGACAGCGCTCGCGCCCCCGGCGCTAGTGTGCTATCGCGCGCCCCCATGCGCCATTTCCTGGACTTCGAAAAGCCGATCGCCGAGATCGAGGGCAAGATCGAGGAGCTGCGGCACCTTCCCGGAACGCCCGAGGCAGACATCGCCGAGGAGGTCGAGCGCCTCTCCGAGAAGGTCGACAAGCTGATCCGCTCGACCTACGCGAAGCTCACGCCGTGGCAGAAGACGCAGGTCGCCCGCCACCCGGCACGGCCGCACGCGGCGGATGTCGTGGCCGGCCTGATCACCGACTTCGTGCCGCTCGCGGGCGACCGGGCCTTCGCCGACGACCGCGCCGTGATCGCCGGCCTCGGGCGGTTCGAGGGCATGGCGGTGGCGGTGGTCGGCACCGAGAAGGGAGCGGAGACGGAGGCGCGGGTTGCGCACAATTTCGGCATGGCGCGCCCCGAGGGCTATCGCAAGGCGCGGCGGGTGATCGAGCTCGCGGGGCGGTTCGGCCTACCGGTTCTCACCTTCGTGGACACTCCCGGCGCCTACCCCGGGATCGATGCCGAGGCACGCGGCCAGGCGGAGGCGATCGCGCGCGCGATCGAGGCCTGCCTCTCCGCCCCGGTCCCCATCGTCTCTTCGATCATCGGCGAGGGCGGCTCGGGGGGGGCGATCGCCCTTGCCGCCGCCGACCACGTGCTGATGTTCGAGCACGCGATCTACAGCGTGATCAGCCCCGAGGGCTGCGCCTCGATCCTCTGGCGCGATGCCGCCCAGGCGGAGGCGGCAGCCGAGGCGCTGAAACTCACCGCCGAGGATCTGAAGCGGCTCGGGCTGATCGACGGCATCGTGCCCGAACCGCTCGGCGGGGCGCATCGCGACCCGGCCGGGGCGATCGCCGCTCTGGGCCAGGCGGTCTCGGCAGCGCTTACGCCGCTGTTGTCGGAACCTGGGCAGAGGCTGGTGGCGCGCCGGCGCGAGAAGTTCCTCGCCATGGGCCGCGCCGCGCCGCCGGCCTGATCGGCCGCGCGTGCGGCTCATCTCCCTCTCGCTTTCGCTGATCGGGCTTGCCGTCGCGGGGCTCGCGACGTGGGCGATCTCCGGGGCGATCGGCATCCCACGCGGGTCCTCCAGCATGGCGTTCCGGCTCGGCCTCGCCCTTGCCGCGCTCCTGCCCGCGGCGATGGTGCTCGCGGCCATGGTTTTCGCCCAGATGCTGCTCAGGTTTGTCACCGGAGCGTTCGACCCGCTCGCCGGGCAGGACGGAAGGCTCCTCGTCCTGAACCAGCGCGTGATCACGAACACCGTCGAGCAGCTCGCCGTCTTCGCCCCCGCTCTGCTCGCCTGGGCGGCAGGCGCGGACGCTTCGGCGATGCCGTGGGTGATCGCGCTCGGGGTCGTGTTCGCCGCCGCGCGGATCGTGTTCTGGATCGGCTATCTGATCGATCCGGTGGCGCGCGCCGCCGGCATGGCCCCGAGCGCGGCAGCGTCGGTCGCGGCCATTGTCGCAGCCGTGCGCGCCTGGATCACCTGAGCCCTGCAGCGTCGCGGCGCGCCGTCCGGGGCGCCCGGTCCCTACTGGGCAGGCCCCGGGCAGAACATCGAGAGAGCGCGCACGTGCTCGCCATCTCCGGCGAAGCCTGCCGGATAGGCGCCGACTGCGACAGAGACGGCCGAGGCGGCCCGGTCGCGGCAGGCGCCGGCGACCATGCGCTCCGGCCGCGGGCCGGGCGGGACGAAGCGGCGCATCATGCGCGAATCCGTCGCCGAGGCGACGGCGAAGGCCCCGCCGGGCTCGCGGCCGGTCAGCGGCGCGCAGTCGATGGCGAGAGAGCGGACAGCCGTGCCGCCAGGAACCGGAACGACCTCCGCCCGGAACCCGGCAACAGCCGCGGCGGCCGGGCAGAGCAGTGTCGCCTCCTCGCCCGTCCGCTGCCCCGCGACGGCGGACCAGTCGAGCTCGTCCGCGCGCCAGCGGCAGTGGCCTGCGACGCAGAGGACTTCGGCGCAGCCGAGCGCGAGGCGGTTCAGGAGCGGCCCTCGGGCGATCCGAACCCCCACGATCGCCTGCGCCTCGGCGCAGCGCAGCGCTCCGACGAAGCTGAAACGCCCCGTGCCGCCGCCGGCCTGCGCCGTCTCCTGCTCGCCCGGGCGCGGCGGGCTCACCAGCAGCTGCGCCGCCGCAGCCGTGGCGAGGCCGAAGAGGGCAAGCAAGACAGGGAGGAGACGCCGCATGCCAGCCAGGATAGGGAACGGAGGCGGAGTCACGCACTGCCCGTGATGACGCAGGGGGGCGAGCCGACCGGCCCGGTATTTGCGCCTCGGCTGCTCTCCATGCCACGGTTTCGCAGCCAGCCGGGCGAAGGCTGCTCGGCACACGGAGAGAGGCAGAGGCACGAAGGATGGCGATTGGCCGGCGGGATGTTCTGTGCGGGTGTAGCTGCGCATGGCTCGCGGCAGCGGCCGGACGGATCACCCCTGCCTTGGCGAACGTGCCCGGAAGCTACCGGCTCGAATTCGTCGGCAGTTTCGCCGCGACGACGCGGCATGGTGCCGTCGCCGCGCGGATCCGGGCCGATGCTCTGCCCGAGCGCGGCAGCTGGGCCGTCGGCCCGACCGAAGGGCTTGCCGGAGAGCTCACCGTTCTCGACGGGCGTGCCTTCGTCGCGACGGTCCGGCACCGCGAGGTAAGGGTCGTCGAGGACTGCAGCGCCGCGGCGCCGTTCCTCGTCTGGGCGGAGGTGGCGGGGTGGAGGGAGCACGCCCTGCCGCCGGGGCTTGCCGATGCGAGAGCGCTCGAGGCGCATCTGCAGGCGATCGCCCGTGATGCCGCGCTCCCGCCCGAGGGACCGTTCCCGTTCCTGCTCGTGGGCCGGCCCGAGGAGGTGACGTGGCATGTCCTCGGCGGGCCCGGCGCGGGGCCGCATGGCGGCGGGCATGGCCAGGCGGTCGACAAGCGGGTTTTCCGTGGGCGGTCGATGACCCTGATCGGATTCTACTCGCGACGGCACGAGGACGTGTTCACGCATCGCGGCGAGTTCTCGCACATCCACTTCGTTACCGACGACCGCGCCCTGTCGGGACACGTCGATGCGCTCGTCCCCGGAGTCGGACTTACGCTGAAGCTGCCTGCGTGAGTCTTGGCCTGCGTCGACACGGGCCGTTGATCCGGATCCGACGGGCGGGTTGGAGCGTCGCGCGCCGTTACGCTGAACGGGTGCCTTCCGTCGCTGAGGCCAGAATCTCTTGTCGCTGTCGAGATGACGTACGGACCGCGTGGGCACGGTCAGCGCCAGCCGGCAATCGAGAGCGCGGTCTTCGCTCGAGACGCACTGCGAGGCGTCCGTCCGCGCACCCGACGCAGTGGGCTTTCCGAACGCCCTGTCGCCTGCTGACCTCGCGCCGAGCCGCCGATGTCATATCTTCTCCCAAATGTCCTGCCGATCCTTTGACCGCCCGACCGGATCAGCTACGGATGCTAAACCCCACCAGGCCTGCATGCTCCGGATGCCTCGCTCCGCGCGGGATCACCGATCACCGCAAACAGTCCGAAGGGACAGGAGCGCGCACGCTCGTTTCTGGCAGCGATCAACCTTTCGCATCCCTCAATCAAGAACGAGACGACGTCGGCTCCGTTTTGACACTGCACCATATAATCGTCACCAAACGCCTGGAAGAACGAGTCCATTCGAAGCCTGAGCCGCTTCTCTTGTTTCCACCTGCAGGCGGGCTCACACCCGCCCATGACAGTGCTTGTACTTCTTCCCCGAACCGCAGGGGCAGGGGGCGTTGCGCGGCGTGCGGTGCCACGTCGCGGGATCGGCCGGATCGACGCCGCTTGCCGTCTCGCGGCGCACGGCAGGGCGCTCGAGCACGCCCGTCTCGCCGCCGCCCGCCTCGCCTGCGAAGGCGGGGTCGAGGCGCGAGGCGGTCATCTGCGGGGCGAAGACCGGCGGCGGCGGCGCAAGCTCGACACGCGCGAGCAGGCCGGTGACGCGCTCGCGCAGCTCGCCAAGCATCCGGTTGAACAGGGCAAAGGCCTCGGTCTTGTACTCGTTCAGCGGGTCACGCTGCCCATAGGCGCGCAGCCCGATCCCCTGGCGCAGATGGTCGAGCGCGAGCAGGTGCTCCTTCCAGACCTGGTCGAGCACCTGCAGAAGCACCGATTTCTCCACCTGGCGCATCAGTGCGGGGCCGAAATCGGCGGCCTTGCGCGCCATCAGGGCCTCGACCTCGCGCAGGATCCGCTCGCGCACCCCCTCGTCGTCGATCCCCTCCTCGGCCGCCCAGTCCTTGATCGGCAGATCAAGCCCGAACAGGCGCAGCGTCTCCTCGTGCAGGCCGGCGACATCCCACTGTTCCGGCATCGCGTTTTCGGGAATGCAGCGCGCGACGAGATCGGCGACCACCTCCTCGCGCATCTCGGCGACTGTGGCCGAAACGTCCTCCGCCTTCATGAACTCGCGCCGCTGGGCATAGACCTCGCGGCGCTGATCGTTCATCACGTTGTCGTACTTGAGCAGGTTGCGCCGGGTGTCGAAGTTGCGCGCCTCGACCTTCTTCTGCGCCTTCTCGAGCGCCTTGTTGATCCAGGGGTGGACGATCGCCTCGCCCTCCTTCAGCCCGAGCTTCTGCAGCATCCCGCCCATGCGGTCGGAGCCGAAAATGCGCATCAGGTCGTCCTCGAGCGAGAGGTAGAATTTCGAGGCGCCCGGGTCGCCCTGCCGGCCGGAGCGGCCGCGCAGCTGGTTGTCGATTCGCCGGCTCTCGTGCCGCTCGGTGCCGATGACGTAGAGGCCGCCCGCCGCCTTGACGATCTCGCGGTTGGCCGCGACCTCGGCGCGGATCGCCGCCGCCCTCGCCTCCTTCTCCGGGCCGTCCGGCATCCCGCCGAGCTCAAGCGCGATCTGCACCTCGGCGTTGCCGCCGAGCTGGATGTCGGTGCCGCGGCCGGCCATGTTGGTCGCGACCGTCACCGCTCCGGGCCGGCCGGCCTGGGCGATGATCGCCGCCTCCTGCTCGTGGAAGCGGGCGTTGAGCACATTGTGCGGAATGTTCCGCTGGCGGAGCAGGGCCGAGACGTGCTCGCTCTTCTCGATCGAGGTCGTGCCCAGCAGCACCGGCTGGTTGCGCGCCCGCGCCGCCTCGATGTCGCGGATCACCGCCTCGTACTTCTCGCGCGCCGTTCGGTAGACCTCGTCGTCATGGTCCTTCCGCGCGACCGGAAGGTTGGTCGGAATCTCGACCACCTCGAGCTTGTAGATCTCGGCGAACTCGTCGGCCTCGGTCGCCGCCGTGCCCGTCATGCCGGCGAGCTTGGGGTAGAGGCGGAAATAGTTCTGGAAGGTGATCGAGGCGAGTGTCTGGTTCTCCTGCTGGACGGGAACGCCCTCCTTTGCCTCAAGCGCCTGGTGCAGGCCGTCGGAATAGCGCCGCCCCTCCATCATCCGGCCCGTGAACTCGTCGATGATCACGATCTTCTGCACATTGTCGCGCGGGTCGCGCCGGACGACGTAGTCGACATCGCGCCGGAACAGCGTGTGCGCGCGCAGCGACTGGTTCAAATGGTGCACGAGCGAAATGTTGCCGATGTCGTAGAGGTTCCCCTCCTTGAGAACGCCCGCCTCGCGCAGCATCGCCTCGACCCGCTCAGTTCCGGCCTCCGTGAGCGAGACGGTGCGCAGCTTCTCGTCCTTCTCGTAGGTCGAGGCGTCCTGCACGAGCACGCGCACCACGGCGTCGACCTGGCGGTAGAGTTCGGAACTGTCGTCGGCGGGGCCCGAGATGATCAGCGGCGTGCGCGCCTCGTCGATCAGGATGCTGTCAACCTCGTCGACGATCGCGTAGTGGAAGTCCCGCTGCACCATATCCTCGAAGCGGTACTTCATGTTGTCGCGGAGGTAATCGAAGCCGAACTCGTTGTTCGTGCCGTAGGTGATGTCGGCGGCGTAAGCCGCGCGGCGCTCGTCGTCGGTCAGCCCGTGCACGATCACGCCGACGGTGAGCCCGAGGAAGGTGTAGATCCGCCCCATCCAGGCGGCGTCGCGCTTGGCGAGATAGTCGTTGACGGTGACGATGTGCACGCCTTTGCCCGTGAGCGCGTTGAGATAGGCGGGCAGGGTGGCGACGAGGGTCTTGCCTTCGCCCGTCTTCATCTCGGCGATCCGGCCGTCATGCAGCACCATGCCGCCGATCATCTGCACGTCGAAATGCCGCTGGCCGAGCGTGCGCACGGCTGCCTCGCGCACCACCGCGAAGGCCTCGGGGAGGAGATCGTCGAGGGTCGCGCCCTTGGCCAGCCGGTCGCGGAACTCGACCGTCTTTGCGGCCAGAGCCTCGTCCGAGAGCGCCTTCAGCGCCGGCTCGTGCGCGGCGATCGCCGGCACACGCTTGCGATAGGCCTTGAGCAGCCGGTCGTTCGAGGTGCCGAAGACGGCGCGGGCAAGACGATGCAGCATCGACGGTCGGGTCCAGTCCTGGTCCTGCCGCGCTCACCCGGCCGCAAAGGCCTCGGGATCGCGCGCGCTCTGGGGCGCCACGCCGGTGCGACGCGGACGCGGGGGCCCAAGTGCGGCCCCAGCGTCATATGGGCCTTCGCCGGCGGCGGCGTCAATCACGGGCAGTCGGCGGCCGGGCGGGCCAGCCGGCTGGTTGCTTGTCGCGTTCCCGGGATTCGGCCATGATCCGCGCCCCGGGAGCATCCCTGCGCCCGGACGCGTGAAGGATCCGAGATGCCCGGCCTCCCCTCCCGCCCTGCGCTCCTCGCGGCGGCGCTGCTCCTCGCCTCGCCGGCAGCGGTTGCGCAAGTGCAGCCGCTCGCGCCAGCCTCCGACCCGGTCGTCGCCCGGGTCGACGGCACGCCGATCCATCTCTCCGAGCTCGAGGAAGCCGTACGCGGCCTGCCGGAGCAGTTCCGTGCCATGCCGCCGCAGGTTCTTTACCCGGTCATGCTCGACCAGCTCATTACCCAGCGCGTGCTTGTGAACGCCGCCCGCAAGCTCAACCTGCAGGACACGCCGGAGGTGCGCGCTCGGATCCGCCGGGCCGAGGAGGAGGCGCTGCAGCAGGCCCTCCTCGCGCGCGAGATCGGCCCGCTTCTGACCGAACAGGCGCTCCGGGCACGCTACGAGCAGGACATCGTGAGCAAGCCGCAGGAGGCCGAGGTAAGGGCGCGCCACATCCTGGTGCAGACCGAGACGGAAGCGCGTCAGGCCATCACCGCTTTGCAGGGCGGGGCGGATTTCGCGACGCTCGCGCGGGAGCGCTCGCGCGGGCCCGGCGCCGCCGAGGGCGGCGATCTCGGCTTCTTCAAGCGGGAGGAGATGCCGGAGGCCTTCGCCGCAGCCGCCTTCGCCCTTGAGCCCGGGCAGTTCACCACCATGCCCGTGCGCACCCAGTTCGGCTGGCACGTGATCAAGCTCGAAGAGCGGCGCGAGGAGCCGCGGCCGAGTTTCGAGCAGGCGGAGGAGGGGCTGCGCCGAGCCATCATCGAGGAGGCGGCGACACGGGTGGTCGAGCGCCTGCGCGCCGAAGCCTCGGTGGAGCGTTTCGCCCTCGACGGGGCGCCGATCGCGGCTCCGCCGCTCGCGCCGGCGACACCGCGGCGCTGAGCGCCGGCTGCCATGGCCCACGCGGTCTCGCCGCTCGCGCAACCCCTCCCCGACCTTCCGCCGATCGCGGGCGTTCGGCTCGGCGCGACGGCGGCCGGCATACGCTATGTCGGGCGCGACGACCTCGTGATGGTCGAGCTCGCCCCCGGCACCACCGTCGCAGGCGTGTTCACCACGAATCGCTGCCCCGGAGCGCCGATCGACTGGTGCCGGTCGGCGCTGAAGGGCGGCAAGGCGCGGGCGCTCGTGGTCAACGCCGGCAATGCCAATGTCTTCACCGGACGCGCCGGTGCGGACGCGGTGCGGCAGTCGGCCGAGGCCGCGGCAGAGCTCGTCGGGTGCCGGTCGCGCGAGGTGTTCATCGCCTCCACAGGCGTGATCGGCCAGCCCCTTCCGGTCGAGAAGATCACCGCCGCTCTGCCCTCGCTCCACGCCTCGCTCGCCGAGGACGGCTGGGAGCGCGCCGCGCGGGCGATCATGACCACCGACACCTTCCCCAAGGCAGCGACCCGAACGGCGCGGATCGGCGAGACGGAGGTGCGGATCAGCGGCATCGCCAAGGGAAGCGGCATGATCGCCCCCGACATGGCGACGATGCTCGCCTTCGTGTTCACAGACGCGAAGCTGCCAGCGCCGCTCTTGCAGCGGCTGCTCACGAAGGGGGTGGCGACGAGCTTCAACTGCATCACGGTGGACAGCGACACCTCGACGTCGGACACGCTGCTTCTGTTCGCCACCGGAACGGCGAAGCACCCGCGCGTGCCGCCCGAAGGCGGCCCGATCCTGCGGGGCTTCCGCACCGCGCTCGATGCCGTACTGCACGAGCTTGCGCTTCTCGTGGTGCGCGACGGCGAGGGCGCGCAGAAGCTGATCAAGGTCTCGGTGTCGGGGGCGGTCAGCGCGACATCGGCGCGGCGGGTTGCGCTCTCGATCGCCAACTCCCCCCTGGTCAAGACCGCGATCGCGGGCGAGGACGCGAACTGGGGGCGGATCGTCATGGCGGTGGGCAAGGCGGGGGAGCCTG
The DNA here is from genome assembly GCF_019203965.1 of Elioraea tepida. Lineage (NCBI taxonomy): Bacteria > Pseudomonadati > Pseudomonadota > Alphaproteobacteria > Acetobacterales > Elioraeaceae > Elioraea > Elioraea tepida. The sequence continues at coordinate 825,818 of NZ_CP076448.1, forward strand.
CGGATCGCGACCGGCTCGGCGTCGCCATCGGCGGCGTCTGGATGGCGCGCAACGGCACGGTGGTCGAGGGCTACGACGAGGCGCCGGTGGTCGCCCATATCAAGGGGCGGGAGGTCGACATCGCCGTCGATCTCGGCCTCGGCCGAGGCGCTGCCACCGTGTGGACCTGCGACCTCACCCACGCCTATATCGACATCAATGGCAGTTACCGAAGCTGACGCCGCGGCCCACGTTCTCTTGACGGAACGGCTTCGGCTGCGCCCGCTCGCCCGCGACGATGCGCCTCAGCTGCACCGGCTGATCAACGACTGGGAGGTCGCGCGCAATCTCGGCTCGGTGCCGTTCCCGTACACGCGCGAGGCGCTCGAGGCGTGGATCGCGACCACGGCAGAGGACCGAGCGGCCGGCCGTGCCTTCCATTTCTGCATCACCGGCCGCGCGGAGGAGCATCCGCTCGGCGTGATCGGGCTGACGCGCGTCGGCCCAGACGTGGCGCGTGTCGGCTACTGGGTCGGCCGACGCTACTGGGCACACGGCGTGGCGAGCGAGGCGGTCGCACGGCTCGTCGGCTGGGCGTTCGGCACGCTCGGCCTCGACCGGCTCGTCGCTTATGTCGCCGACGACAACGCCCCCTCGATCCGCGTGCTCGAGAAGCAGGGCTTCCGCTTCACCCACGAGGCCGAGCACGACTTCGTCTCGCGCGGCGGAGCGTTCCCGGTGCGCTGGTTCGCGCTGACCCGGGCGGATTGGCTGGCAGCGAGCGGCCACGGCAGCCCCGCTGGCGATCCGCTCTCGCTCGGCGAGGACAGGCCGCTCGTTCTCGTCTCGGCGGTCGCTCTGATCGACAGCGACGGCCGCGTGCTCATCGCGCGCCGGCCCGAAGGCAAGGCTCTCGCGGGCCTATGGGAGTTCCCGGGCGGCAAGGTGCGCCCGGGCGAGACGCCCGAGGCGGCGCTGATCCGCGAACTCCGCGAGGAGCTCGGCATCGACGTCTCGGCCGCCTGCCTCGCGCCCTTCGCCTTCGCAAGCCATGCCTACGAGTCGTTCCACCTCCTTATGCCGCTCTATCTCTGCCGCCGCTGGCAGGGCACGCCGGTGCCGCGCGAAGGCCAGGCGCTCGCCTGGGTGCGGCCGCAGAAGCTCGCCGAATATCCGATGCCGCCGGCCGACAGGCCGCTCGTTGCGATGCTGCGCGACTGGCTCTGACGCCGCGTGAACGCCCTGACGAGGACGCGATGACCGACACGCGCCCAACCGCCTGCCTGCTCGTGATTGGCGACGAGGTGCTCTCCGGCCGCACACGCGACGCCAACATCCAGTATCTCGGCACCCGCCTCAACGAGCTCGGGATCCCGCTGCGCGAGGTGCGTGTCATTCCCGATGACCGTGCCGTGATCGTGGCGACCGTGAACGAGGTCCGCCACCGTTTCACCTACGTGTTCACCACCGGCGGCATCGGGCCGACGCATGACGACATCACGAGCGAGTGCATCGCTGAGGCCTTCGGCGTGCCGTGGGTGGTGCACCCCGAGGCCTATGCCGAGATGGCGGCGGACTATGCGCGCCGGAACCCGCCCGTGGAGTTCAACGCCGCGCGGCAGCGCATGGCGACGATGCCCGAGGGCGCGACCCTGATCCGAAATGCCGTCTCGGTCGCGCCTGGGTTCCGGATCGGCAATGTCATCGTCATGGCGGGCGTGCCGAAGGTGATGCAGGCGATGTTCGAGGCGGTGGCGCCGACGCTCGAGGGCGGCATCCCCACGGTCAGCCGCAGCGTGCATGCGCAAGGCGTGCTCGAAGGCGCGATCGCCGAGCCGCTCGGGGCGATCCAGGCCGAGAGCCCAGGCGTGGCGCTCGGCAGCTACCCCTACTACCGGGCGGGCGGCAACGGGGTGGCGATCGTCGCGCGCGGCACCGACAGGGCCGCGGTCGAGGCGGCGATCGCGAAAGTGGCGGCGATGCTGCGCGCGGCCGGCGCCGAGCCTGTGTTCGGCGAGCCGGCCTGAGCTGAAGCGCGCCGCGGCCTCCCGCGCCGATGCCCTCCGCGCGAGGGTGACGGGGGAGGGCGGAGCACGGAACGCGTCGATCGAGGTCCGAGCGCGGTCTGCCCCCAGTCGGCGACCGCCCCCCTCACGCGATCAGAGCGACGAGTCCCACCGCGACCAGGATCGCATAGGCCACGGCGCGGAACGACGCCTGGCCGACGCGCCCGAAGAGAGCCGCGCCAAGGCGCACGAAGACGAGCAGGACCGGCACGAGAAGCGCCACCTTGACCAGAACCGTCATCGTGAACAGGCCCGTGACGAGGGGCGGCAGGAGCGCCACGAGCCCGAGCACGGCGAAGAACAGGATCAGGTTGGCGCGATGCTCGCGCGCCTCCTCGCTGCCCGCGAGCATGTAGAGGATCACCGGCGGCCCGCTCATCCCGGTCGAGCCCTTCATCAGCCCAGCCGTAGCGCCGACGGCGAGGGTGAGCGAGAGTGGCCGCGAGCCCCGGTAGCGCCAGCCGCTCGCGAGCACGGCGGCGAACAGGATCACGAGAACGCCCATAGCCCGCGTCAGCACGGCCGGGTCGGCCACCACCAGAACCCAGGCGCCGAACGGCACGGCAAGGCAGGCCGCCCCCGCCATCGGCAGCGCGACGCGGCGATTGACGTGACGCCAGGCGCCCACCAGGAGCTGGCTGCCGATCAGCGCCTCCATCAGAAGCATCGTCGGCACCCCGACGGCCGGGCCCCAGAGCACGCTGTAGACGGGGGCGAGCGTCAGCGCCGTGCCGAAGCCCGCAAAGCCGCGCATCACCCCGGCGATGGCCGTCGCCACGGCCGCGACCGCAAGCCGCCACTCGAACGCCGCCGCGACGGCGGCGCCGAGCCCGCTCATCCGGCCGCCCTCACCACGCCGGTGCGTCGTCGAGCGGCTCGAGCGGAACCACGGCGACGTTCACCAGCACCTTTCCGGCGTGCTCGAAATTCACCGTCACACGCGTGCCGACGACACTCTGCACCTGGCCCTCGCCCCAGTCGGGACGGAGAGGGTTGCGCACACGCTGGCCCGGGACGAGGGTGGAGGACACGCGCGGAAGATAGGCTGGCGGCGGCGTTCGCACCACCGGCTTCGGCCGGCCTCCGGCCGATCGAGGCGGCTTGCGAGTCCTGGCGCGGGCGTCAGAAGGGCACGTTGGGCGATCGACCCGGCTCAAGGGAGGAACCAACTGATGCGCACACTCGGCCGACGGGCAGCGGTTGGCGGCATCGCCGCCGGGCTTGCCGCCCCCGCCATCGCCACGGCGCAGGCCTGGCCTGCAGGCCCGATCAGGATCGTCGTCCCCTTCCCGCCGGGCGGCAGCACCGACGCCGTCGCACGCCTCGCCGCGCCAGGGCTTCAGGCGGCGCTCGGCGTGCCGATCGTGGTCGAGAACCGCGCCGGAGCCGCAGGCAGCATTGGCACGGGCGTGGTCGCCAACGCCGCGCCGGACGGCAACACCTGGCTTCTCACCTTCGACAGCCATGCCGTGTTGGAGGCGCTCCTGCCGAGCCTCGGCTTCTCGCCGGCGCGCGACCTCGCCCCGGTGATGCATATCGGGGGCGCTCCCTACGTGCTCGCGACCAAGCCGGACAAGCCGTTCCGCAGCATCGCCGACGTCATCGCGGCGGCAAGGGCGCGGCCCGACACCGTGAGCTTCGGCTCGACCGGCAACGGCACGATCGGCCATCTCGCGATGACGCTCTTCGGCCAGCGCGCCGGCGTGAAACTCACCCACATCGCCTATCGCGGCGGCGGCCCGGCGGTGACGGATGCGGTCGCCGGCGTGATAGACCTCGTGATCGGCTCCGCCGCCGTGCTCGCCCCGCAGATCAGCGGCGGCCGGCTTCGCGCAGTCGTTCAAATGGGGGCGGAGCGGCTGCCGGGGCTCGCCGACACGCCGACGATGCAGCAATCCGGGTTCGACGGCTTTGTCGCCGAGGCGTGGTGGTGTGTTTTCGCGCCTGCCCGCACGCCGGCCCCGGTGATCGCCCGGTTCCACGAGGCCCTGCTCGCTGCCTTCCGGGACCCGCGCGTCGTCGAGACGATGACGAATGCGCAACAGGCCCGGCTCGTGCTCTCCACACCCGAGGAGTGCGGCCGGTTCGTGGCGCGCGAGACCGAGGTGTGGAGCAAGGTGGTGCGCGACTACGCCATCAGGCCGGACTGACCGAGCGGGCTAACGCGCCCAAGGGTTCCGCACAATAAGCCGGCGCCGCGGCGGTGCAGGCGCGGTGTGCCACGCCGGCTCCCAGCCGAAGGGCTGATCGAGCGGCCGCGCGATCGTGGCGAGCGCCGCGATCCTCTGCGCGACCGTCGGGTGGGTCCGGAACCAGCGAAGCCAGAAGGGGCCGCGCGCCGCGAGCCGCTCGAAATCGTCGCCCTGGATGCGCTCGATCCGGGCGAGCGCCGAGGCAAGCGCCTCCGGATCGCCGGTCAGCTCCGCCGCTTCGGCATCGGCGAGGAACTCGCGCGATCGGGAGAGCGAGAGCGTGAGCAGATCGGCCGCGAGCGGCGACAGGATCAGCAGCGCGGGAAGAAGCGGATGCGCGCCGATCGCGCCGAGGCCCACGACCAGAGCGACGATCAGCCCCGCCTGGGCCATCGCCCGTGTGGCCGTGGCCGCGACGGTCGCAAGCCGCAGGACGAACAGGTCGCCGTGGCGTATGTGGCTGACCTCGTGTGCGAGCACCGCGGCGAGTTCCCGCGGCGTCAGGGCCTCGACCAGAGAGCGGGTGACGCCGATGCCGGGATCCGACGTGGTTCCGCCGGCGACCGCCTGGAGCGGGCGCTGCGGCAGGAGCCAGAGCCGCGGGGCCGCGGGCAGGCCGGCGCGACGCGACAGCTCCGCGACCATCGCGTACAGACCCGGCGCCTGGAAGGGCGACAGCGGCACCGCGCCGAACCCCTGGCGGAACAGGACCTCGCCCGGAACCGCGGAGAACAGGAGCGTGCTCGCGGCGAAGGCGGCGCCGACAACAAGCCCCTCAACGCCCGCCGCGAGCTGGCCGACCCCCCCGGCTAGCAGGACGAGCACGCCGAGGGTCGCCGCCGTCTCGAGCCGGTTGCGGCGGCGTGCGCGGGCGAGCGCACCCGCGTCGGTCATAAGCCGTGGCATCAGCCGCCTCTTCCCGTCATGCCGGCGGTGGTATCGCCTTCGCGCGCCGGGCGCTATAGGAGCGCCTCGCCCCCGCGCCGTCCACGGTCCTGCCCATGCCCGAGATCCGCCCCTCTCCCGTCATTCCCGTGATCCTCTCGGGCGGAACCGGCACCAGGCTCTGGCCGGCGAGCCGCGAGAGCCTGCCGAAACAGCTCCTGCCGCTGATCTCCGACAGGACCATGCTGGTCGAGACGGCTCTCCGCGCCTCGGCGGAGGCCGGCTTCGCCCCGCCGATCGTGGTCTGCAACGAGGCGCACCGGTTCCTGGTCGGCGAGCAGCTTCGCGAAGCGGGCATTACGGGAGCGCGGATCGTGCTCGAGCCGGAGGGGCGGAACAGCGCGCCTGCGATCGCCGCCGCCGCTCTCCTTGTCGCCGAGACCGAGCCCGATGCCACGCTGTGGATGATGGCGGCGGATGCGGTGATCGCCGACATCCCCGCCCTGCACGCTGCCGTCGACGCTGCCGCCACCGCCGCCCGCGCGGGACATGTCGTCACCTTCGGCATGACGCCGACCGCAGCCGAGACAGGCTACGGCTACATCGAGACGGGCGACCCGCTTCCTGGCCTGCCCGGCGTGCTTGCGGTGAGGCGCTTCACCGAGAAGCCGGATGCCGCCACCGCCGCGGCCTTCGTCGCGGGGGGGCGGCACTTGTGGAACAGCGGGATGTTCGTGTTCACCGCGGCAACGCTGATCGCCGAGCTCGAGCAGCACGCGCCCTCGGTGCTCGAGGCTGTGCGCAAAGCCGTCGCGGCACGCACGACCGACCTCGACTTCATCCGGCTTGACCGTGCCGCCTTCGCCGCCTGCCCCTCGATCAGCCTCGACTATGCGGTGGCGGAGAAGACGAGCCGGGCGGCGGTGGTTCCGGCCTCGCTCGGATGGTCGGATGTCGGCTCCTGGGCGGCTCTGTGGGAGCTCGCCGCGAAGGACGCTTCCGGGAACGTCGCCATCGGCAACGTTCTCGTCGAGGACTGTCGCAACGCCTATGTGCGCAGCGACGGCCCGCTCGTCGCCGTGCTCGGCCTCGAGGACGCCGTCGTGGTCGCGACCGAGGACGCCGTGCTCGCCATGCCGCGGTCGCGCGCCCAGGACGTCAAGCGTGTGGTTGATCGGCTGAAGGCGGCGAAGCGGAGGGAGGCGACGGAGCATCGCCGCATGTACCGCCCCTGGGGGTTCTACGAGGGCCTGATCGCGGGCGAGCGGTTCCAGGTGAAGCGGATCGTCGTTCAGCCGGGCGGGCGGCTGTCGCTGCAGAAGCATTTCCATCGCGCCGAGCACTGGGTGGTGGTGGCTGGCACGGCCGAGGTGACGCGCGGCGACAAGGTGCTGCTTCTGCGCGAGAACGAGAGCGTGTACCTGCCGCTCGGCTGCGTGCACCGCCTGGTCAATCCGGGCAGGATCCCGCTCGTGCTGATCGAGGTCCAGTCCGGCTCCTATCTCGGGGAGGACGACATCGTCCGGCTCGAGGACGTCTACGGCCGCAGCTGAGGCGCTCCCCGGCGGGCGGGCGCCTGTCGCGGCGTGCCGCTGGCCAGGTGCCGGACGGACGGCAACGGGGAGGGACCGCTCACGCCACCAGCGTGTCGAGCCGGGCGGCGAGCTCCTTGAGGGAGAACGGTTTGGGGAGGAACTGGACGGGCGCCCCGGGCAGATCGGCGATCGCCTCGGTCTCGGCATAGCCGGAGACGAGGATGACGGGCAGTGAGGGGAGGGACGCGCGCACGGCTCGGACGAGCGCCGCCCCATCCATTCCGGGCATGGACACGTCGCTCACGAGCGCCGCCGGCGGCTCCTGCTCGTCGGCGAGCAGAGCGAGCGCCGCCTCGGCCGAGTCGGCCGTGAGCACCCGCCACCCTGCCCGTGCGAGGCCGCGCGCGGTCAGCCGTCGCACGGACTCCTCGTCCTCGACCAGGAGAACGGTGCCGCGGGTCGGCAGCGTTTCGGGGGAGACATCCGCGGGCTCGGACTCGGCGGGCGTGGGCTGGGTCGGGACCGCTGTCGGCTGCGGCCGCGGGGCGTGCTGCTCGGGCGGCGGGTCGGGCCCGATCGCGCCCTCGTGCCGCGGCAGGTAGATCCGGAAGGTCGTGCCCTCGCCGCGCGTGCTCTCGACCGCGACGAATCCATCCGTCTGCCGAACGATCCCGTACACCATCGCAAGCCCGAGCCCCGTGCCCCCCTGGTCGCGCTTAGTGGTGAAAAACGGCTCGAAGAGGCGGGGGATATGCTCGGGCGGGATGCCGCAGCCGGTGTCGGCGACCTCGACCATCGCGTAACGGCCGGGCGGGATCACCTCCTGGCCACGCACCAGCGGCCGATGGAGGGTCACGGCGCCGGTGCGTATCCCGAGCCGCCCGCCCTCCGGCATCGCATCGCGTGCGTTCAGCGCGAGATTGACGATCACCTGGTCGAACTGAACCGGATCGACGCGCACCAGGCAGCCCGGACGGTCGAGATCGAGCGAGATTACGATCCGCTGGCCGAGCAGCCGGCGCAACAGGCTCGCCACGTCCTCGATCGCCGCGTTCAGCGCGATCACCCGCGGCTGCAGCGTCTGCTTGCGGCCGAAGGCGAGCAGCTGGCGCACGAGCGCCGCCCCGCGCTCGGCGCTGCGGCGCACGTGGATGAGATCGGCCCGCGTCGCCTCGTCGAGCTCCGGCCGCTCGAGCCCCATGTCGGCCGCGGCGATGATCGCAGTGAGCAGATTGTTGAAGTCGTGCGCGATACCGCCCGCGAGCTGCCCCACCGCCTGCATCTTCTGCGTCTGCGCGAGCTGCATCTCGAGCGCCCGGTGGCGGGTGATGTCGATCAGCCGAACAACGGCACCGCCGATCTGGCCGTCATCCTCCACGAGCGGCGAGATCGAGACCATCGCGACCGTCGTCCCCGCGGGGTCCTCGTCCGGCCGCTCCTTGGCACGGCCGAGCCGGAGCTCGAGGCCGGTTCTGCCCGACCGCATCACCGAGAGCCGCGCGAACTCGGCCTCGAGCAGATGCCGGTCCTCGGGATGGACGAGATCGGCGAGCGGAAGCCCGGGCACCACCCCGGCCGCCGGAACGCCGGCGATGCTCGCCACCGCCGCATTGGCGGCGACGATCCGCCCCTCCCAGTCAACGATGGCGATGCCGAGCGCCGCCTCCTCGAACAGGCGGCGCCAGGCTGCGCCGTCGCCGGCGACGAGAGCGGCAAGACGCGCCGACCCGACACGGCCTTGCCCCGGGGTGGTCGTCTCAGCGGGCGCCACCAGTGGCCCCCACGCCGCGCCCGCTGAGACGCCAGACATAGGCGATGATCTCTGCCACGGCCTCGTAATGCTCCGGCGGGATTTCCCGATCAAGCTCGACGGCGTAGAGAGCGCGCGCGAGCGGCGGGTTCGCCACAAGCGGGATGCCGTGCCTCTCGGCGGCCGCCCGGATGCGCAGGGCGAGATGGTCCACCCCTTTCGCCACCACCTTCGGCGCCCCGCCGGAGCCGCGCTCGTAGGCAAGCGCGACAGCGTAGTGCGTGGGGTTGGTGACCACCACCGTCGCCTTCGGCACCGCCGCCATCATCCGGTTGCGCGAGCGTTCGATTCGAATCCGCTTCAGCCGCGCGCGGATCTCCGGGTCGCCCTCGGTCTCCTTCAGCTCTTCGCGGATGTCCTCGCGCGACATCCTGAGCCTGCGCACATGGTCGTAGCGCACCCAGAGGAGATCGAGCACGGCGATGGCGGCGAAGGCGCCGGCGAGAGCACCGAGCAGAACGAGGCTGTCGTCGCGCAGCGCGGCGAGGAGCCGCCCGGTCGGCCAGGCGACGGCGGGGACGATCTGCCAGGCCATCGCGCCGAGCACGAGGCCAGCGACGACGCAGAGCACGGCGAGCTTGGCGAGGTTCTTGAGAAACTCGACGAGATTGGCGGCCGAGACGAGGCGCTTGAGCCCGCCGAGCGGGCTCAGCCGCGAGGCCTTCGGAACGATCAGGCTCGATGCGACCATGCCGCGCGTCTGCAGGAGGGTGGCGGCGGGGCCAAGCAGCATCGGCGGCAGAGCGACCGCGGCGACGGCGAGCGCTCCCCACAGCAGCATCCGCCACAACGCCGCCGCAAGCCCCGCCCCCGTGATCTCGGAGGACCGCTCGAAGAGTACGAGTCCGCCCTGCACAAGCTGGCCGGCGGCAAGCGGCAAAGCGAACGCAAGCCCCGCGAGCGCACCCGCCAGCCCGACCGCTCCGGTCACCTCCCGCGAGACGGCGACCTGGCCTTGCTCGCGCGCCTTCTCAAGCCGGCGCTGTGTCGGGGCTTCCGTCTTGTCGCCCGCGCTCTCCTGTTCCTCGGCCATCGCCGGTCAGAGCCCCGGCAGGCCGGTGAAATGCTCGCGCACCACCTCGGCCCAGGCGCCGAGCAGCGCTCCCGCAAGCAGCGCCATCAGCGCGAGACCGCCGATGATCTGGGCCGGCATCGCGACGAAATAGACCTGCATCTGCGGAACGATCCGCGACATCACCCCGAGCGCGAGCTGGAACACGATCGCCGCGAGCACGAAGGGGCCGGCGAGCTGGAAGCCGAGGCCGAAGCTCGCCGCCGCCGCGCGCACCGCCGCCTCCGCCGCCGCTTCGGCCGGGAAGACAGCGCCGGCCGGCAGGACGGCATAGGAGCCGGCCAGCGCCGCGAGCGGCAGCGCATGCAGGCCGGTGGCGAACAGGGTCACGATCGCGCCGAGCCCCAGGAGGCGCGCGAGCGCCGTGCCGGTGGCGCCGAAGGCGGGGTCGAACAGCACGGCCGAGGAGAGGCCGAGCAGGAAGCCGACGAACTGGGCGGCGACGGGGAGAGCGAGCACGATGATCCGCGCGAGCAGCCCGATCCAGAGGCCGATGAGGCACTCGGTGACCACGAGCAGCATCGCCCGCGCGGCGTCCGCGGGCGGCGGCGGCAGGCCGGATGACACCGCCGGCCAGACGATCGCCGCGAAGGCGAGAGCGATCGCCGCCTTCACCGTCACCGGAACCTCCGCCTCGCCGAAGGCAGGAAGCGCGAGCACGGCCGCGCCGATCCGGCAGACCACAAGCAGAAAGCCGAAGGTCCAGGCCGGCAGGAGACCGGGAAGCTCGGCCGGGTCGAGCATCGCCTCAGAAGCCGCCGCCGCCGACCGCGACGATCCGGTCGAACAGCCGTTCCGCGAAGGCACCGACCGTGCCGCCGATGAAAGGCGCGGCGAAGGCGGCCACCACCGCGACCGCGATCACCTTCGGCACGAACACGAGCGAGGCCTCGTTGACCTGCGTCAGCGCCTGCAGGAGCGACACCGCGAGCCCGACGATGAGTGCCGCGGCCATCAGCGGCCCAGCCGCGAGGATCGTCACCCACAAGCCCTCGCGCACGAGCGAGAGCACGTCCTGGTCGGTCATCTCCCTACCCCTTCTGGGCCGGAGGGTGCGACGGCTTCTGCCGTCAGATCGGCATGCGCATCACGTCCTGGTAGGCCTGGATCACCCGGTCGCGGATCGCGACCGTCGTCTGCAGGGCAAGCTCGGCGCGCGCGACAGCGGTGACGACGGAGGTGATGTCGCCGCCGCCTGCGATCGCCTCCATCGCGGCGCGGTCGGACGCCTTGGCCGCCTCGACGGTCGCCGACATCGCCCGCTCGAGCAGCGCTCCGAAGCCGCTCGCCTGCGCCCCCTCGCCCGAAGCGGCGGGCGTTCCGTCCCCGGGCTGGCCGAGCGCGGTGGCCGCATAGCGTGAGGCGGCCGTCGCTGCCGGGATTGAGCCCATGGCGGCCGCCGTCAGCGCAACAGCTCGATGGCGCGGGTCAGCATCCCACGCGTCACCTCGAGCACGGCGAGATTGGCGCTGAAGGCGCGCTGCGCCTCGCGCATGTCCATCATCTCGATGAAGCTGTTCACGTTCGGCACCTTCACGTAGCCCTTGTCGTCCGCCGCCGGGTGGCCCGGCTCATACCGCGTGCCGAAACCGCTCCGGTCACGCCCGACCTGCTTGACGCGCACCGTCTCGACGCCGAGGGCACGGTCGAGCCGGTTCTCGAAGGTCACGGTCTTGCGCCGGTAGGGCTCTCCCTCCGGCGTCGTCGCCGTGGTATCGCGGTTGGCGAGGTTTTCCGCCACGACCCGCAGCCTGAGCGACTGCGCGTCCATGCCGCTTGCGGAGATCCTCAGCGCCTTGAAGAGGTCCATGCTGTCCTCCGTGCCCGCCATGCACCGCGGCGGTTCTCCGCATCATGGGGGCGAAACCTTTCCACCACGTTTCGAACCGCCGCCTCAGCCGCGCCCGAGAGCGAGCCGGAACAGGCCGAGATACTTGCGGTAGAGGCCGATGGCGAGCTCGTGCTGGGTCTCGGTCTCGGCGGCGCGGGCGAGCTCCTGCTCGAGCCGCACCGCGTTGCCGTCATGGGTGCGCTCCTGAGCGAGACGCTCCGGCCGCCCGGCGGCTGCGGCGGCCGAGGAGGGCAGCATGTGCTGCGGTGCGGTGCGCGCCATGGCCACCGCGCCGGCGCCTGTGCGCGCAAGCATCCTTGCGAAGGGCTGCACGTCGCGCGCGGCATAGCCTGGCGTGTCGGCATTGGCGATGTTCTGCGCGATCACCTGCTGGCGCCGGTCGAGCCAGTCGAGCCGCCGCTGCGCGAGCTTCAGGACATCCAGCCGTCCGAAATCCATCCCGACCCCGCTTCCCGCGCGCCCGCCGTGGCACGCCTTGCTATGTTCTCGCGGGCAAAGGTGAACGGAGCGTCAACGCCGACATGCGGGCGCGCTTAATCGGCCGCTAACCTCGCGCTGGTCAGATCCTGCGCGCGGCCGCATGCGGCGGCGCGGCGGATCTCTTGCCGGAGAGGGCCATGGAGACACCGGAGTCGGGTGAGGGCGGGGCGGCGGCCATCACGGCTGCGCTCGGGCGGCTTGCCGACGCTCTCGCGCTCGCGCGCGTGCTGGTCCAGTCGGGGCTTGCGGTCGATCTCTCCGGGCTCGATCGCGAGGTCGGAGACCTCTGCGCCGAGGCGGTGGCGCTGCCCCGCGCCGAGGGGCGCGAGATGGCAACCCCGCTTGCCGACCTTCTCGCCCAGATCGACGACCTCGAACGCGCGATGGAGCGCTACCCGCCGCTCCGCTGACGCACTCCCCCTCACGCACGTGGCAGAAGGCCAGCGCAGACATGGACGCTCTCTCGACCGTTCCGCTCGCGATCGCCGCCCTCGCGGCGACCATCGGCGCGATCCTGCTCGCTGCGGCGATTGCGCGACGCAGTGGTCTTGCCGCCGCGGCGCGGCCGGGGCGGCGGCTCGCCGTGATCGAGACCGTCGCGCTCGACCCGCGGCGTCGGCTCGTGCTCGCGCGCATCGACCAGGCCGAGGCGCTCCTGCTCGTCGGCGGAGAGAGCGACCAGGTGGTCGGCTGGGTCACGCCGCCCCGGGCCCAGCCGCCCGGCGCCGCCACGACCGGAGACCGCGCATGATGCGCCTCCTGGTCGCGATCGCCCTTCTCCTCATGCCCTCCGCGGCGCTGGCGCAGAGCGTCACGATCGACCTCGGCGAGGCGGCAGACGGCTCGGCCGCGACGCGGCTGATCCAGCTCACGGCGCTGATCGCGCTCCTCTCGCTTGCTCCCTCGCTGCTCGTGATGGTCACGTCCTTCGCGCGGATCGTGATCGTGCTCAGCCTGCTTCGTTCCGCTCTCGGCACGCAGGGCACGCCGCCGAACATGGTGCTGATCGGGCTTGCGCTGTTCCTGACCTTCTTCGTCATGCAGCCGGCCTTTGAGGCGTCCTGGGTGCAGGGGATCCTGCCGATGACGGAAGGGCGTGTGTCCGAGCTCGAGGGCATGCGGCTCGCCGCCGAGCCGTTCCGCGCCTTCATGCTCGCCAATCTGCGCGAGAGCGACCTTTCGCTGTTCCTCGACCTCGCCCGGCTTCCCCCGCCCCCTTCGCCGGACGCCACGCCGTGGCGCGCGCTCATCCCCGCCTTCCTCGTGGGCGAGCTCCGCCGTGCCTTCGAGATCGGCTTTTTGCTGTTCATCCCGTTCCTGGTGATCGACCTCGTCGTCGCCTCGGTGCTGATGAGCATGGGCATGATGATGCTGCCGCCCACCGTCGTGTCGCTGCCGTTCAAGCTGATCTTCTTCGTGCTCGTGGACGGATGGCGCCTCGTCTCGGGCTCGCTCGCCCAGGGATTCGTCGGCGCTTGAGCGCGAGGCCGGCGCGGGCAGCGCGCCGCGTCAGCGCGGGGTCGTCCCCTCGCCGAGGTCCCACCAAAGCCCGGCCATCAGCGCAAGCCCCTCGCGCAGTGTCGCCGGGATCACGTGCTCGTCCGGCCCGTGCTGCTTGCACCCGGTATAGCTGTGCGGGATCCAGACGAGCGGCACCCCAAGATGGTCGACGAACACGTCCCCGGGCAGGCCGCCCGAGCTGTTTGGGATCACCTGCGGCGGGCAACCCAGGGTGCGCGCGATCGAACCCGACACGAACCGAACCCAGGGGTGGTCAGGGTCGGTTCGGCTTGCGGGCATACGCACGCCGGGGCGTTCGATGCGCACCTCGGTGAACCCGTGCGCATCGAGGTGGCGGCGCAGTGCGGGCTCGAACGCGGCCGGGTCGGTGTCGACCGTGTAGCGGATCTGGCAGTGCGCCCACGCATCGGGGGCGACCGCGTTGACCGGCCCGTCGGGCTTGCCCGAGAGAAGCGCGAGCACGATGAAGCTGTTCCAGCCATAGACCTTCTCGGCGGGCGTCAGCCCGGGCTCGCCCCAGCCCGGGTCGATCGTTGCCGCCTCGCCGCCGCCGCCGAGCGGGCAGCCGGCGAGAGCCGCCTTCACCGAAGGGGGCATGCCGCCTGCGGGTGTCCAGCCAGGGACGAGGATACGCCCGTTCCGGTCCATGATGGCGGCAAGCGCATGCGCGAGGATGATTGCCGGGTCGCGCGTCAACCCGCCCCAGTGGCCGGAATGCACCCCACCCGAGCGGAGCCGAACCGCGAGGTCGAAGTGGAACGTGCCGCGCGTGCCGGTGCAGATGGTCGGCACGTCCGGCATCACCCGCGGGCCGTCGGAGCCGATCAGCACATCGGCCGCAAGACGCGCGCGATTCGCTTCGACGAATGCGCGCAGGCCCTGCGAGCCGCGCTCCTCCGCCGTCTCGATCACGACTTTGAGGTTGAAGCCAAGACGCCCGCCTCGCTCGGCGAGAACGGCCTCGAGCGCGGCGAGATTCAGCGCATGCTGGCCCTTGTTGTCCGCCGTTCCGCGGCCGTACCAGCGGCTATCGCGCTCGACGAGACGCCACGGCTCGAGCCCGTCGCGCCACTGCTCGGCAAGGCCGCGCACTGTGTCTCCGTGGCCGTAGGTGATGACGGTCGGAAGCCCCTCGCCCTCGTGGCGCAGGCCGACGAGGATCGGCCCGAGCCCTGGCAGCGGATTGGGATGGATCGTCACCGCGAAGCCGAGGCGTTCGAGCCAGCGCTGGAGCGCGCCGAGATAGCGGTCGAGGTCGGGCCGGTGCGCCTCCTCCTGGCTCGTCGAGGGGATGGCGACCAGCTCAGCGAGCGTCTCGCGGAAGCCACCGCCGTCGAAGACTGCCAAGGCCCGCGCCACAGCCCCATCCCGCGTTCCAGCCATAGGCCCCTCCCTCGAGACTGACGGGGGGACGCTGGCATCGCGACGCGGCAGCGTCTAGCCTCCCGGCCGGTCGAATGCTGGAGGTTCCGCGTGCTGCAGATCCGCACTCCCTATCTGATCTTCCTCGGCGATGCGCATGACCAGCTCGCGGCCAAGACCGGGGTGGCGATCGCCGAATGGCGTCGCGAGCTGTGCGTGGGCCAGCTCCGCCTGCCCGGATGCCAGGCCGATGCCGGGCTTCCCGACCTGACGCTCGAAGAGGCGGCCGCGGCGGGCGCGAAGACATTCCTGATCGGCACGACGACGCGCGGCGGGCGGATCAACGAGGCCTGGCAGCAGCTGATGCTGCGCGCGCTCGAGCTCGGCCTCGACATCGCCTCCGGACTACATGACCGGGTGGCCGACCTTCCGGCCGTGCGCGAGGCGGCCTCGCTGTTCCACCGCGCCATCCACGACGTGCGCACGCCGCACGGCCCCTTTCCCGTCGGCACCGGGCTTCGCCGCCCGGGCAAGCGCGTGCTCACCGTCGGCACCGACTGCTCGATCGGCAAGATGTACACAGCACTTGCGCTCGAGCGCGAGATGAAGGCAGCCGGCATGGCGGCCACCTTCCGCGCCACGGGCCAGACCGGGATCCTGATCGCCGGCTCCGGCATCCCGCTCGATGCGGTGGTGGCGGACTTCATCGCCGGCGCGGTCGAGACGCTCTGCCCGGCCAATGACCCCGACCACTGGGATGTCATCGAGGGCCAGGCAACCGTGCTTCACCCGTCCTATGCGGGCGTGACGGTCGGCCTCGTGATGGGCGCTCAGCCCGACGCGATGGTGATGGTGCACGACCCCACCAGGCCGACCATGCGCGGCCTCGGCGACCGGCCGGTTCCCGGCATCGCCGAGACGATCGAGGCGCATGAGGCCTGCGCGCGCGTCACCAACCCGAGGGCGAAGGTGGTCGGCATCAGCCTCAACACCTCGCGCCTGGACGAGGCCGCGGCGATGGCGGAGATCGCGCGCACGGCGGACCGTTTCGGTCTGCCGACGATCGACCCGGCCCGCACCGGCTGCGGCCCGATCGTCTCCGTCCTGAAGGGGATGTGACGGCGTGCCCAGGCTTCTGACGGTGCGCGAGGAGGTGTTCCCGATCCGCGGCACCTTCCGCATCAGCCGCGGCGCGCGCACCGAGGCGCGCATTCTCGTGTGCGAGATCGCCGACGGCGACGTGGTCGGGCGCGGCGAGTGCACGCCCTATGCCCGCTATGGCGAAACGGTCGACGAGGTCGCCCGCGCCATCGCCGCGATCGGCCCTGCGATCGCGGGCGGGCTCGAGCGGGAGGGCCTGCAGCGGGCAATGCGCCCGGGCGCGGCCCGGAATGCCGTCGACTGCGCGCTTTGGGACCTCGAGGCGAAACAGGCAGGACGGCGCGTGTGGGAGCTCGCCGGCCTGCCCGAACCCGAACCGGTGACGACCGCCTTCACCCTCTCGGTCGATACGCCCGAGGCGATGGGCCGCGCGGCCGCCGAAGCGGCCGACCGGCCGCTTCTCAAGCTGAAACTCACCGGGGACGAAGAAGATGCCGACCGAGTCGCCGCCGTGCGCGCCAACGCGCCCAAGGCACGGATCATCGTCGATGCGAATGAGGCGCTGACCCTGGAGGCGGCGGTCGCGCTCGCGCCCGCGCTGGCGGAGGCCGGTGTGGAGCTCCTGGAGCAGCCGCTCCACGCCGAAGCAGACGAGGCGCTGCGCGGCGTCCCGTTCCCGCTGCCGCTCGGCGCCGACGAGAGCTGCCACGACACCGCAACGCTGCCACGCCTCGTCGGCCTCTACCAGGTGATCAACATCAAGCTCGACAAGACGGGCGGGCTGACGGAGGCGCTGCGGCTCCGCGCAGCGGCGGAGGCGGCGGGCTTGCGCGTCATGGTCGGCTGCATGCTCGCCTCATCGCTCGCGATGGCGCCGGCGCATCTCGTCGCGCAAGGCGCGGCGTTCGTCGACATCGACGGCCCGCTTCTTCTCGCGCGCGACCGAAGCCCGGGCCTGCGCTACGAGAGGAGCCTCGTCCACCCGCCCGAACCGGGGCTCTGGGGCTGATCGATCCCGAACCGATCCGGAGACGAACCCTTGTCAGTGACGCCGCGCGGCCGAACCTTCTTCGCCAACCCAGGCCCCACCAACATCCCCGACAGCATCCTCCGCGCGATCGACCGCCCCTCGCAGGACTTCATGGAGGAGAGCTTCATCGCCCTGTTCGAGGACTGCGTGCGCAGGCTCAAGCGGGTGATCGGCACGGACGGCCACGTCTTCATGTATGCCGCCTCCGGGCACGGTGCGTGGGAAGCGAGCCTCGTCAACCTGTTCTCGCCGGGCGACACGCTTCTGATGCTCGAGAGCGGCTATTTCAGCGAGAGCTGGACGGAGATGGCGCGGAAGTTCGGCCTCGAAGTCGTCATTGTCCCGGCGGAGTGGCGCCGCGGCGCGCAGATCGAGGCGGTGAAGGCGGCGCTTGCCGCCGACACGGCGCATCGGTTCAAGGCGGTGTGCACCGTCCATAACGAGACCTCGACCGGCGTCACCCTGCCGATCCGCGAGGTTCGCGCCGCGCTCGACGAGACGGGCCACCCCGCCCTGTTGCTCTCCGACACGATCTCCTCTCTCGCCTCCCTCCCCTATGCGATGGACGCGTGGGGGATCGACCTCACGGTCGGCGGAAGCCAGAAGGGGCTGATGCTGCCGACCGGGATCAGCTTCACCGCCGTCAGCGAGAAGGCGATGGCGGCGCACCGCGTCGCGCGGCTGCCGCGGCACTATCTTGACTGGTCTGTGATGCTCGGCCGCAGGCACCGAAGCTTCGTCGGCACCATCCCTACACAGATGTTCCATGGCCTCGCCGAGGCGCTGCGGCTCATCGAGGGGGAGGGGCTCGAGGCCGTCTGGGCGCGCCACCGACGCCTCGCCGGAGCGGTCCGTGCCGCCGTGCGCGTCTGGTCCGGCAATCAGGGGCCCGAGCTCTTCTGCATCGATCCGGAACGATGTTCCGACAGCGTCACAGCGGTCCTGATGCCCGAAGGTCATGACGCGGAAGCGGTGCGGCGCGCGGCCTTCGGCCGCTACAACGTGTCGCTCGGCGGGGGCCTGGGCAGGCTTGGGGGGCGGGTGTTCCGCATCGGCCATCTTGGCGACCTCAACGAGCCGATGATCCTCGGCACGCTCGCCGCCGTGGAGATGAGTCTCGCCGATGCCGGCGTGCCGCATGGCCGTGGCGGTGTGGCGGCAGCGATGGATGCGCTCTCTCTCTGAGAGCGGGCGGGAAGGAGCGGCGGTGATGGCGGAGTTCGATCTCGTGGTTCGCGGCGGCACGGTGGTGACGGCCACCGACACGATGCGCGCCGATGTCGGCATACGCGCAGGAAAAGTGGCGGCGCTCGCCGACAACCTGCCGCCCGAGGGGCGGGTGATCGACGCGGGCGGGCTGCTCGTTCTGCCCGGTGGCGTGGACACGCACTGCCACATCGAGCAGCTCGAGCCGAACGGCACCGTGCACGAGGACAGTTTCGTCACGGCCTCGGCCTCCGCCTTCGCAGGTGGCACCACCAGCGTCATCTGCTTCGCAAGCCAGTTCAAAGGCCGCCCGATCGGCCCGACCCTCGACGACTACCGCCGGCGCGCCCGGGCGTCGATGCTCGACTACGCACTGCACCAGATCATCACCGACCCGACCGACGAGGTGGTCGAGAAGGAGCTGCCCGCGGTCGTCGCCTCCGGTATCCGCAGCTTCAAGGTGTTCATGACCTACGACCCGCTGCACGTCGATGACCGGCAGATGCTGCGCGTGCTTGCGGCAGCGAAACGGCTTGGCGCGATGGTCGCGGTGCACTGCGAGAACTATGCGGCGATCGGATTTATGACGGAGGCGCTGCTCCGTGCCGGGCTCACGGCGCCGAAGTACCATGCCTGGTCGCGCCCGCCCGTGGTCGAGCGCGAGGCGACCTATCGCGCCATCGCGCTCGCTGAGCTGGTCGACACGCCGATCCAGGTGTTCCACGTCTCCTGCGCCGAGGTTGCGGAGGAGATCGCCCGCGCCCAGGGGCGCGGGCTCAAGGTGTGGGGAGAGACCTGCCCGCAATACCTCACCCTCACCGCCGCCGACATGGACCGACCCGGCTTCGAGGGCGCCAAGTTCATGTGCAGCCCGTCTCCGCGCGACGCGGCCGAGCACGAGCGGATGTGGGGCATGATCCGCCGCGGCGTGCTTGACGTGATCAGCTCCGACCATTGCGGCTACAGCTATGAGGGCACGTCAGGTAAGAGCCAGAACGGGCGCGATGTTCCATTCCGCGACATCCCGAACGGCATCCCGGGCCTCGCCGCGCGGCTGCCGATCGTGTTCAGCGAAGGTGTCGCGAAGGGGCGGATCAGCGTGAACGCCTTCGTCGCGCTGACCGCCACCAACCCGGCGCGCCTCTATGGTCTTGCCGGCAAGGGAACGATCGCAATCGGGGCGGATGCCGATCTCGTGCTGTGGGATCCTGCGCGCAAGGTGACGCTCACCAACGCGCTGATGCACCATGCGATCGACTACACGCCTTACGAGGGCATGGAGGTCACCGGCTGGCCGGTGCTCGCGATCCGCCGCGGCGAGGTGGTGATGCGCAACGGAACGGTGCAGGCAGAGCCGGGAAGCGGCCGGTTCCTGCCGCGCGGGCCTTACGCGCTCGCCACCCCGCGCGGCGTGGTCGCCAACGGGTTCGACCCGGCCGCCTGAGCGCGGCTCACCCGGCGAGCGTGCCCGCGAGCAGCACGAGGCCGAACGAGGCGAGCGCCCCGCCGGCGACCCTCGATGCCTTCCGCGCACCGAACGCCGCGAGCGCCGACGCGAGCGCGAGCCCAAGGCCGTGCAGAAGCGTGGTTCCCGCAACGAACCCGGCCGCATAGCCGCTGCGAAAGGAGTCGCCCGGCATCTCGGCCCCGTGCGCATAGCCATGGGTGAGGCCGAAGGCGGCGATGAGAAGCGCCCCAACCGCGACCGCCGGCGACCAGCCCGCGGCGATCGCCCCGCCGAGCACCAGCACGCTTGCCGCGATCGCCGTCTCGACGGCCGGGAACGCGACACATGACCAGCCAGCCGCCGCGCCGAAGACCATCGCGGCGACGAAGCTCGCCGGCCACAAGCCAGCGCGGCGCTCCGCCGACCAGCCCCGCCCAGAGCCCCACCGCGAGCATCGCTTCGAGATGATCGAACCCGCCGATCGGGTGCATCAGCCCGGACGCGAGACCGCCGAGCTCCTGCCCGGTATGGGCGAGCGCCGGCGTGGCGGCGAGCACAGCCGTGAGCGTTACCGGAACACTCCTTGTCCGCATCCTTCTCTCCCTCATCTCAGGCCGCAAGCCCGCCTTCCGTCTCGATGAAGCGCGCCACCTCCTCCACCCCCTCGCCGGCACGGATGTTGGTGAACACGAAGGGCCGGTCACCCCGCATCCGCCGCGCGTCGCGCTCCATCACTTCGAGCGAAGCGCCGACGTAAGGCGCGAGGTCGATCTTGTTGATCACAAGCAGATCCGAGCGCGTGATCCCTGGCCCCCCCTTGCGGGGGATCTTGTCGCCGGCGGAGACGTCGATCACGTAGATCGTGAGATCGGCGAGTTCGGGGTTGAACGTCGCGGCGAGATTGTCTCCGCCGCTCTCGATCAGGATCAGCTCGAGCCCGGGGAAGCGACGCGTCATCTCGGCCACCCCCGCGAGGTTGATCGAGGCGTCCTCGCGGATCGCCGTGTGCGGGCAGCCGCCGGTCTCGATGCCGAGGATCCGTTCGGGGGGAAGCGACCCCGCGCGCGTCAGAAACTCGGCATCCTCCTTGGTGTAGATGTCGTTCGTGATCGCCGCGATGTCGTAGACGCCGCGGAAGCGCCTGCAGAGCGCATCCATCAGCGCTGTCTTGCCGGTGCCGACCGGCCCGCCGACGCCGACGCGGAGGGCACCTGTGCGTGATCGTGTCATGTCCGGAACAGCCTCGTGTACTGGGTCTCGTGCGCCATCGCGGCGATGTCGGAACGGAACGCCGCGCCGCCGACGGCGTTAAGCGGAGCGGCGGCAGCGGCCTCGGCGACCGCGTGGACAAGCGGCTCGAGCGCGGCAAGGACACGCAGGGCGTCGCTCTGTCCGAGCGGGACGAGCCGGACGGCCGCCGAGACGACCATGCCGGCGAAGGCCTGAAGATGGGCGACCAAGGCGGTCCGAAGCGGAATGCCTGCGGCGCCGCAGGCGGCGCCGAATGCTACGGCGTAGGGAAGACGGTCGCCCTGCGGCAGAGCGGCCGCGAGCGCCGGCCAGCCGGCCGCGAGCGCGCGGGCGAACGCCGCCCCTTGGGCGAGCATCTCGACCTCGCGCTCGTGCGAGGCGGCGAAGGCCGAGGCCTGCTCGGCGAGGTCGGAGAGACTGGCACGATCTGCTGCCACGGCGGCGCGGTGGGCATGGGCGAGGAACACCGAGTCCGTCCATCCGGCGCCGGCCGTGAGAAGCGCATCGACCCAGTCGGTGAGGCTGGCCGGATCGGACACGTCGCCCGCCTCGACCGACCATTCGAGCCCGTGCGAATTCGAGAAGGAGCCCACCGGAAAGGCGGGAGAGCACCACAGGAGAAGGCGCCACAGCGGCGCGCTCTCAACCATGCGCTCAGGCGCCGCGGTCATGGTCACCGGCAAGCACGATCGGAACCGTCGCCTGCTCATCATCGTGACGATCGTCGTCGTGATGATGGTGATGGTGGTGACCCCCGGCATACGCACCGGCTTCCGGATCGATTGGTGCGGAGATCGCGGTGACGCTCCCGCCGAGCCCGCGCACCATCTCGGCGATCACATGGTCCTCACGGATCCGAAGCCGGTCGCCGCAGAGCTGGGTCGGCAGGTGGCGATTGCCGAGATGCCAGGCGATCCGCACGAGAGCGGCCGGATCGGGCGCAGAGATCTCGAAGAGCGGCTCGGAAGCGGAACGGACGCAGATGCGCGCGCCGTCCTCGCAGAGCAGCGCATCGCCCTCGCGAAGCCGATGTGCACGCGGCAGGTCGAGCAGCACGGAGGCGCCGCCAGAGGTGGTGAGGCGAATACGGCGACGGTGCCGACGGTCATGGTCGAGCACCACGGTGTCGTCGGCCTCGCCCTGCCATGTGCCCGCGAGCAGGACCTCGGTCGCGCGACGCATCGGCGTCACGGTCACCGCTCAGTAGAGGAAATAGCGCTGCGCCATTGGCAGCACTGCCGCCGGCTCGCAGGTGAGCAGAACGTCGTCCGCCCGGACCTCGTAGGTCTCGGGGTCAACCTCGATGTTAGGGGTGGCGTCGTTCAGAACCATGCTGCGCTTGCCGATGCCGCCGCGCGTGTTCTCGACCGCAACGAGCATGCGCCTCAGCCCGAGCGTCGCCCCGACATCGTCCTCCATCGCCGCGTTGGAGAGGAAGGTGATGCAGTGCGACCCGATGGCGCGGCCGAAGGCGGCGAACATCGGCCGGTCATGCACCGGCTGCGGGGTCGGGATCGAAGCGTTTGGGTCTCCCATCGCCGCGCGGATGATCGAGCCGCCCTTGATGACGAGATCCGGCTTTACGGCGAAGAAGGCCGGGTTCCAGAGGCAGAGATCGGCGAGCTTGCCGACCTCGACCGAACCGACGACATGGGAGATGCCTTGGGCGATCGCGGGGTTGATCGTCACCTTGGCGATGTAGCGGCGCACGCGGAGATTGTCGTTGT
The DNA here is from genome assembly GCF_019203965.1 of Elioraea tepida. Lineage (NCBI taxonomy): Bacteria > Pseudomonadati > Pseudomonadota > Alphaproteobacteria > Acetobacterales > Elioraeaceae > Elioraea > Elioraea tepida. The sequence continues at coordinate 848,334 of NZ_CP076448.1, forward strand.
CTCCCGTCTCCTCGGGAAGCCTGCCGCGCTGGAGCTTCATCTTGTGCGCGGTCTGGAAGGTGCGGATCAGCACCTCTCCGACCCGCCCCATGGCCTGGCTGTCGGAGGAGATGATCGAGAACGCGCCTATGTCGTGCAGGATGTCCTCGGCCGCGATCGTCTCGCGCCGGATGCGGCTCTCGGCGAAGGCCACATCCTCGGGGATGTTGGCGTCGAGGTGGTGGCACACCATCAGCATGTCGAGATGCTCGTCGATGGTGTTCACGGTGAAGGGACGCGTCGGGTTGGTGCTCGAGGGGATGACCTTCGGCAGCCCGGCCACACGGATGATGTCCGGCGCGTGCCCCCCGCCCGCGCCCTCGGTATGGAAGGCGTGGATGGTGCGGCCCTTGAACGCGGCGATGGTGTCCTCGACGAACCCGCTCTCGTTCAACGTGTCGGTGTGGATCATCACCTGGACGTCGTGACGATCGGCGACCTCGAGACAGCAGTCGATCGCCGCGGGTGTCGAGCCCCAGTCCTCATGCAGCTTGAGACAGGAGGCGCCGGCGCGGATCATCTCCTCGAGCGCGGCCGGACGGGAGGCGTTGCCCTTGCCGGCGAAGCCGAGATTCACCGGCAGGCCTTCCGCGGCCTCGAGCATGCGTGAGATGTGCCACGGCCCGGGCGTGCAGGTTGTCGCAGCGGTGCCGGTGGCCGGGCCCGTTCCGCCCCCGATCATCGTGGTGATGCCCGAGGCGATCGCGTCTTCCACCTGCTGGGGGCAGATGTAGTGGATGTGGCAGTCGATGCCGCCGGCCGTCAGGATCTTGCCTTCGCCCGCGATCACCTCCGTTCCGGGGCCGATCACGATGGTCACACCGGGCTGGATGTCGGGGTTCCCTGCCTTGCCGATCGCGGCGATCCGGCCGTCGCGCAAGCCCACATCCGCCTTCGCGATGCCCCAGTGGTCGATGATCAGCGCGTTGGTGATCACCGTATCGACCGCGCCCTCGGAGCGGCTCGCCTGGCTCTGGCCCATGCCGTCGCGAATCACCTTGCCGCCGCCGAACTTCACCTCCTCGCCGTAGAGCGTGAAATCCTGCTCCACCTCGACGATCAGGTCGGTGTCGGCGAGGCGAACGCGGTCGCCCACCGTCGGGCCGAACATGTCCGCATAGGCCGCCCGGGTGATTCGCGCCATCGTCTACCTCCCTCAGCCCTGGTCGAGCGGCCCCATGACGCTCTGGCGGAAGCCGATCACCCGTCGCGCCCCGCGATAGGGGATGAGCGTCACCTCGCGGCTCTGGCCGGGCTCGAAACGAACTGCCGTGCCCGAGGCGATGTCGAGGCGCTTGCCGAGAGCGGCGGCGCGATCGAAGGCGAGCGCCGGGTTGGTCTCGGCGAAGTGGTAATGGCTGCCGACCTGAACCGGCCGGTCGCCGGTGTTCGCGACCGTGAGCGTGGTGCGCGGCAGCCCGGCGTTCAGCTCGATCTCGCCGTCAGCCGGAATGATCTCGCCCGGGATCATCGCGCGCGCCTTCAGCGGATCGGCTGGTGGACGGTGACGAGCTTCGTCCCGTCCGGGAAGGTCGCCTCCACCTGCACGTCATGGATCATCTCCGCAACTCCGTCCATCACCTGGTCGCGCGACAGCACCGTCGCACCGGCTGCCATCAGGTCGGCGACCGACCGTCCGTCCCGCGCTCCTTCGAGCACGAAATCGGTAATCAGGGCGACCGCCTCCGGATGGTTGAGCTTGACCCCACGCTCGAGCCTTCGCCGCGCCACCATGGCGGCGACGGAGATCAGCAGCTTGTCCTTCTCGCGAGGCGACAGATTCATCGGTTGATCCTCAACAAAGCCAGACCCGAGGAACGGGACGATCCTGCCTCAGCGCTGCGAGTGCCGCCAAGAGCGCGCAGCGAAGGGACGCGCCATCGCGGGCGACGATCCTTCCGATGGTGAGCTCCTCGCGAAGCGACGCCCCTGCTTCGGCACCGGAAAGGCCGGCGAATGCGCGGCGAAGCCGATCCCGCGCCGCCTCTCCGCCAGGCCCAGCGCGGAGGACGGTGGCCACCGCCGCCGCGCCGGCGGCGACCGCCGGTCGTGCGAGCAGGCCTGCGATGTCGCCCTCGAGTCGTATCGCTTCTGCGTGCACCAGCCTGCCCGCACGTCTGATCTCGATACGGTCACGCAGCATCCCCCGGCGGAGCGTCTCGCCACGCGCGGTGCGGCCGAACACCAGGGCCTCGACCGCAAGGAACGAGGCGCCTTCGGCAAGCGTGACGGAGAGGCTGCGATCAAGACACGCGCCGTCGAACAGGATCGTCTCCTGCGGCAGCCACTCGGCGATTGCCCCCTCTTCGATGTCGAGCCGCGTGCGAACCAAGGCTGCCGCCTCGCCCGGGCGGGCGCGGTAGAGGCGCTCGGCGGCCGAACTGCACACCGTGGCCGCAGCATCACGCTCCCACGCGACCGATGTCGCGAGCCGGTCGCCCGAGGCGATGCCACCCGCCGTGTTCATCGTCACCGCTCCCGTGAAGGCGCCGCGCTCGGGGCGGGGAAGGCGCGCCCGCAGGCACCCCGACTGCTCGAACCGGCCAATCACGGTCCGGCCGCCGCGAACCCGGAACGACAGAGCGAGCCGACCTTCGGCCCTGGCAATCGGGGCAAGGCTAGCGCGAGTGACGCCGTCCGCCATCCGCTGCGTCGAACGGTTCGAGCTGCCCCGCGGGAACGACCCCGCCTCGGTGACTTATCGCCATCGGCCGACCACACTGCCCTACGGACCGCGCTGTCCGCATCCGGCAGCAGCATGGCCGTCTCGCCGCCTCCACGCAATCGGCCAAGCCGGGCAAACTCACCCCGCGGCAGTTGCAGAAGGCGGCTGCGGGGCTCGCCGGCACCTCGGCCGTCCGCCGCCGGCTACGAACGTCGCAACGCCTCCGTCGCGGCGCGGTCGACCGCTCCGGTCTCGGTCAGCACGACACCGAACCGTTCCCGCGCCGTGAGCGCCGAGATCAGCCCGTCGGCGACATCCTCCGCCACCCGCTCCGGCTCCCGCCGCTTCGGCGGGCCGTATCCCCCCCCGGCAGGTCCTTCGCAGATGAAGAGGTCACCCGAACGCACGGCCATGTGCGGCACCTTGGACGGGAGCTCCTCCCGCGTGCCATCGGCGCGCAAGATCTCGAGCCGAGCCGTCTCCCCATCCTCGCCGCCGGCGAAGCCCCAAGGGCGGAATCGATGCCCCTCGCCCTCGACCGAGGCGCCGCCATCCGTCAGGAACCGGAAGGCGCGGACCGAGCCGAGGCCGCCGCGGAACATTCCGGCCCCGACCTTGTCCTCCCGGAGCTCGTAGCGCTCGACGCGAAGCGGCAGGTGCGTCTCGATGTCCTCGATCGGGTTGTTGCGCGTGTTGGCGTAAAGCGTGTCCACCGCGTCCATGCCGTCGGCATCGGCACGGCCGCCGTAGGCCCCCTCGAAGATCTCCATGTGCACCCAGTGCTTCTCTCCGCGAAGCCCGGAGAAGGCGATCACCTTGAGGTTGCCGATCCCGGCAGAGACCTGCCCAGGCACGGCCTGGGCAAGCGCCTTCATCACCGTGTCGGCGAGCTGGTTACCGGGGCAGAAGCGGGCGATGGTGGGCGCGGGGAAGGTGGGGTTCGCGAGGCACCCTTTCGGCGCGACGATGGTGATCGGCCGCGTCAGCCCCTCGTTGACCGGAATGTGGCCGTGCACGGCCGTATCGAGCAGAACTGAGCGGATGGTGAGCCAGATCGCCACATCGACCGTTCCGACGAGCGGCATGTTGATCGGCCGGTCGGGAACCTGCGGGGCGGTGCCAGTGAGATCGACGATGAGCTCGTCGCCGCGTTTCGTTACGGTCGCGACAATCGGAAGCTCGCGTCGGGACGGATCGGGGTCGTCAAGATAGCCGTCGATGAAGGTCTCGGCACGCCATGAGCCCTCGGGCAGGCGCGCGATCGCCTGGCGCATCATCCGCTCCGCCTGGTCCATCAGGGCCGCCGACGCCGCCCGGAAGGCCGGAAGTCCGATCCGCTCGACGAGCGCGGCCATACGCTCGGCACCGATCCGGCTCGCCGCGACCTGCGCCTCCATGTCGCCGACCACGAGGTCCGAGGCGCGGATATTGTCGCGCAGAATCTGCCACACCGCCTCGTTCCGTACCCCTTCCGAATAGACCTTGATGGCGCGGAACTGCAGGCCCTCGGCATAGGCGTCGATCGCATCCACGATGCCGCAGGAGCCGGGCGTCAGCGCGCCGATGTCGAGGTGATGCGCCGTCGTCGCGGAGAAGCCGACGAGCTCGCCGCGGTGGAACACCGGAACGATGAAGGCGACATCCGGGCCGTGGCTCGCGCCTCCATAGGGGTCATTGTGCATGATCACGTCGCCGGGGCGAACCGTGTCGCCGCGCGCGGCGAGCGTCTTCAGCACGTGTTTGACGTAGCCCGGGATCGGCCCCGACTGCAGCGGCGTGGACTGCGCGCTTTCCGCAAGCCCCCTGCCCTGCTCGTCCACAAGCGCGGCGCCGAAATCCTCCGACTCGCGGATGATGGAGGAATAGGCCATCCGCATCAGCTTGTAGCCGACCTCGACGGCGATGTTCTCGAGCGCACCTTGCACCACCGCGACCGTGATCGGGTCGACCGTCACCGGAACGGGTGCATCCATCGCGCCTCTCCCTCAGAGCGTGATCAGAAGGTTGCCGCCAGCATCGGCGACCAGCGTGCACCCTGGCGGGACGACCGTCGTCGTGTCCGTCTGCACCACGATCGCGGGCCCGGCGATCGGCTCGCCGAGCGGCAGGCGTTCGCGCGCGAACACCGCCGTCGCGACCCGCTGAGGCGCGCCGTCGACGGCGAAGACCGCCTCTGTCATCCGCACCATCGCTTCCCCGAGCGACCGGCTGGGGAACGGCTTCGGCGGCGATGGTTTCGGCCGCTCACCGATGCCGACGACGCGAAGGTTCACGATCTCGACCAGCGCCTCGGGGAAGGCGTGCCCATACTCGGCGCGGTGCGCGGCGTGGAAGCGCGCGATCGCTCTCTCGATCAGGCCCCCGTCCACCGTGCCCGGCTCGACCGGCACGCGGAGTTCGTACCCCTGGCCGGCATAGCGCATGTCGGCCGCCCGCTCGAGCCGTGCCGCGCGCGGGTCGATCCCGTCGGCGGAGAGGCGCGACGCGATCTCCGCCTCCATCCCGGCGAAGTCGTCGGCGATGCGGGCGAGATCGAGCCCGTTCGAAGCCTGGAACGCGGTGCGCAGCGCGTCGTATTTCAGGTCCGAGGTCAGTAGCCCCATCGCCGAGGTGATGCCCGGGTGCGGCGGCACCACCACCTCGCGGATGCCGAGCTCGCGCGCCACGTCCGCCCCGTGCAGCGGCCCCGCCCCGCCGAAGGCGACCAGGGCATAGCCGCGCGGATCGATTCCCTTCTGTACCGTTCGCGAGCGGATCGCGTTCGCCATGTTCGCGTTCACGACGGTCAGCACCCCGAGTGCCGCCGCCTCGCGCGAGAGCCCCAAGCCCGCCGCGAGCGCGTCGATCACGGCTTCGGCGGCCGCGACATCGAGCGCCATCGCCCCGCCGAGGAAGTTCTCGGGGATCAGTCGGCCAAGAACGACATGCGCGTCCGTCACCGTCGGCGCAGTGCCGCCGCGCCCATAGGCAGCGGGGCCTGGCCGCGCCCCGGCCGATTGCGGCCCGACACGGAAGGCACCGCCCTCGTCGACGCGTGCGATCGAGCCGCCGCCCGCGCCGATCGTGTGGATGTCGATCATCGGCGTCAGAAGCGGGAAGCCGGCGATCCAGGTGTCGCGTGCGGTGGCCTCCGAGAACGCGCCCTCCGTCACGATACCGATGTCGGCCGAGGTGCCGCCGACATCGAAGGTGATGAGGTTGCGACGCCCCGAGAGCCCGCCTGCCCAGGCGCCGCCGAGCACCCCGGCTGCCGGGCCGGAGAGCATGGTCACCACCGGGCGTTCGGCCACGGACGCGGTCGTCACCACGCCGCCGTTCGAGGCCATGATGTGGAGATCGGCCGCAAGCCCGGCGTCGGCGAGCCTGCCTTCGAGCCGGGCCACGTAGTCGCGCACCTTGGGCCCGACGAAGGCGTTCATCGCCGCGGTGGTGAAGCGCTCGAATTCGCGGAACTGCGGCGCGACATCTGAGGAGAGGGTGACGAAGGCCTCGGGGTGCTCCTCGAGAACGATCTCGCGCGCCCGCCGCTCGTGCACGGGGTTGAGGTAGGAGAACAGGAAGCCGATGGCGATCGAGCTGATGCCGGCGGCCTTGAGCGCCCGCGCCGCCGTGCGCACCTCGTCCTCGGCGAGCGGCACGAGCACCTCCCCCTTCGGCGGGATTAGGCGCTCGGTCACCACATGGCGATGGCGTCGCTTGACGAGCGGCGTCGCCTGCCACGGGATTCGTTGTCTGATCGAATAGTGCTGCGGCCTCTGGTGGCGGCCAATGTGCAGGATGTCGCGGTAGCCGCGCGTGGTGATCAGGCCGCACTCGGCGCCGCGATGCTCGAGCGCGGCATTGGTCGCGATCGTCGTGCCGTGCAGCACATGGTCAATCGCCGAGGGCGGGAGGCCCGCGCGGGCGCAGAGCCCGAGCACGCCCTCAACCACGCCGATCGACGGATCCTCCGGCGTGGTCGACACCTTGTGGATCATGACCGCGCCCGTCTCCGTGTCGGCGAGCACGAGATCGGTGAAGGTGCCGCCGACATCGACGCCGACGAGCCTCATCGGCCGCGCCTCACGCCGCCCTTCTCGCCTTGGCCGACGGCTTCGCCGCCTTCCTGCGCGGGAAGCGGCGTCGGAAATCAGCCGCCATCTCCTCCAGCGTGACGAACCGCACGCCGGGCTGGGACAGCATGTGGCTGATCAGCCGCTCGAGCATCAACAGCACCTGCGGCCTGCCCGACACGTCGGGGTGGATCGTCATCGGCACCACGGCATAGTCGTGCTCGCGATAGACGAAGTCGAAATGATCGCGCCAGATCTCCTCGAGCGCGCGCGGGCTCACATAGCCGTGCGAGTTTGGGAACTTCTTGACGAACATCATCGGCGGCAAGTCGTCGAGATACCAGGAGGCGGGGATCTCGACGAGGTCGGTCTCGCGGCCTTTGGTGAAGGGCTTCATCCAGGTCTCGGCGGGCTGGGAGTAGTCGATCTTCGTCCAGGAATCGCCGGTGCGGACGTAATAGGGGGTGGTGTCGTGGTGCATCAGCGAGTGGTCGTACTCGATCCCCCGTTCGAGGAGGATCTCGATCGAGGTGGCGCTGACCTCCCACCACGGCGCGACATAGCCCACAGGGCAGCGCCCCCAGTGCTTCTCGATCAGGCCGATGCACTTGTCGAAGATCGCCTCCTCCTGCGCGCGTGTGAGCGCGAGCGGGTTCTCGTGGCTGTAGCCGTGCAGCCCGATCTCGTGCCCGGCCTTGGCGACCATGTCGGTCACCTCGGGGAAGCTCTCGATCGTATGGCCCGGGATGAAGAAGGACTGCTTGAGGCCGAAACGCTCGAACAACGTCAAGAGGCGCGGCATGCCGACCTCGGCCGCGAACACCCCGCGGCTGATGTCGCCTGGGCTGTCCTCGCCCATGTAGCTGCCGAGCCATCCCGCGACCGCATCGCAGTGCACGCTGAAGGCGCAGAGGATCTCCTTTGGCATCGTCTTCTCCCGTGTCGCTCCCTGGCTGTCACGCCCGGTCCGCCGGCGCATGCCGAGGTGCCGGCACCGGGAGGGCGGCGCCGCAGCGGCTAAGGTCGGCAGGCTGGCCAGAGACGGCGAAAGTTTTCAGTGCGCGGGCCGCGCCGTCGAGGCCGCCCAAGGAGGATGCGGCACGCGACGTGCGCCCCCGCTCCGCGTTATGACCGGGCATTCCCTTCCCTCCGAACCCGGGTACGCTGCGTGCGGTCCCGGGTCGGCAGCCTTCGTTGCAAACTTGGGGCCAGAGCGGTCGGGGCCGGTGAAGAGCCTGGCGCCCAAGGCCGTTTGGTCCGCGCGCGGCAGCGTGCACCTCGCGCAGGAGGGCGAGACCGTCCTGGCCTACCGGATTTCCGTCGACACGGGCGGAACCTTCACGGATGTCGTCGTGCTCGACGGCGATGGGCAGATGCACATCGGCAAGGCACTGACCATGCACGAGCGGATCTTCGACGGCATGGCGGCGGCGCTCGAGATCGTCGCCGGCGAGCTCGGCCTCTCGTCGCGCACGCTGCTTCGGCGTGCCGCGATACTGATCTACGGCACGACGCGCGCGACCAACGCGGTGGTGACGCGCCGTACCGCCCGCACCGCCTTCCTCACGACCGAAGGCTTCCGCGACACGCTGACGCTGAAGGAGGGCGGCAAGCATGGCACGCACGACGACAGCGTCGACTACCCGGACCCGTACATCCCGCGCCGCAGGACCTTCGAGATCGCGGAGCGGATCGGGGCAGGCGGCGAGGTCGTGCGGCCGATCGACCTTGCCCAGGCACGCGGCGTGGTCGAGACGCTCAAGGCGCGTGGCTTCGAGGCGGTCGCCGGTCTGCCTGCTGTGGTCGATCGCCAACCCCGTGCACGAGCTCGCCCTCGGCGCGCTGATCGAGGAGCTGATGCCGGGCGTGCCCTATACGCTCTCGCACCAGCTCATGCCGATCCTGCGCGAGTACCGGCGCGCCTCGGCCACCGCGATCGATGCCTCGCTGACGCCGCTGATTCAGGGGCATCTCAGAGGCCTCGCCGAGGATCTCGCGGCCGCCGGGTTCGCGGGCGACCTGCTCGTCTCGACCTCCGCTGGCGGCTGCCAGCATCTCGAGGAGCTGATCGCGCGCCCGATCCACACGCTCAAGTCGGGGCCGGCGATGGCGCCCGTGGCCGGGCGCTGGGTGAGTGCCGCCGAGCGCACGGGCGGCAACGTGATCGTCTGCGACACCGGCGGAACGACCTTCGATGTCGGCCTCGTCCGCGACGGCGGCCTCGTTCATACGCGCGACTCCTGGCTCGGGCCGCGCTGGCTCGGCGACATCATCGGCACCTCGACGGTCGATGTGCGGTCGATCGGCGCGGGCGGCGGGTCGATCGCCTGGCGCGATGCGGGGGGCCTGCTGCGCGTCGGCCCTCACTCGGCCGGATCGACCCCGGGGCCGGCCTGCTATGGCCGCGGCGGCACCGAGCCGACCGTGACCGATGCCGCGATGGTGCTCGGCTATATCGACCCGGCCTTCTTCAACGGCGGGCGCCTGCCGCTTGACGCGGAGGTCTCGCGGCGCGTCATCGGCCGGCTCGCCGCCGAGTTCGGCCAGGGCCTGGACGAGACGGCGGCGGCGATCCTGACCATCGCCAACGAGCTGATGATCAAGGCGATCGGCGAGATCACGGTCAATGAGGGGCTGAACCCGCGCGAGAGCGTGATCGTCGCCGGCGGCGGCGCGGCCGGGTTCAACATCATGCTGATCGCGCGCGAGCTCGGCTGCGACACCGTGATCCTGCCGCGGCTCGCCTCCGCCCTCTCCGCCTGCGGCATGCAGGTGAGCGACATCGTCTACGAGGCGACGCGAAGCCGCTTCACCGACACCACGGCCTTCGACATCGCGGGCGTGAACACGGTGCTCGGCGAGATCGAGGCCGAGCTCGAGGCGTTCCGGCGCGGCCTTCGCGGCGCCGAGGGCGCCCCGGCCCGCACCGAGCTCCTCGTCGAGGCCCGCTATCGCGCTCAGGTCTGGGAGCTCGACAGACGGCTGCCGGCGCGGCGGATCGACGGCGCGGCCGACGTCGCGGCGCTTGCCGAGGCGTTCCACCGGACGCACGAGCGCGTCTATGCCGTGCGCGACGAGGGAAGCCCCGTCGAGTTCGTGAACTGGAAGGGGCGGATTGCCATCACCGCGTTCGAGCCGCCCCCGCCGCCCTCGCTCGAGGCGACGCGGCACAAGCAAGAGCCGGCCGAGCGACGCTCCTGCTACGTCGCCGAGACCGGCCGGGTCGACACCGCGATCTTCCGCGGCGGGATGCTGCAGCCGGGAGCGGAGATCGCGGGCCCGGCGATCATCGAGGAGCCGACGACGACGATCGTCATCCCGCCCGGCTTCGCCGCACGGCTCTCGGCGGCCGGCAACTACATCCTCGACTGCGCGGCGTGAGGAGAGAGGCATGGACACGCTCGACCCGATGCTGATGTCGGTGATGGCCAACCGCCTCGACGGCATCGTGCGCGAGATGACGAACACGCTGCTGCGCGCCGCGCGTCCGGCCGTGATCTCCTCGGCGCGGGACTTCTCCTGTTGCATCGTCACCGGCGAGGACGAGCTGCTCGCCCCGGCCGAGGGCCTGCCGGTGCACATCTTCGGCTGCCACATCCAGACGGCGAATATGCGCCGCTACCATGCGGGCGACCTCCGGCGCGGCGACGCCTATCTCGATAACGATCCCTATCGAGGCAACACCCACCCGGCCGACCACACCTTCATGGTGCCGGTGTTGCACGAGGGCGAGCACCTGTTCACTGCGGTGTCGAAATGCCACATGGCAGACATCGGCAACTCGATCCCGTCGAGCTATTTCGTTCTGGCGAGGGATGTCTACCACGAGGGCGCTCTCGTCTTCCCAGCGGTGCGGATCCAGCGCGACGTCCGCACCATCGACGACATCGTCCGGATGTGCCGCGCGCGAATCCGCGTGCCCGACCAGTGGTACGGCGACTTCCTCGCGGGCCTCGGCTCGGCGCGCGTGGCGGAGCGCCGGCTCGAGGAGTTCTGCCGCAAGTACGGCACGGCGACGGTGAAGCGCTTCGTGCGGGAGTGGTTCGATTACTCCGAGCGTCGGATGATCGACAACATACGCCGTCTGCCCAAGGCGCGGCTCGTCAACCGCGGCCGGTCCGACCCGCTCGAGGGGATCCTGCCCGACGGGCTCGAGCTGACGGTGAAGATCGACATCGATCCGGACGAGGCGACGATCCATGTCGACCTCTCCGACAACCCTCCCTGCGTCGATGTCGGGCTCAACACCTCGCTCGGTGCCGCCACCTCGGCGGTGGTGGGCGCGATCTTCAACGCGCTCGAGACGGACATCCCGCGCAATGCCGGGAGCTTCCGCCGACTGAGCTTCGCCTACGCCGAGGACAGCGTTGTGGCGGCGCCGAAGTTCCCGCACTCCTGCTCGATGGCGACGACCAACGTCTCGGAACGGCTCGTCAACATCACCCAATCTGCCTTCGCGCAGCTCGGCGACGGGCACGGGCTCGCCGAGGGGGGAACCGGGCGCGGCGCCGGCATGGCGGTGATCTCGGGACGGGACGCCCGCCGTGGCGGCGCCCCCTTCGTCAACCGCATGATGCTGTCCACCAATGGCGGGCCGGCGAGCCCGGTGGCCGACGGCTGGGTGAACTACGCGATTGAGGTGATCGCGGGGCTGATGTATCGCGACAGCGTCGAGGTGGACGAGCTCAAGCATCCGATCCGCGTCCGGTCCCTCTCGCTCGTCGAGGACAGCGCCGGCGGCGGACGACGCCGCGGCGCGCCGGCGTAGAGGATCGAGCTCGAGCCGACCACCGGAGAGGTGACGGCGGTGATCTCCTGCGACGGCCAGCACGCCGCGCCGCGCGGCGTGGCCGGAGGCCATGACGGCACACCGGGCAGCACGTCGCTCATCGACGCCGATGGCCGGGAAACGCGCCTGCCGAACGTGATCCAGGTGACGCTGCGGCGGAGCGAGCGCCTGCGCGGCCGCGACAGCTCGGGCGGCGGATATGGCGACCCGCTCGACCGGGAACCGGCCCGCGTCTTGCATGACGTGCGCGTCTTGCATGACGTGCTCGAAGGATGGGAGAGCCGGGAGAAGGCCGCCCGCGTCTACGGCGTGATCCTCATGGGCGCGATCGAGGACGAGACGCTCGCGGTGGACGAGGCCGCCACGCGGGCCACCCGCGCCGCTCTCAGGCAGGCGAGGGAGGCAGCGCATGCTCCGTGACGTTCCGGTGATCGACATCGCACCGTTCCGGACCGGGGACGCGGCGGCGAAGCGGCGCGTCGCCGCCGAGGTCGGCCGCGCCGTCGATGGCATCGGCTTCCTCGTCATCACCGGCCACGGCATCGACGCGGGCTTGGTCGACGAGGTTCGGGCGGTGTCGGCGGCCTTCTTCGACCTGCCGGAGTAGGAAAAGCGCCGCGTCGCCCGGCCCGCGCCGGACATCGCGCGCGGCTATATCCCGCTCGAGGCGGAGAGCGTGGGGCGAAGCTGGGGCGACGACGTTCCGGGCGACCTCAACGAGAGCCTGATGATCGGGACCGTGGATGTCGGCACGGGCGACTACTTCACCGGACCGGCAGCGGGCAAGCACGTCCACCCGAATCTCTAGCCCGAGCGCCCGGCCGAGCTGCGCGGTCTCTACAAGGCCTATTTCCGCGCCATTGGCGACCTCGCCGCCGAGCTGATGGCGATGTTCGCGCTGGCGCTCGACCTGCCTGAGGACTTCTTCGCCGACACGATCGATCGCCACATCTCGAGGCTGCGCGTGCGAAACTATCCGGCGCCGACGGTGCCGCCGAAGCCGGGGCAGCTCAGGGCCGGGGCGCACTGCGACTACGGGTCGCTGACCATCCTCCGCACCAAGGACAAGCCGGGCGGTCTTCAGGTGATGAACACCGAGGGCGAATGGCGCGACGTGCCGATCGTGCCCGACTGCTTCATCGTCAACATCGGCGAGCTGATGGCCCGCTGGACCAACGACACCTGGAAGGCGACGCTCCACCGCGTGGTCAATCCCCCACAGGAGAAGGCGGCCATCAGCCGACGCCTCTCGCTCATCTTCTTTCACAATCCGAACTATGACGCGCCGGTCGCCGCGCTTCCGAGAACGGTGCGGCCCGGCGAGGCGCCGAAATATCCGCCGACGACGTCGGGCGAGCATCTGCGCGCGCAGTTCGTCCGAACCCAGGTCGCGCCCGCGGCGTGACGCCGCGCCCGGAGCCGCTCAGGCGGCGTCGCGGCGGCCGAGATAGGCGTCGAGGACGCGCGGGTCGGCGGCGACCTGCGCGGAAGCCCCTTCGAGGATCACGCGCCCGTTCTCCATCACATAGGTGCGGGCGGTGACGGAGAGAGCATAGCTCGCCATCTGCTCGACGAGCAGGATCGAGAGCCCCTCGCGGTTCAGCGCCGTCAGCACCGGGAAAAGCAGATCGAGGATCTTCGGCGCAAGGCCGAGCGAGAGCTCGTCGATCACCAGAAGCTTCGGCCGCGACAGCAGCCCGCGCGCGATCGCGAGCATCTGCTGCTCCCCACCCGACAGCGTGCCGGCGAGTTGGTCGATCCGCTCGGCCAGGCGCGGAAACAGGCCGAGCACCTTGTCCATGTCGGCGGCGATTCCCGGGTCATCGCGGCCGATCCGGGTATAGGAGCCGAGGATGAGGTTGTCGCGTACCGTCTGGTCGGCGAACACCATCCTGCCTTCCGGCACCATCGCAAGCCCGCGGGCGACCATCTCGTGCGATTTCCGGCCGGTGACGTCCGCCCCGTCGAAGCGGATGGTTCCGCCTGCAGGACGGACGACGCCCGCGATCGCGCGCATCAGCGAAGTCTTGCCGGCGCCGTTCGAGCCGACCACGCCGACGAACTCGCCCGCGCCCACCGTCAGGTCGACCCCGCGCACCGCCTCGATCCGCCCATAGGCGACGCGGACGCCAGAGAGAGAGAGGATCGGGGCGCTCACGGCCAGGGTCTCACGCCGGCACCGTCTGCCCAGGCAGCGTGGCGTGCCCGAAATAGGCCTCGATCACGCGCGGGTCGTTCTGGATCGCGGCGGGCGGCCCGTCGGCGATCACCTCGCCGTAGTCGAGAACGGTGACGCGGTCGGAGACGGCCATGATCATCTCCACATGATGCTCGACGAGGACGATGGTCATGCCGCGATCGGCGAGGCCGCGGATCAAGGCGACGAGGTCCTCGATCTCGCCATGCGTCAGGCCTGCGGCCGGCTCGTCGAGCAGAAGGAGCTTGGGCCGCAACGCAAGCGCCCGGGCGATCTCGAGCCGGCGCTGATGGCCGAAGGGGAGGTTGCGCGCCTCCTCGTCGGCGAAGGCGGAAAGGCCGACGAAGGCGAGCAGGCGACGCGCCTCCTCGAGCGCGGCGCGCTCCTCGCGCCGAAAGCGCGGCAGGCGCAGCACCGTCTCGAGAAAGCCCGACCGGAAATGCACGTGCTGGCCGACAAGCACGTTCTCGAGAACGGTCATCTGCCCGAACAGCTCGGTGTTCTGGAAGGTGCGCGCGATGCCGCGGCAAGCAAGCACATGCGGCGGGAGGGATCCCACACGCTCGCCGAACACACTGACCTCTCCCGATGTCGCCCGGTAGAAGCCGGAGACGACGTTGAGCAGACTCGACTTGCCAGCGCCGTTCGGCCCGATCAGCGCATGCACCGTGCGGGACCGCACATCGATGTCCACAGCGTTCACGGCCGTCAGCCCGCCGAAACGGAGAGTGAGGCCGCGCGTGATCAGCGTCGACTGCCCGCTCTCTTCGTGACGCGCCGTCACCCTCTCCATGCCCTCGACCCAGTTGGGCCAGGGGCCGGTTTCGCGCGTCGCCTCACCCGACGCGCGACCCTGCGCCAGCCGCGCGAGTGACCCGACGATGCCGCGCGGCAGGGCGAACAGGACGAGCGCGAGCAACAGCCCATAGCCGAAGGTCTGCCACTCGCCGAGCCCCTGGAGGAACTGCGTGGCCGAGAACAGGATCGACGTGCCGACGAGCGGGCCGGCGAGCGTTCCCGACCCGCCCAGGATGACCATCAGGAGAAGCTCGATCGAGGCGGTGAAGGTGAAGGTCTCGTAGTTCACGAACAGGGCGAGATTGGCGAAGAGCGCGCCACCGAGGCCCGCGAACCCTGCCGAGACGGCGAAGGCGAGCGTGCGGATGCCGACGACGTTGATCCCGAGCGCCCGGGCGGCGTTCTCGCTCTGCGCCGCCGCGCGCATCGCCCGGCCATAGCGCGACTTCACGAGCGCCGCCTGAACGCCGATCGCAGCGAGCAGGAACACGAGGATCAGGTAGTAGTAGTTGAAGCCGGTCGCCCGTGTGGCGCCGAGCCGCTCGCCGAGGATGGTCGGGCGCGGGATTCCGACGAGCCCCGAGGCCCCGCCCGTGAAGCTCACCCACTCCCTGAGCACGTTCACGAACACGAGCCCGAAGGCGATCGTGATGACGGCGAGATAGACGCCGCGCACGCGCACGGTCGGGAAGGCGAGCATCGCGCCGACAGCGGCGGGGATCAGCACCGAGAAGAGCAGCGCCGCGGCGAAGGGAAACCCGGCCCGAAGCGCAAGCAGCGCAGCGACATGCGCGCCGAGACCATAGAGCGCCGCCTGCCCGAGCGAGACGAGGCCCGCATAACCGACAAGGATATTGAGCCCGATCGCGACGATCGCGAGGATCATCCCCCGCATCACAAGCCGAAGCTCGTAGCTTGTCGGGAAGCGTTCGCCGATCACGTCGCCCACCCAGGGGAAAGCGGCGAGGGTGACGACGAGCAGAACCAGAAGCAGGACGGAGAGGCGCGGACGCATCACACCTTCCTCACCTCCGGCCGGCCGAACAGCCCTTGCGGGAACAGGAGGAGGAGAAGGATCATCAGGGTGAAGCCGATCGCATCCCGCGCTGCCGTCGACAGATAGCCTTCGATCAGCTTCTCGACCACTCCGTAGAGGATGCCGACGACCACGACGCCGCGCGCATTCGCGATCCCGGCGATGATGGCAACCATGAACCCCTTGAGCCCGACGATCACCCCCATGGTGGACGACGCCTGGATCACCGGAGCGATCAGGAACCCCGCGAAGGCACCGAGGCCTCCCGCGATCGCGAAGGCGAGCAGGGTGATGCGATCGGCATCGATGCCAACAAGGCCGGCAGCCACACGGTTGAAGGAGACCGCACGCATCGCCCTGCCGAGAACGGTTCGACGATAGAAGAACTCGAGTGCCGCCGTCACCGCAACTGCCGCCACCGGAAGCAGGAGCTCTTGCGGGTAGATGCCCGAGCCGCCGATCCGAAGCGGCTGCTCGACGAGCGGTGTCGGCAGAGGCCGGCCGAGCGGCCCGTAAGTGGCGGTGGTGGAGGACTCGATCATGATGCCGACGGCGATCGTCGTCAGCATCCAGCCGATCGCGTTCGCCTCACGATTGAACGGGCGGACGAAGGCGCGCTCGATCACCGCCCCTGCCAGCGCAGCCGCCGCGATGGCCGCCAACGCCGCAACCGGCAGCGGCAGGCCGAACTCCATGAGCACGACCGTCAGCACCCCGCCGAGCATGAACATCTCGCCGTAGGTGAAGTTCACGGCCTTCGCCGCGCTCCACATCACATAGAAGCCGAGCGCGATGAGGCCGTAGACACTGCCGGCGGACAGCCCGCTCAGCAGATACTGGACGATCGCTTCCACCCGAATTCTCCCGGCGCTGCCGGCCCCGGGCGCGTCCCCGCCCGGAGCCGGCGCCCATCATCGTGTCAGCGCGCCGCCTGGCGGAACGGCGTCTGCTCCACCGGAAGCATCGCCCCGTTGTGGAAGGCAAACAGCTTGTAGTGCTGCGGCAGGATCGCATCATGACGCTCCTGCCGCGGCTCGAAGGCGGGGCGGTAGCTCGCCACGATGCCGTCATAGTTCACGCGATACAGAGCCTGCCGGAACGCGTCGCGATCGAACCGGCCGGCGAGCTTGATCGCCTCGGCAATGATGTAGGTCGCGTCATAAGCGTTCGCCGTGCCGGAGGGGAGCGGGATGTCGGCGGGCGAGGTGATCTGCGGGAACTTCTGCATCATCCGCTGCAGCACGCCGGCAGCGCGCGGCGGCAGATCCCCCATCCAGCTGAAGGTGCCGGCGACGAGAACACCCTCGGCGAGCGGCCCTGCCGTGCGCGCAAACTGAACGCCAACCCCCCAAGCCGCGATGATCGTCGGCCGATAGCCGAGCCGGTCCATCGAGCGGACGAGGTTGGTCGCCTCGCGGTCAACCGCATAGAGGATGATCGTGTCGACGCCAGCGTCGCGCAGGCGGATCAGCTGCGCCGACATATCCTGGTCGCCGATGTTGAAGGTCTCCTTGGCGACGAGCGGCATATTGATGGCAGCCATCGCCCGCTCGACATCCGGCACAGCCCCCTGGCCCCAGGCCGTGCCCTCGTAGACGAGCGCGATCTTGCCCGATTTGGTGCGTGCTTTCGCGTGCTCGACCAGGAACGGCGCCACCCAACGGTCCTTCATCGAGACGCGGAACATCCACTTGTTGGCGTTGTTCGGGTGCTCGATCACCGCCGTGCCGGCGGAGATCACGCCCACCCAAGGAAGCTCCATCTCGGCAAGCGGGTCGCGCAAGGCGATGGCGTTCGGCGTGCGGAAGCCGCCCATCATGACGATGCAGTTGTCACGCTCGCCAATGCGGCGGGCGTTGTCCACCGCACGCGCGGGCTCGCCGACATCATCATACGCAACAAGGCGGAGTTGCTGGCCGAGCACGCCGCCCGCGGCGTTGATCTCCTCGAGCGCCGTTTCGACCGCGATCCGGATCGAGAAGCCGGTGTGCGCGAGCGGGCCGGTCAGCTCCCAGGACGCGCCGATGCAGGGCTGCGCCCGCTGTGCCGAAACGGGCAGGGCAATGGCAAGAAGAGTGGCCGCCGGAAGGAGGCCGAGCAGCAGGCGGCGACCGCCCGCGACAAACCTGCGGTGTTGCATGGCAGACTCTCCCCTCTTTGCGCCCCCGACTGGGCGCCGCATGTTCGCAAGCCAGGGGTGTGCGGAGCAAATCGCATGCCATGGAGGCGTGGCGCTTGTTCCCGACAGGACGATGCATCCGCTCCTGTGCAACAGCCTGAGGAACAGGCAGGCACTGCACTCTGTCTGGGCAGAGCGCGGCGATACGCCGGGCAGTGCCCGTGCCGACAGGGATACGGCACCGTTCTTGCTACGCTCCCGCACAGACAGCGGGAGCGATGGGGAGAGGCGATGTCATGAGCGACAAGGGGATCGGCGCGTCGGTGCGCCGCAAGGAGGACCAGCGCTTCCTCCGCGGCAAAGGGTCGTATGTCGCAGACCTCGTCCGCCCAGGGATGGCCTGGGGCGTCTTCGTGCGCGCCCCGCACGCGCACGCACGGATCCTCGCCATCGACACGACCCGCGCAGCAACGATGCCGGGCGTGCTGCTCGTGCTGACAGGGGCCGATCTCGCCGCTGCAGGCGTGGGCGGGCTTCCCTGCGGCTGGGGCATCAAGGGAACGGATGGCGCGCCCATGAAGGAGCCGCCGCACCCGGCGCTCGCCCAAGGCAAGGTCCGCCATGTCGGCGATCCAGTCGCCTTTGTCGTGGCCGAAACGGCGGCTCAGGCGCGCGATGCGGCGGAGGCGATCGCCGTGACCTACGATGTGCTGCCGGCCGTGATCGACCTCGAAGGCGCGCTCGCGCCGGGCGCGCCGCTCCTGTTCGACGACGTTCCGAACAATCTCTGTTGCGACTGGTCGATCGGCGATGCCGCGGTCACCGAGGCAGCGTTCGCCTCAGCAGCGCACGTCGCGCGCATCCGCCTCGTCAACAACCGGCTGGTCGGCAACCCGATGGAGCCGCGGGCGGCGATCGCCGAGCACGACCCGGCAACGGACCGGACCACGCTCTGGACCACGAGCCAGTTCCCGCATGTCGTTCGGCTGCTGATGGGCCTGTTCGTCCTCAACATCCCGCAGCATAAGCTGCGCGTCGTTGCGCCCGATGTCGGCGGCGGCTTCGGTGTGAAGCAGTTCCACTATGCCGAGGAGGCGGTCGTCACCTTCGCCGCCCGCCGGCTCGGGCGCGCGGTGAAGTGGGTCTGCGAACGCACGGAGGGGTTCATCTCGGACGCGCACGGGCGCGACCACGTGACGGAGGCAGCGCTCGCGCTCGACGCCTCCGGGAAGTTCCTCGGCCTCAAGGTCGATACGATCGCCAATCTCGGCGGCTACATCTCCACCTTCGGCCCGAACATCCCGACCAACCTCTACGGCCCGTTGCTTTCGGGCGTCTACACGATCCCGGCGATCCACTGCCGCGTTCGGGTGGTGTTCACCAACACCGTTCCCGTCGATGCCTATCGCGGCGCGGGCCGGCCGGAGGCGACCTTCGTGCTCGAGCGCCTGGTCGAGATCGCCGCCGCCGAGATGGGGATCGACAAGGCCGCGATACGGCGGCGGAACATGATCCCGAAGGAGGCGTTCCCCTATCAGACGCCGGTTCTGATGCGCTACGACAGCGGCGACCCGGCGGGCTGCCTCGAGAAGGCGCTCGAAGCCGCCGACTATGCCGGCTTCCCGGCGCGCAAGGCGGCGTCTGCCGCGAAGGGGAAGCTCAGGGGGATCGGGCTTTCGACCTATATCGAGGCATGCGGGCTTGCGCCATCGCGGATCGCAGGAAGCCTCGGCGCCCGCGGCGGGCTCTATGAGAGCGCCACCGTGCGCGTGCACCCAACGGGGCAAGTGACCGTCCTGATCGGCACCCACAATCACGGCCAGGGGCACGAGACGACCTTCGCCCAGATCGTCGCCGAGAAGCTCGGCGTGAGGTTCGAGGACATCGACATCGTGTTCGGCGACACCGACCGGGTGCAGTTCGGCATGGGAACCTACGGCTCGCGCTCGCTCGTCGTCGGCGGCGCCGCGCTCGCCAAAGGGTTGGACCGCGTGATCGCCAAGGGCAAGCGGATCGCGGCGCACCTGCTCGAGGCAGCGGTCGAGGATATCGAGTTTGCGAACGGAACGTTCCGCGTGTCGGGAACCGACCGCGCGAAGAGCTTCGCCGAGATCGCGCTCGCGGCCTATGTGCCGCATGACTATCCGCTCGAGTCGCTCGACCCGGGGCTCGAGGAGCAGGCCTATCATGACCCGGTGAACTTCTCCTTCCCCTCGGGCGCGCATGTCTGCGAGGTCGAGGTCGATCCCGAGACCGGCAAGGTGGAGCTCGCCGCCTACACCGCGGTGGACGACGTCGGCACGGTGATCAACCCGATGATCGTCGCGGGCCAGCTCCACGGTGGCATCACCCAGGGTGTGGGCCAGGCGCTGCTCGAGCACTGCGTCTATGACCGCGCGACGGGGCAGATCCTGTCCGGATCGTTCCAGGACTATGCGATGCCGCGGGCCGACGATCTTCCCGCCTACCGCGTCGACACTCATGCCACGCCGTCGACCGACACGCCGATGGGGGTGAAGGGCTGCGGCGAGGTCGGAACGATCGGCGCGCCGGCGGCGGTGATCAACGCCGTGGTTGACGCGCTCTCCGGGTTCGGCGTGAAGCACCTCGACATGCCGGCAAGCCCCGCGCGCGTGTGGGCGGCGATCGCCGCGGCGCGCGCCTAGGCGCTGAGCGAGAGGACCGCGCGCGTCAGGACACCGTCGGGGCGAACCAGATCGTCGAGGATCGAGAAGTGGTTCGCCCCGGGCACGGGAAGGGTCTCGGCGGCGTTTCCTGCCGCTCTCCAGGCCGAAGCGAAATCGGCCGACTGGCGGCGCAGTTCCGGGAGCTCCTCTTCTCCCCAGGCGATGACGAGGCGTGCACGGCAGGGAGCGATGTGGCGGATCGGGCTCAGCCGTTCCGCTTCCGCGACGTCCATCCGGAGCGCGTCGTTGAGACCGCCTGCCTGGATCGGCGCGAGATCATAGAGGCCGCTGACGAGAAGCGCGGCATCGACCGCAGGTAGGTCGAGGCAGGAGGCGGCGAGATGCCCCCCGGCAGACCAGCCCGCGAGCACAAGCCTGCGCATCGGGAAGCCGAGCCGGCGCGCCTTGGCGATGATCCAGGAGACGGCCGCGCGCGCCTCGGCCACCACCTCCGTCATGGTCGCGGCGGGGCAGAGCGTGTAGCCCGCTAGCGCGACATCGATACCATGCGCGAGCGGGCCGTCGGCCATGCAGGCGAAGCCCTCCTTGGCGTTCCGCTGCCAGTAGCCGCCATGGAAGAAGAGGAGCAGCGGCGCGTCGGCGGCACCCGAGGGGAAGAGGTCGATCCGGTTTCGCTCGCGCGGGCCATAAGCCTGGTCAAGCACCGCTCCCGGCATCGCCCGTCGAGCGCCTGAGGCCTCGCGCCAGCGGGCAAGCCACTCCTGGCTGTCGGCGACCGCGCCCATGTTGTTGTAGGCCCGGTCGAGCGTCTCGCGGTCCATCTCGCGCCAGTGCATCGGTCCTTCCCGGAGCGTTGATGAGCATGGCCTCGGCGGCACAAGCACACGGCATGCCACAGAGTGCGCGAACGGCTAAAGTGTGCGCATGGACGCCCTCGCCATCGCCATGCTCGCAGGGTTTCTGCTCGCCTGCTTCCTCGCTGCGAGCACGGCGGCCGTCTATCGGCCGGGGCCGTGGTACGAGTCGCTGCGCAAGCCCTGGTGGCGGCCGCCGAACTGGCTGTTTCCGCCTGCCTGGGCGGTGCTCTACGTGATGATCGCGACCTCCGGCTGGCTCGTCTGGCGCGAGCGCGGATTCGTCGGTGCGGCCCTCCCGCTTGCCGTGTGGGGCCTGCAGCTCGTTCTGAATGCGCTCTGGTCGCCGATCTTCTTCGGCCTCAGGCGGCTCGATCTCGCCTTCTGCGAGCTCGTCCTGTTGTGGCTCTCGATCGCCGCCTGCATCCTCCTCTTCGCGCCGATCAGCGCCGCTTCGGCTTGGCTGATGGCCCCGTATCTCGCCTGGGTGAGCTTCGCGGGCATGCTCAATTACGCTGTGTGGCAGATGAACCGGCCGCGGAACAGGATCGCATGATCGCGGCTGCGGGCGCGTTCAAGCCGGAGCATCGGCCGGTTTGCGCAAGACGAACAGGGAGCTGAGGATGGCGAGGTCCTCCGGAGCGTAGGCCGCAAAGCGCGGTGCAAGGGGAAGCGCGCGGAGGTCCTCGAGGCAGCGGGGATCGGGGTCGCCCGACTCGTGCACCACCTCGAACCCCGCTGCGAGGAACATCGCGCGATAGTCGCTGTGCCGCAGGCGGTTCTGGAACGCCTGCGGGTTGAGCTGGGCGAGGCGCCAGATGAGGCTCTCGTCGCGGTAGCGCAGGAAATCGAGGCGGCTCAGCGAGCGGTCCGTGTGCTGCCAATGATCGGAATTGTCGATCAGGTGACACATCGCCCCGCCCGGCCTGAGGATCCTGTGAAAGGCCCTCAGGAAGAACGCGAGACTGTGCTCCGGCACATGTTCGAATGTCGCGCGCGAGATGACGAGGTCGACCGAGGCGTCCGGATGACGGTCAGCATGCCAGGGCACCAGATACTCCGGCGCAAAGGTGTCGAGCCGTGCGCGAACCTTCTCCTGCGACAGCCCGAGGCTCGATGCCACGTCGTCGATGCGAGCAAGGATGCGCCCTTTTGCGATGTCGATCGTGTGCTCGTCCATCAAGCGGTCGATATCGGTGAGGATGACCTTGCGGGCGCCCGCAGCGTGGAACAGCATCGGAATGATGGGGTGCCAGCTGGTGCCGAACTCGAGCACCACCTTCCCGTGCACGTCGATCCCAGCCTCGTTCAGCGCCGCGAGCTGGGACAGGCCGTTGCTCAGGGCGAAGGCATGGTTCGCCTCCGTGTCATTGTCCGGCTTAAGCCGTCGCTTCACTGCGCGAAGCCATGGCTTGAAGGGAATGACTGCGCGAACCAACCATCGGGGCGAGGTGCCGGAGCCTCATCTGGCCGCTCCCTCCACGAGCGCGACGATACGACGGGCATTGCCGCTCCAGGTAAGGTCGCGGGCAAGGATTTCCGCCCGAGCAGCGGCGCCGAGGCGGGCGCGGAGCGCGGCATCCTCGATCAGCCGGGCGATCGCCCGCCACATCGTCTGCGGATCGGCCGGGTCGAACAGAAGCGCGGTTTCACCGTCGCGCAGAACCTCGCGGATGTTCGGCTGATCCGGCGCGACGATCGCGCGTCCCGCGGCCATATACTCGAACACCTTGAGCGGCGAGGCATAAGCGACGGAAGCGGGCTGAAGCGCGATGTCGAAGCCGGCGACGTGCTGGGGGATCGCCTCGCGCGGCGCAAGCCCCGTGAACACGACGCGGTCGGCGATGCCGAGCCGTGCCGCGAGCGCCTCGAGCCCGGGGCGCGCGGGCCCCTCCCCGACCACCTTGAGCAGGATCCGTGCCGGGCCAGGATACGCCGCGATCGCCTCGATCACACGATCAAGCCCGTGCCAGTCACGTACGAAGCCGACGAAGCCGAGCACGAGTTCGGGAGCGCCGGCCGGAGCCTGGCGCGCGGCAAGCGCTTCCGTGAAGGCCTCGAGATCGATGCCGTTGGGGATCACTCGGATCCGGTCCGGCTCAACCCCGGCCGAACGCAGATAGCCGGCCAGAACCTCGGTCACCGGCAGCGCCCAGGTCGCGCTGCGCCAGACGAAGCGCTCGGCCCAGCGGGCGAGCGGCTTCAGCGCAAGGCCGCCGAAGCGCGAGCGTTCCTCGACGAGCGGAGCGTTGACCTCGAGCAGGAGCGGCAGACCGCGTCGCCGCGCCACCAGGGCGCCGGCAAGGTGAAACAGGTTGTAGCGCTCATAGATCACGTCCGGCCGGAAGCCCGCCGCAGCCCTGTCGAGCCGCAGCGTGGCCGGAACGGCATAGGCAAGTTCGAGGAGTTCGGTGACGAACCCGGGCAGGCTTCGGCGCAGCCACGACACCCAGCCGCTCCTGCCGAACTCCGCCTTGGCATAGGCCGACGGCCCGACCAGCAGCACCTCATGCCCCTGCGCCCGGAAGGCCGAGACGAGGCTGTCGAGATGCACGGCCTGGCCGTCGCGCGACTGGATCCGGTGGCTGTAGAGGATCCTCATCGGGCAGGGCCCCGGGCCGGAGCGACGCATCGCACTGTCATCCGCACCCCCTGGCACGTGATCGAGCGGAGGCCGTCACCCTGCGCCTCGACCTGTTCGCAGGCGGTTAATCGCTGCCCGGGCCAACGCCGCCTCGCGGCCTGCGGCGCCCTGGCAGACCGCTACAGAAGCGCGAGGTCGTCACGATGGATCATCTCCTCGCGTCCGGCGAAGCCGAGGATGCGCTCGATCTCTCGGCTGTGCCGGCCGGCGATGCGGCGCGCATCCTCGGCCGCGTAGTTGGCAAGCCCGCGCGCCACCGCCACACCATCGGCCACCACCTCGACACAGTCGCCACGCGCGAACTCTCCCTCCACCCCGCACACGCCGGCAGGCAGGAGCGACCGGCCGCAGCGCAGCGCCCTCGCCGCCCCGGCGTCGATCAGGAGCCGCCCAGCCGGCTTGAGCGCGCCGGCGATCCAGCTCTTCCAGGCGCTGCGCGGCGCGGCGGTGGCGGCGAACAGCGTCCGGCGCGACCTCCCCTCCATCACCGCAGCGAGCGCATGCAGCGCCCCGCCATGGGCGATCACCATACGGCAGCCCGCTCCGGTGGCGATCTTCGCCGCCGCAAGCTTCGTCACCATCCCGCCCGAACTCATGCCCGGGACCGCATCTCCCGCCATCGCCTCGATCTCTGGCGTTATGGCGTCAACCTCGGCGATGTGCCGTGCCGATATGTCGCGCCGGGGGTCGGCCGTGTACAGCCCGTCGATGTCGGAGAGAAGGACGAGCAGGTCGGCCGCCACCATCTCCGCAACCCGGGCGGCGAGACGGTCATTGTCGCCGAAGCGTATCTCCGAGGTCGCGACCGTGTCGTTCTCGTTGATCACCGGCACCGCGCCGAGAGCGAGCAGGGTCTCGAGCGTGGCGCGGGCGTTGAGGTAGCGCCGGCGCTCCTCGCTGTCGTCGAGGGTGAGCAGGATCTGGGCGGCCGGCAGACCGTGGGCGCCGAGCGCCTCCTCCCAGGCGCGGGCGAGCGAGAGCTGCCCGGCCGCGGCGGCGGCTTGCTTCTCCTCAAGCCGCATCCGGGGCTTGGGCGGAAGCGAGGGAAGCCGCACCCGGCCGAGCGCGATCGCCCCCGACGAGACGGCGATCACCTCCGTGCCGGAGCGCCTGAGCGCGGCGATGTCCTCGGCGAGGGCGGCGAGCCAGTCGGTTCGCGGGCGCCCCGCCGCCTCGTCGACCAAAAGGGCAGAGCCGACCTTGACGACGAGACGCTTCGCCAAAAGCGCCGTCATGCCGCCTCCGCCCCGCGCGATGCGGCGATGGCGGACCACAGGGCGCGAAGCACCTCCGCCTTGCCCTGGCCCGTGGCCGCGGAGAGGACGAGCACGTGCTTGCCGGCGGCGCGGGCGAGAGCGGCGCGTCGTGCCGCAAGAGCGCGCGGCTCGATCGCATCCGCCTTGTTCAGCGCCACGACCTCGGGCTTGCCGGCAAGGCCGGCACCATAGGCCTCGAGCTCGGCGCGGACGGTGCGATAGGCCTCCGTCACAGCCGAGCGCGTGCCATCGACGAGATGAAGCAGCACCGCACAACGCTCGATATGGCCGAGGAACCGGTCACCGAGCCCCGCGCCCTCGTGCGCCCCCTCGATCAGACCGGGGATGTCGGCGAGCACGAACTCGGCATCGTCCCCGAGCCGGACGACGCCAAGCTGCGGGGTGAGCGTGGTGAAGGGATAGTCCGCGATCTTCGGCTTGGCGGCGGAGACGGCGGCGAGGAAGGTCGATTTCCCGGCGTTGGGCAGGCCGACGATCCCGGCATCGGCGATCAGCTTGAGGCGGAGCCAGACCCAGCGCTCCTCCCCCGGCGCGCCCGGGTCGGCCCGGCGCGGGGCGCGGTTGGTGGAGCTCTTGTAGTGGGCGTTGCCGAAGCCGCCGCGCCCGCCTCGGCAGAGGGTGACGCGCTGGCCTGGCTCGACAAGGTCGGCGATCACAGTGGTCTTGTCCTCGGCGAGGATCTCGGTGCCGATGGGAACCTTCAGCACGAGATCCCGCCCATCCGCTCCGGTCATGTCCCGGCCAGCGCCGTCGCCACCGCGCTCTGCCTTGAAGTGCTGGGCGTAGCGGTAGTCGATCAGCGTGTTGAGGTTCGGCACGGCTTCGACGATGACATCCCCGCCCTTGCCGCCATCCCCGCCCCAGGGGCCGCCGAACTCGACGAACTTCTCGCGCCGGAAGGCGACGCAGCCATTTCCGCCATCGCCCGCCTTCACCCAGATCTTGGCTTGGTCGAGGAACTTCATGCTCTGCGACGAAAAAGGGGCCGCGTGCGGCCCCCTTCGTCACCGCGCCCCAGGGCCGCTTCCGCCTATTCCGCCGCAGCCGGCAGGGGCACGACGCTCACATGCACGCGGTTGTCGCGCTTGCGCTCGAAGCGCACGCGGC
Source organism: Elioraea tepida (assembly GCF_019203965.1). Taxonomy (NCBI): domain Bacteria; kingdom Pseudomonadati; phylum Pseudomonadota; class Alphaproteobacteria; order Acetobacterales; family Elioraeaceae; genus Elioraea; species Elioraea tepida. The sequence goes on from NZ_CP076448.1 coordinate 874,559, forward strand.
CATCCACAAGCGCGAACAGCGTATGGTCGCGCCCGAGGCCGACATTGCGGCCGGGCTTCATCTTCGTGCCGCGCTGGCGGACGATGATGTTGCCCGCGATCGCGAGCTCGCCACCGAAGAGCTTGACGCCGAGCCGCCGGCCGACGCTGTCTCGGCCGTTGCGCGAGGAGCCGCCCGCCTTCTTGTGTGCCATCGGTCCCTCCTCAGGCCTTGATCTCGCCGATCCGCAGAACCGTCAGATGGCTGCGGAAGCCGCGGCGCCGGCGCGAGTTCTTCCGCCGACGCTTCTTGAACACGATCAGCTTCTCGCCGCGCTTCTGCTCAAGCACGGTCGCCGCCACCGATGCCCCCGGCACGGTCGGTGAGCCGATCGTCACCCCGCCCTCGGCCCCGACCATCAGCACGTCGGTGAAGGTGACGGTCGCCCCCGGCTCGGCCTCGAGCCTGTCGACGGTGAGCACGGCGTTCTGCGTCACGCGGTACTGCTTCCCGCCGGTGCGGATCACGGCATACATGTTTCGCTTCCTGCCTTCGCGCCCGAGTGGCGCAACACGCTCCGCGCGGCGGCCAGAGGCCCCGCGGGAGAGCGCGAGATACGCTCCCCCGCCCCGGAAGTCAACGCCATGGGCGGCAGGGCCGGCGTCCCCATATGCCGAGGGACATGGAGGCAGATGGCCATACTTTCGCGGAGACGACCGCGGCCGGCGCCGAGGCGCTCGCGGCCGCGCTTGACGCGGCCGGCTCGGTCACCGCCGGCCTCCTTTCCTGGTGCGAGGCGCGGGGCATCGGCTCCGGCCCGATCCGGGTGCTCGCCTGCGCAGAGGGCGCTCCGCCCAAGGAGCTCGCCTGTCTGCTCGGTGCCGCCGGCACGGCCGAGCCTCTTTCGCTGCGACGCGTCGTGCTCGGCCGCGGCGGCATCGCTCTCGCCGAGGCCGAGAACCTCCACCTTCCCGCGCGCCTGCCCGAACCGATGCGGCAGGCGCTTGCCAAGAGCGACCGCCCTTTCGGCGAGGTGGCTGCCCCGCTCGGCCTCCGCCGCCGCACGCTCGAGCGCCGCAGCGGCGCAGCAGCCGGCCCGGGGGCCGTTCTCGCGCAGACGGCGCTCGTTTTTTCCGCTGACGGAACCGTTCTCGCGGCCGTCCGGGAACGTTTCCTTGCCGTCCTGCTCGGGCCTCGCGCGGCGGGGAGCCTCAAGCGCGCCTAGCGCCGCGACAACGCGGCCACGCGGGCGGGGTCGACCGTCACAGCGTGGTCGAGCGGGCCGTGGCCGCGGCCATAGCCGGGGGCGGAGGCCATCGCGAGCAGAACGTAGTGGCGTGCACGGATGACGGACTCGCGCAGGGACATCCCCTGCGCGAGCCCGGCTGCGATGGCCGAGGCGAGCGTGCAGCCCGTGCCATGGGTGTGGCGCGTCTCGAGGCGGGGGCTCTCGAAGGCCTCGATGCCCTCGGCGGTCGCGAGCAGGTCGGTCACCCGCTCTCCCGGCAGATGCCCGCCCTTGAGCAGAACCGCGCGCGCGCCGCGCCCGAGCAGCTCCTCCGCCACGCGGCGCATGTCGGCGACATCGAGGATCGCCGCGCCGACGAGCGCCTCCGCTTCCGGAACGTTCGGGGTGATCACCGAGGCAAGCGGGATGAGGAGCCGTATGAGCGCCTCGACCGCGCTCTCCTCGAGCAGGCGGTGCCCGCCCTTCGCGACCATCACCGGATCGACGACCACGGGGATACCCGGCAGGCGCAGCGTGATCTCCTCCGCCACCGCTTCGATCACCGCGGCGTCATGCAGCATGCCGGTCTTCACGGAATCGACGCCGAGGTCGGCGATCACCACGCCCATCTGCTCGCGGATGAAGGCGGGCGGCACCGGGAACACCCCCTCCACCCCTTCGGTGTTCTGCGCCGTGAGCGCCGTCACCGCCGTCATGGCGAAAGCGCCGAGCGCCGTCACCGCCTTGATGTCGGCCTGGATCCCTGCCCCGCCCCCCGAGTCGGAGCCGGCGACGATCAGAACGCGCCCCTGCATACGCCCCGTCACTCCGCGGCGGCGGCGGCCGAGGCATGCCGCTCGATCACGGCGGCGAGCTCGTCCACCACGCGGGCGACCAGCGACTCGTCCTCGCCTTCGGCCATCACGCGGATCACCGGCTCGGTGCCGGATTTGCGGATCAGGAGCCGCCCCGTGCGGGCGAGCGCCGCCTCGGCGTCGGCGATCGCCTCTCTGACCGGCGCCGCGGCGAGCGGCGACGCGCCCTGGAAGCGCACGTTGCGCAGACGCTGCGGCAGCGGTGTGAACTGCCGGCACACCTCCGAGGCCGGGCGGCCGGAGGCAACCACGGCGGCGAGCGCCTGGAGCGCGGCGATCAGCCCGTCCCCTGTCGTTGCGAAGTCGGAGAGGATCATGTGGCCCGACTGCTCGCCGCCGACATTGAAGCCTTTCGCGCGCATCAGCTCGGCGACGTAGCGGTCACCCACCTGGGTGCGATGCAGAGTGAGCCCGCGCGCGGCGAGGAAGCGCTCGAGGCCCATGTTGCTCATCACGGTGGCGACCACGCCGCCGCCCGCGAGCTTCCCCTCCTCGGCCCAGCGTGCGGCGATGAGCGCGAGCAGCTGGTCGCCGTCGATCACCGCCCCGGTCTCGTCGGCGAGGATCAGACGGTCGGCGTCGCCATCGAGAGCGATGCCGAGCTGGGCGCGGTGCTCGAGCACGGCTGAGCGCATCGTCTCGGGCCTGGTCGAGCCGCAGCCCTCGTTGATGTTGAACCCGTCCGGAGAGACGCCGAGGCGGACCACCTCGGCGCCGAGCTCGGCGAGAACGGTCGGTGCGACGCGGTAGGCGGCGCCGTTGGCGCAGTCGATCACCACCTTGAGCCCGTCGAGGGTGAGCCCGCGCGGGAACGAGGCCTTGGCCGTTTCGATGTAGCGGCCGGCGGCGTCTTCGATCCGTCGCGCACGGCCGAGATCGCGCGGGTCGGCGAGGCGGTCGGGCAGGGCCGAATCGTCCATCATCGCCTCGATCTCGAGCTCCATCTCGTCGGAGAGCTTCCACCCGTCCGGCCCGAACAGCTTGATGCCGTTGTCCTCGAACCCGTTGTGGCTCGCGGAGACCATCACCCCGAGATCGGCCCGCATCGAGCGCGTGAGCATGGCGATCGCCGGTGTGGGCAGCGGCCCGACCAGGATCACGTCGAGCCCGACGGAAACGAACCCTGCCGTGAGCGCCGGCTCGATCATGTAGCCGGAGAGCCGCGTGTCCTTGCCGATCACGACGAGCGGCCGGTGCCCGCGCTTTGCGGTGCGCTTGAACAGAAGCCCCGCCGCCTGGCCAAGCCGCAGGCCCACGCCCGCTGTCATCGGCGGCGAATTCGCCTTGCCGCGGATCCCATCGGTGCCGAAGAGCTTGCGCCGGCGCGTACCGGAACGCTGCGTCGTGGCGGCGTCCATGCTATTCCCCAGGTCTGCCTGAACGGTGCCCGTTCCTGGCGCCTATCCTACCGCCGGGACGTTAACCCGATCCATCCGTGCGACCGTGTGATCACGCGCACAGGCGATCGCATGCCAGATCGCGAGCGCCTGGACGGTCTCCCGCACGTCATGCACCCGCAGGATCGACGCGCCTGCCGCCACGGCGGCAAGCCCGGCCGCGAGGCTTCCCGGAAGGCGTCGTGTCGGGTCCGGCTCAGCGCCGTAGTGGCCGATGAAGCTCTTGCGCGAGACGCCGACGAGCAGCCGGCAGCCGAGGCTGTGGAGGAGCGGGAGGCGCGCGAGCAGGACGAGGTTCTGCGCGGGTGTCTTGGCGAAGCCGATGCCTGGGTCGAGAACGACCCGCTCGCGCGCCACCCCGGCCGCGAGCGCAGCCTCGAGACGATCGGCGAGCTCCTCGGCGACGTCGAGCACGACCTCGCGATAGGTGGTGAGGCCGCGCATCGTCGCGGGCGTGCCGCGCATGTGCATCAGGATCACCGGGCAGCGGGCGGCGGCGACCACGCGCGCGGCCTCCGGGTCGTGCGCAAGGCCGGAGACGTCGTTGATGATCGACGCCCCCGCTTCGAGCGCGGCCGCCATGGTTGAGGCGTTGCGCGTATCGACGCTCACCGGCCCGCCGCGGGCGAGGGCCCGCACCACCGGCAGGATTCGCCTCTGTTCAACCTCGGGCGGCACCGGCTCCGCGCCCGGGCGCGTGCTCTCCCCACCGACGTCGAGGATATCGGCGCCGGCCGCGCGCATCGCCTCGCCTTCGGCGATCGCCGCCTCTGCCGCGAGGAAGAGCCCGCCATCGGAGAAACTGTCGGGCGTGACGTTGATCACGCCCATCACCAGGGGCCGTTCGGCGGGAAGGCCGGGAAGCAGCGGCGCGCGTTCGGCCGCGATCGCCTCGAGCAAGGGGATGGCCTCGGCCGGGGGGGCGGCGACGTCGAACTCGGAGACCGAGTCGAACCCGCCATCGCGCGTCCAGAGGCGCGCGTGACGGAAGGCGAGCCAGGTTCCGCCGACCGGGACCGCGCCCTCAGGCGCAAGGTCCCGCGGGCAGAGACCGATCGGCTCGACGAGGTGCCGCGTCAGGGCGAGAGACTCCGCGGCGAGATCACCTCAGGCGTTCGGCTGCGGCGCCGCCCCAAACCCGCCCGCGGCACCGCCGGATTTCGGGATGCGCCCTGCCGAGGGAACGGACGCACGCCGAAGATCCGGCGCCAGCGTCTCCTCGGCCGGCTTGCGGACGATCGGCTGCCCGGCGAGCAGGCCGCGGATCTCGTCACCCGTCAGCGTCTCGAACTCGAGCAGAGCCTTGGCGATCGCGTCGAGGTCGGCGCGTCGCTCGGTCACGATGCGCTTGGCCGTCATATAGGCCTCGTCGATGATCCGCTTGATCTCGGCGTCGATTGCCTGCGCGGTCGCTTCCGAGATGTTCTTCGACTGGGTGACGGAATGGCCGAGGAACACCTCCTGCGTGTTCTCCCCATAGGCGACCATGCCGAGCTTCTCCGACATGCCCCATTCGGTGACCATGCGGCGCGCCTGCTCGGTCGCCATCTTGATGTCGCCGGCCGCGCCGTTGCTCACGCGATCGGGGCCGAACACGACCTCCTCCGCCGCGCGCCCGCCCATCGCCATCGCAAGCTCCTGCAGAAGCTTCGACTTGTGCTTGGAGTAGCGGTCCCCTTCCGGGAGCGACATGACAAGGCCGAGCGCACGGCCGCGCGGGATGATCGTCGCCTTGTGCACCGGGTCGCACTCGGGCATCGAGAGCGCGACGAGCGCATGCCCCGCCTCGTGATAGGCGGTCATGCGCTTCTCCTCCTCGCTCATCACGAGGCTCTTGCGCTCCACCCCCATCAGCACCTTGTCCTTGGCCGCCTCGAACTCGGCATGGCTAACCACGCGCTTGCCGTTGCGCGCCGCAAGCAGAGCCGCCTCGTTGACGAGGTTGGCAAGGTCCGCCCCCGAGAAGCCGGGCGTGCCGCGGGCGATCGTCTTCGGGTTCACATCCGGTGCGAGCGGCACCTTCTTCATGTGCACCGAAAGGATCTTCTCGCGCCCGTTCACGTCGGGGTTCGGCACGACCACCTGTCGGTCGAACCGGCCGGGGCGAAGCAGGGCCGGGTCGAGCACGTCCGGGCGGTTGGTCGCCGCGATCAGGATCACGCCTTCGTTGCTCTCAAACCCGTCCATCTCGACGAGGAGCTGGTTCAGCGTCTGCTCGCGCTCGTCATTGCCGCCGCCAAGGCCTGCGCCGCGATGGCGGCCGACGGCGTCGATCTCGTCGATGAAGATGATGCACGGCGCGTTCTTCTTGCCCTGCTCGAACATGTCGCGCACACGCGAGGCGCCGACGCCGACGAACATCTCGACGAAGTCCGAGCCGGAGATGGTGAAGAACGGCACGTTCGCCTCGCCGGCGATGGCGCGCGCAAGCAGCGTCTTGCCGGTTCCGGGCGGCCCGACGAGCAGCACGCCCTTCGGAATCTTGCCGCCAAGCCGCTGGAACTTCTGCGGGTCGCGCAGGAAGTCGACGATCTCCTGAAGCTCCGCCTTCGCCTCGTCTATCCCGGCGACGTCATCGAAGGTCACGCGCCCCTGCTTCTCGGTGAGAAGGCGGGCGCGCGACTTGCCAAAGCCCATAGCGCGGCCGCCGCCCGACTGCATCTGGCGCATGAAGAAGATCCACACGCCGATGAGCAGAAGCATCGGGAACCAGGACAGGAGGTAGTGGAAGAGCGGGTTGACGTCGCTCTCCTCGGGCTTCGCGACCACGCGCACGCCGCGCTCCGTCAGCCGCTGGACGACGTTCGAGCCCTCGGGCAGGTAGGTCTGGAAGGTCGCGCCATTGGTGAGTACGCCGGTGACGACACGGCCCTGGATCGTGACATCGCGCACCTGGCCGTTGTTCACCTCGTTCAGGAAGTCGCTGAACGCGACCTGGGTGGCCATGCTCCGCTGTCCGGAGGGCTGAAACAGGTTGAACAGCGCCACCAGCAACAGCAGGATGAACACCCAGAGGGCGAGGTTGCGTCCGAAATTGCTCACGCGCGTGCTCTCTCCTCAAGCCTCCCGCCGGCCGGCATGCCCGGCCGAAGCGGGTGGGCGCTCCGCCCATCTCCGCCGGGCCACGCCCGGTCGACACCGTGGAAGATGGTGCGGCGACGGACGCCTCCAATCCCTCCGGCGCGGCGCCGAGGGCGCGAACGCGTTCCCACGCGCATCAGAATAACCCACGGCACCCTGCTTCGGCCACTGCCACATACGCCGTAGGGGGGCGGCCACGCGGCCGCCGCGCCTCCGGCACGATCCGCCAGAGCCCGTGGCGCGGGCGCAGGAGGCAGCCACCGAGCGTGAACGCCCGGCCCGACGCGAGACGCTCAGGCAGCGAAGCGGCCTGGGCAGGCGAGAGGGGGTAGATCCTGCGGGAAAGGCGCGCGAGCAGCCCCGCCACGGCGAACGACACCACGAGCGCTGGAGCGGCGCGCAGGAGGCGATCGTCGAGCAGGATGGCGCCGTCGGGCGAGAGCGACGCGGCACGGGCGAGCAGCTGAGCGGCAGCGCGTGCCAGGGCGGCGGCCGCAGACCGGCGCGACGCCGAAGCCTCGCAGAGCGCACGCACGGCCACACCTTCTCCGGCCTGATCGGCCATCGCACGGCGCAGGGCAGCACGCGTTCCACGCACGTCATTCAAGGGGTCGAGAATCCACGGCTGGCCGGCCGCGCGCAGCACGGCACGGAGCGCCTCGGGCGCGCAGCCGAGGAGAGGCCGGAGCAGGCGGACGGGGCCGGCATGCCGCACCGGGGCCATGCCGCCGAGACCGACCTCGCCCGAGCCGGAGAGGGCGCGCAGGAGCACGGTCTCCGCCTGGTCGGAGGCGTGGTGCCCGAACAGGAGGTGGAGAGCGCCCGCCTCGGCGGCGGCGGACGCGAGCGCGTCATGGCGGGCTGCGCGGAGAGAGGCGGCGGAGGAACCGAGGCCGGCTGGCAGGGCGAGGCGTCGCACGGCAAGCCCCGCGCGCTCTGCCCAGGCGGCGGCAAGGGCCGCCTCGACCCGGGCGGCGGGGCGCGTGCCATGGTCGAGAACGAGAGCGATCGCCGCCCCGCCGCGCGCCGCCGCCCACGCGCGCGCGAGCAGGGCGAGGCAGAGACTGTCCGGCCCCCCGGAGACGGCGACCGCAAGCAGAGGCTTCTCCTCCCAGCCCCCCGCCTCCGCCATCGCGGCGGCGAAGCGGGCGGCGACCTCGTCAGCAGCGCAGGCGTTGCTGCTCACGCCCAAGCGCCTCGCGGACGTCAGGCTTGAGGCTGGTGGCGTGCTGGGACGCAAGCCGCGCGAACACCTCGCAGGCCGCGGCGCGCTCGTTCAGGGCCGCGAGCGACTGGCCGAGCCTGAGCAGTGCATCCTGCTGCGCATTGCCGGAAAGGCGCCGCTGCGCGTCGTCGAAGGCAAGGGCGGCCTGGGCATAGTCGCGCCGGCCGAAGAAGCTCTCGCCGCGGATCAGGTGCGCCTCGCCGACGCGGCCGTCACGCGGATAGGTCGAGAGGAACAGATTCGCCTCCCGCTCGGCCGCCGCCCAGTCCTGGCGGCGGAGGGCGTTCTGGGCGTCGGCGAGCATCTGCTGCTGGCTGCGCTGGGCCGGCGGCGCGGGCGGCGCGGCGGGGGGGCGGGGCAGGGCGGCCTGAGGCTGGGGAGCCGGCGAGGCCGCCTGATTGCCGCCTTGGGCCGGCCGCTGCGGCTGCGGGGCCGTACGCCCGCCCCCTTGCTCGAGCTCACGCAGCCGGAAATCGGTATCGGCGGCGTTCTTCTCGACCGACGCCTGGAGCTGCCGAAGCGTGTGCTCCATCTCGTCGCTCTTCCCGCGCAAGAGGCGGAGGTCGGTCTCGAGCGCCGCCACGCGCTCGAGGAGGCGCGTGAGCAGCTCCTGCTGCCCGGCCCCACCACCACCGGGAGCGACCGGGGGGGCGAGCGCGCTGCCGCCCCTGACCCCGCTGCGCTGCAGGGCCTGGAGGTCGCGCCGAAGCTCCTGAATCTGGTTCTGAAGCGCGATTGCCTCGCGGCTTTCGATCTGCGCCGCGGCAGGCGAAGCGCAGGCGAGTGCCGCGCCCAGCGCAAGCCAGAACCTCATCGTCATCACCATGCCCCCGCCCTCAGCCTGTCACGTCGGGAGCGCCCGCTCCCTCTCCCAGGCGGAAGCGGTAGGCCGAGGGGAGGCGAAGCGCAAGCGGTGCGGGCAGCGAGCAGATGCGGCCGGGCGGAGAGCCGGCCGGCGGCCCCGGCGCGGGAGCCGCCGGCGGCCGGGATGCCGCTGTCCCGCGTCAGCGGACGGAGGTGATCGCCACCCGGTTCTGCGCCCAGGCCTCCTCGTTCGAGCCGAGAGCGATCGGCCGGTCCTTGCCGTAGCTGATGGTCTGGATCCGGGCGGCCGACACGCCCTGGGCGACGAGGAAGTCGCGCGCGGCGTTGGCGCGGCGCTGCCCGAGCGCGAGGTTGTACTCGCGCGTGCCGCGCTCGTCGGCATGGCCCGCGATCAGCACGTTCACGCTGCCGTAGCGCTGCAGCCACTCCGCCTGGCGCTGCAGCGTCGCCCGCCCGTCTGGGCGGATGTCGTAGCGGTCGAAGTCGAAGAACACACGGTCGCCGACATTGACGACGAGGTCCTCCTGCGAGCCGGGGCGCGGCCCGGTAGCCTGGCCGGCGCCGCCGGCCGCCGACTGGTCGGGCGTCGATTCGCAGGCGGCAAGCAGGGCAAGCGCGGCAGCGGCGCTCACGAGCTTCTTGGTCATGGAGCTGGTCTCTCCTCGCAGATCCGGCCGGCCTGTGCCGGCCTCGTGGGGTTCATCACGCAAGGGTTGTGCTGCGGCGCAGCTAGCGCGCGCCGTCGCGTCGGGTCAAGCGATCGGCGACGATTCTGGCCTGAGCGTGGCGGCCCGCATGCCGCGCGCGCATGACGCTCATGGCAGGAGCGGTGACCAGGCCGGATCCGACCCGTCGATCGGGGTCGGGATGGCGCGCTCGTTGAACCCGGTGATGTCGATCGAGGCGAGCCGGGAGGAGAAGCCGCTGCCGCGCGCGTCGCGTGCCGGCGTCTCGCGGAAGAAGGCGAGCACGCGCCCGTTCGGGGCGAAGGTCGGGCCCTCCATCTGGAACCCCTCGGTCAGGATCCGCTCGCCCGAGCCGTCGGGCCGCATCACGCCGATCGCGAAGGTGTTGCCCGCCATGCGCGTGAAGGCGATCAGGTCGCCGCGGGGAGACCAGACCGGGGTGGCGTAGCGGCCCTGGCCGAAGCTGATCCGCCGCACGTTCGAGCCGTCGGCGTTCATCACGTAGAGCTGCTGGTTGCCGCCGCGGTCGCTGTTGAAGACGATCTGCTGCCCGTCGGGGCTGTAGCAGGGCGAGACGTCGAGCGAGGGGCCGAAGGTGAGCTGCCGCTCCCGCCGCGTGTTCAGATCGACCGAGTAGATGTTGGCGTCGCCGCCGCGGATCGCCGAGAGGAGGACCGAGTTGCCGTCCGGCGAGAAGCGCGGCGCGAAGGTCATGCCGGGAAAGTTGCCGAGCAGCGTCTCGCGCCCCGTATCGATCTCGAGCAGATACACGCGCGGTTCGTTCCGGCGATAGGACATGAACGCCACCTGGTTCACCGAAGGGTGGAAGCGTGGCGTGAGCGCGAGCCAGGAGCCGTCGGTTAGGAAGCGATGGTTCTCGCTGTCCTGGTCCATGATCGCAAGCCGCTTCACCCGCCGGTCGCGCGGGCCGCTCTCAGCGACGTAGACGATCCGCGTGTCGAAGTAGCCCTTCTCGCCGAGCAGCCGCTCATAGATCGCGTCCGAGCAGATATGCGCGATCCTGCGCCAGTTCGCCGCGGTGGTTGTGTAGGCCGTACCCTGGATCTGCAGCCCGGGCAGGACGTCCCACAGCCGGAACTCGACGCGCAGACGCTCGCCCTGCTGCTCGACCCGGCCGGTGACGAGCGCCTGCGCCCCGATCGCCCGCCAGTCGGCGAAGCGGGGCGTGGCCTCGGCCCCTTGGGTGATGAAGGCGCGACGTTCGACCGGCCGGAACAGGGCGGAGCGGGCGAGATTGGCGGTGATCACCTGGGCGATCTGCGCCCCGAAAGGCTGCGCGCCCGCGAAGTCCGGGATCGCGATCGGCAGCGGGTCGGTCCGGGCGCGGGTGATGTCGATCACGGCACCTTGGGAGCGCACCGTTCCGGGAAGGAGCGCGGTCGCGATCGCTGCGGCACCAGCGCTCAAAACGGCGCGGCGGGAGACGGCAACCATACGCAGCGCCTCGATCTGACGATCATCGAGGAGCGGCGGCGTTTCGGGTCGACGGATCATCGGTGGTCCTGGTCCCTGGGCCTCCGAGCAGGCCGAAACAGCGTGCCGGGGGAGTGCCCGCGGCACGGGATGCGCGCGGATGCTTAGCGCAGGCGGCCGTCACCGCACCAGCCCGCGCGGGCTGAATCGGAACACGCTTGCTTCAACGGTGGCGAGCTTCTCCCTCGGGATGGGGAGCGGGTTGCACTGGGGGCTGAGCAGCGCCCGCCGCGCCTGTTCCGCCACCACCTGCTCGCGCCCCGTATAGGCGCGGAGGGGGATCACTTGGACGACCGAGCCGTCCGGCCGCAGACGCACGCGCAGCTCGACGGTGATGTCGGCAAGCCCGAGCATGCCGGCATCGACCGACCAGCACTCGCTGATGCGGTTGGAGAGGCCGTCGATCTCGCCGCGGGTGAGCCCTGGCAGCGAGGCCGTTCCCTCAGGCGCGCCTTGCTGCCGGGGCGCTCCGCCCTGCGGCTGGGGGGGCCTCGGCGGCTGGTTCTGCGCCTGCTGAAGCCGAAGCCGCTCGAGCGTGTTCTGCACCGTTGTCGAGCCCTCGAGCGGGCGTTGCACCGGCGGCGTCGTCACAGGAGGCGGGCGCACCGGGGGGGACGGCGCGGGGGGCGGCGGGGCGGGCGGCGGCGGTGTCGGCACGGGCGGGGCAGGCGGCGCAGAAGCCGCGGGCGCCGGCGGAGGCGGTGGCGCGGGGGCGGGCTCCGGCGCAGGCGCAGGCGGCGGCGGCGGGGGCGTGGGGGCGGGACGCGGCGGCGTTGGCGCCGGCGGTTCGGGCGCCGGCGGAGGCGGGGGCGGCGGGGGCGGGGGCGGCGGCGCGGGCGGAGGCGGTGGGGCTGGCGGGGCCGGGGATGGCTCGGGCGCCTCGGTCGGCGTGTCTTCGGCAGGCGCACGCGCGGGCGGCGTCGGCACCGGGGCCGGTGCGGTGGGCCCGGAGGCGACCAGGAACTCGACCGGAACGCCCTCCTCGGGCGGTTCGGGGAACCGCTTGGTGGAGGTCACGCCGACGAGCACGGCGAACAGGACGAGCAGGTGCATGGCCGCGGAGAGCGCCGCTCCGCGCCCGAGGTCCCTCCGCTCCTCCGTTGTCGTCCCGTCGCGCGGCATCGTGTCCGGCCTCGCGCCGCCCCCGGCTCAGCGAGCCGGCGGGCGCGCTTGGGGTGTTTGGCCCTGCTGGCCGGGGCGGGGCGGCGTCACGGTCGCCTGGTCCATCTGCAGCGCCACGCGCGAGAACCCGCCCTGCTGGATCGCGGTCAGCGCCTCGGCGATCCGGCCGTAGCTCGCCGCCCGGTCGCCACGCACGAACACGCGCACCTCGTCCCGCGCGCGGTTGGCAGCGATCGCCTGTAGGCGGGGAACGAGATCGGCCATGTCGATCGGCGTCTCCTGCAGGATGACAACGCCGTCGGCGCGCACCGACACGATCAGAGGCTCGTCCGGGCTCGAGATCGGGTTCGCGGCGGTGCGCGGCAGGTCGACCTGCACGCCCACAGTGAGCAGCGGCGCGGCCACCATGAAGATGATCAGGAGAACGAGCATCACGTCGACGAGCGGCGTGACGTTGATCTCCGCCATCGGGCGGTAGCGCCCCTTGCGCCCGCCCCCGTTGCCGATCAGCCCTGCCGCCATGGATCAGACCCTCTCCTCGGTGTGGCGCGAGAGGATGGCGCTGAACTCGCCGGCGAAGCCCTCGAGCCGGGCGGCGAAGCGGGCGAGGTCGCTCGAAAGCTTGTTGTAGCCGAGCACCGCGGGAATGGCGGCGACGAGGCCGATCGCGGTGGCGAACAGCGCCTCGGCGATGCCGGGCGCGACGACGGTGAGGTTGGTGTTCTTCATCGCCGCGATCGCCGTGAAGCTGTTCATGATCCCCCACACCGTGCCGAACAGCCCGATGAAGGGAGCGGCCGAGCCGACGGAGGCGAGGAAGATCATCCACTTCTCGAGGCGCTCCATCTCCCGCTGCACGGTCAGCGCCATCGCCCGCTCCACCCGCTCGCGGATCGCCGCGCGGGTGCCCTCGCCGGCATTGACGAGCCGCGCCGCCGATCGGTTCCACTCCCGCATCGCAGCGGCGAACACGGCCTCCATCGGGTGGCGCGGGTTGTCGCCCGTCTCGCGGTAGAGATCCTCGAGGTTCACGCCGGACCAGAACCGGTCCTCGAAGGCGGTCGCGCGGGCGTTGACGCGGCGGAGCACGACCACCTTGTCGAAGATGATCGCCCACACCCAGACGGAGGCGAAGAGAAGCCCGATCATCACCGCCTTGACGACGATGTCGGCCTGCAGGAACAGGCCCCACAGCGACAGGTCGGCCACCTGAGCCCCGCCGAGCGCCGTCGCATCAACCGCACGATCCATCGCCTTCGTCCCGCCTTCCTTCACACACCATGCCCGGGCCGCCACGCCCGATTAGGGCGCGCAGCCGGGGAGGAAGCCGCGCCGGCCGGAGCGTGGCGACGCGGACGCACGCGAGCGTGACGGCAAGCGACGCGACCGCCACCTCGCCCTCCTCCCCGGACCGGAACACCCCCTACGCCAGCTCAAGCGAGGCAGACCCGATGACGGGCGCCCGCGTGATCACGACCAGCGAATCGTCGAGCCGCGCGGGGCGGTGATACTCGACCGAGAGCCGCTTGACGACAAAGATCAGGCCCTCGCGGGCGATCAACTGGCTGTGCGAGAGGCCCAAAGCCCGGAGATACTCCGTCCTCGCCCGCTCGGCGAAGCGCAGATAGGAGGCGTGGTAGACGACCCCGCCAGAATCCGTGTCCTCGAGATACACGCGGCAGGCGAAGCGGTGCGGCCGGTGCTCCACCGCTACTCGGTCCCCGCGTCGCGCAGGAGGTCGGGCTGCAGGCCGGCCGGCGGGGCGAGGCCGAGATGCCGCCAGCCCGCCTCGCCAAGAACACGGCCGCGCGGGGTGCGCAGCACGAAGCCCTCCTGGATCAGGTAGGGCTCGACCACGTCCTCGAGGCTGTCGCGCGGCTCGGCGAGTGCGGCGGCGAGCGTCTCCACACCGACCGGCCCTCCCCCGTGACGCTCGGCGATCAGGCGGAGGTAGCGCCGGTCCATCGAATCGAGGCCGCGCTGGTCCACCTCGAGGCGGGTCAGGGCGGCGTCGGCGGCGGCGCGATCGACCCGGGCCGTGCCGGCCACGGTGGTGAAGTCGCGCACCCGGCGGAGCAGCCGCCCGGCGATCCGCGGCGTGCCGCGCGACCGGCGCGCGATCTCCGCCGCTCCGTCCTCGGCGAGGTCGAGATCGAGCAGGGCGGCGCCGCGGCGGACGATCGCGACGAGCTCCTCGGGCGTGTAGAAGGCGAGGCGGAGGGGGATGCCGAACCGGTCACGCAGCGGTGTCGAGACGAGGCCCGAGCGCGTTGTCGCGCCAACGAGCGTGAAGGGAGGGAGGTCGATCCGCACCGTTCGCGCCGCCGGCCCCTCGCCGATGATGAGGTCGAGGCGGAAATCCTCCATCGCGGGATAGAGAACCTCCTCGACCGAAGGCTGCAGCCGGTGGATCTCGTCGATGAAGAGAACGTCGCGCGGCTGGAGGTTGGTGAGGATCGCCGCGAGATCGCCGGCGCGCTGGATCACCGGCCCCGAGGTCGCGCGGAAGCCAACGCCGAGCTCGCGGGCGATGATCTGCGCAAGCGTCGTCTTGCCGAGCCCCGGGGGCCCGTGCAGCAGCACATGGTCGAGCGCCTCGCCGCGGGCGCGGGCCGCCTCCACGAACACTGCGAGATTCTCCTTGGCCTGGGCCTGGCCGACGAACTCGGCAAGACGCGTGGGGCGGAGCGCCGCCTCGCCGAGATCATCGCCGCGCCGTGCGGGATCGGTCAGCCGCTCCGCCACGGCCTAGACCTTCGCGAGAGCGCGCAGCGCATCGGCGAGCACGGCCTCGACGGTCGCTGCCTCGCCGCGTGCGGCGCGGGCGGCGGCGACCACCGGCTCTGCCTCGGCGCGGCGTATGCCGAGATTGGCGAGCGCGGACAGAACATCGGCGAGCAGCGGGTCGGCAGGCAGGGCCGGAGCGGCGGCGGTGGCGTGGGCGAGCGGCGTGCCCTCCGCGAACCCCGCCTTGTCCTTCAGTTCGGTGACGAGCCGTGCCGCAAGCCGCTGCCCCACCCCCGGCGCGCGCGCAAGCGCAGCACGGTCACCCTGCGCGATCGCGGCGGCGAGCGCCTCGGGCGAGAGCGTGCCGAGCAGCCCGAGCGCGATCTTCGCCCCGACCCCCTGGACCGTCAGCAGGGTGCGGAAGGCGGCGCGCTCGGCCGTGTCGATGAAGCCGTAGAGGGTGATCGCGTCCTCGCGCACCATCGTCTCGACGAACAGGCTCACGGCGGAGCCTGCGGGCGGCAGGGCGGAGAGCGTGCGCGCCGAAACCGAGACCAGATAGCCCACCCCGCCGACATCGATCACGATGCCGTCCGGCGCGACGCTGTCGAGACGGCCGGAGAGCCTCGCGATCATCGCGCGCCCGCCATCGCCAACCGGTCGGCGGTGGCGCGGTGATGCACATGGCAGATCGCGACCGCGAGCGCATCCGCCGTGTCGGCGCGCTCAGGCGCCGCACCCGGCAGGAGCATCCGTACCATCGCCTGAACCTGCGCCTTCGCCGCATGCCCCTGCCCGACCACGGCGCGCTTCACCTCCGTCGGCTGGTATTCCGCCACGGGGATCCCCGCGAGCGCCGGCGCGAGCAGCACGACCCCGCGCGCCTGGCCGAGCTTCAGCGTCGAGAGTGGGTTTCGGTTGACGAAGGTCTCCTCCACAGCCGCCTCGTCCGGCCGCCACTGCGCGATCAGCCCGGCGAGAGCGCGGTGCAGGACGGCGAGGCGTTCGGCGAGCGGGCGCGCGGCGTCGGTCTCGACGAAGCCGCTCGCGACATGGGAGAGGCGGCTCGCTTCGGCCTCGATCACGCCCCAGCCGGTGGTGCCGAGCCCGGGGTCGAGGCCGATCACCCGCACCGTCGCCCCTCAGGCGGAAAGTTTCGCGAGCACGGCGTCGGAAACCTCAAAATTCGCAAACACCGCCTGGACGTCGTCATGGTCCTCGAGCGCGTCGATCAGCTTGAGCACCGCCGAAGCCTGCTCCTCGTCCACCGCCGCCGTCGTGGTCGGCCGCCATTCGAGCTTCGCCTCCTCCGCCTCGCCGAAGCGCGCGGCGAGCGCCGACTGGACGGCGAAGAGGTCCTCGACCGCGCAGGTCACCTCGTGGCCGCCCTCGCCGCTCTCGACATTCTCCGCTCCGGCCTCGATCGCCGCCTCGAGCATGGCCTCGGCGGAGGCGGCCGCAGCCGGATAGCGGATCACGCCGAGGCGGGAGAACAGGAAGGCGACGGAGTTGGTCTCCCCGAGCGTGCCGCCGTGCTTTGAGAAGATCGCTCTGAGGTCGGAGGCGGTGCGGTTGAGGTTGTCGGTCAACGCCTCGACGATGATCGCAACCCCGCCCGGGCCATAGCCCTCGTAGCGGCGCGCCACATAGTCTTCGCCGCCCGCCTCTCCGGAGGCCTTCCTGATCGCGCGCTCGATCGTCTCGCGCGTCATGTTCGCCTGCCGGGCGTTGAGGATCGCGGCGCGCAGCCTCGGGTTGGCGGCAGGGTCTGGCGAGCCGCCGCGCACCGCGACGGTGATCTCGCGGATGATCTTGGCGAAGAGCCGCGCCCGCTTGGCGTCCTGAGCGCCCTTGCGGTGCATGATGTTCTTGAACTGCGAGTGGCCGGCCATCGCGCCGCCCTTCCTTCCGTCGAGTCGCTCGAGCGTTGCCGCGCCGGCGGCTTTTAGCAGCGCCGGCGCCGCCGCGTCAGCCCGGGCACGGTCAGACGCCCTCCGGCATCGCCTCGCTGAGCCCTCCGCCCTGGCGGACGGGGGCGATCCGCAGGGCAAGCCCGGTCGCATCGTCGGTCTCGACGAAGACGCCGCAGATGGCGGCCTCGCCCTCGGCCGGGGCGAGACGCTCTCCCGGAAGACGCTTCCAGAACCGCGCCGCGGCGGCGGCCTTCTGCATGCCGATCACGCTGTCATAGTCGCCGCACATCCCGGCATCGGTCTGGAAGGCCGTGCCGCCGGGCAGAATCCGCGCATCGGCCGAGGGAACGTGGGTGTGGGTGCCGACGATCAGGCTCGCGCGCCCGTCGAAGGAGTGGGCGAAGGCCTGTTTCTCCGAGGAGGCCTCCGCGTGGACATCGATCAGGGCGGCATCGACGGTGCGGCCGAGTCCGTGGGTCGCAAACAGGGCGCGCGTTGCCTGGAACGGGCAGTCGAGCGCCTCCATGAACAGCCGCCCCATCACATTGGCCACCAGGACCTTGCGTGCGCCGGCGGCGAACACGCCCGCGCCGCGGCCGGGCGTTCCGGGCGGATAGTTGAGCGGCCGCAACAGCCTCGGCTCTCCCTCGATGTAGGGAATGATCTCGCGCCGGTCCCAGGCATGGTTGCCGAGGGTGAGCACGTCCGCCCCGGCGGCGAAGAGGGCGCGGCCGATCTCCGGGGTGAGGCCGAAGCCGTGCGCGGCGTTCTCCGCGTTCACCACCACGAACTCGGCGCCGAGCCGCGCCCTGAGGCGGGGAAGTGCCGCGATCACCGCCTCACGCCCGGCTCGCCCCACCACATCACCGAGGAAGAGCAGCCTCATCGAGTGACCAGCACGCCGGCCTCGGTGGCGATGGCGTCGAGCCGGGCGTCGCCGGGCCCTGCGGGCACGCGCGGCTGGCGCTGCGCCGCGTAACCGAGGCCGATCGCGAGCACGCGCCGCGCGGCCCGGAGCGCGTTGAGCGTCCGGTCGTAGTAGCCGGCGCCGTGGCCGAGCCGCCCGCCCGCGGCGTCGAACGCGACGAGCGGCACGAGCACAACGTCCGGCTCCACCTCTCCGGCGTCCGCGAGCGGGTGGCTCGTTCCGAACGCCCCATGCTCGAGTGGATCGCCGAACCGGAAGCATCGGAAGCGGAGCGGCGTCCCGCGCGGGCCGGCGACCGGAAGGGCGAGAGGATGCCCCCGCCCGGCGAGCGCGAGCATCAGGGGCCGCGGATCGATCTCGTCCCTCACCGGCCAGTAGCCGGCGACCACGGCCCCCGCCGGCGGCGGGAGACGCTCGAGCACGTGGCCGGCGAGCCGGAGCCCGAGGCGCGGTTCGCCCGTGGCGCGCGCCGCAAGGCCGCGTGCGCGGGCCTCGCGCTTAGCAAGCACGAGCGCCTTGCCCTCCTCGCTCGCCGTTGGACCTCTCATCGTAAGGCGGGCGCGGAGCCACCCTGGCCGTTGGCGATGCATCCTGCCGAGGCCTGCTCAACGCAGGTGGGCGCCATGTATCGCGGCCACGACCGCGACAGGGACAGCTCCCAATCGGAAGGACAATGGCCCAGGGGATGTCGTGCCTGACGCACCGGGCAGCCCCGCGATTGGCAGGCTAGGCCTCGGCGAGCCGGTTGGCAACGCCTTCGAGCCGGCGGGCAAGGCCGAGCAGAGCCTGGGCCGTCTCGCCGTCAGGAGCGGTGCGTGCCGCCGCAAGCTCGCGCTTGAGGTCTGCGAGCTCGTCGGCAAGCTGGATCGCGGCAATCACGAGCAGGCGCCCCTCGCCGAGATTGCCGAGCTGCGCCTTGATCGCGCCAATACGACGGTCGAGCTCTGCACCGAGTGCCACGAGGCTTGGCTCGTCCCCGTCCGGGCAGCCGAGCAGATAGGAGAAGCCGTTGATCTTGAGTGTGACCTGCCCCACCGGATCACTCCTCCTCAAGCACGGCGGAGAGCCGCGCGATCACGGCATCGAGCCGGCGCGCGGCCTCGGCCATGGCCGCCGCCTGGTCCGCCTCCGAGCCGTGCTCGGCGCGCTCGGCGGCGCGGTGGGCGAGCGCCTCGGCCACGTCCTCGAGGCGGCTGACCGCCTTCTCGAGAGCGGCGGCGGCATCTGCGAGCGTCGGCGCGGCGGCGGCATCGGGCATTCGGGCAATCCTCGATCGGGGCTCAAGCCATGCCGCGCAGGCTAGAGGCAGCACGGGGCGAGAGCAACGACGCCGGGTCGCACGCCCTGCCACCGGCCGTGATCGTGCGTGGCCTCGATCAGGCCTGCACGGTGCTGCGCGCGGCCTTCGGACGGCCGGTGCTCCTGCTCTCCGCGCCCGAGGCGGCGCGCCTGCTCGGCCCCGCGTGGTGGGTCGCGATGCTCGAGGCGGCGCGAGAGGAGGTCCCCGGCGCGGCAGCGAGAGGCGTGCTCGACTGCGGCAATGCCGCGGGGATCGTGCAGGCCGCTCTCGCCGCCGGGGCGGACGGCGTGCTGTTCACCGGCGCGGAGGCGCAGGCCCTCAGGCTCGCCTCGATCGCCGCGACGCAGGGCGCGCTCCTGCTCCGCGCCGCCCCCACTGCCCTCGACCTCGGCGCCTATGACGCGGTGCGCAAGCTGCCCCTCTGGCTCGGGCGCGCGGCGTGACACCCGGGGCCATTTCGTCTAGAGCACCGCCGGCGACGACAGAGCCGAGACGGAGGACAGGGCCGCTATGCGCATCACCCGCCGTGTGAAGGAGATCCTCTCCCACTACGAGAGCGACAACCCCGGCACCAAGGCCAATCTCGCCCGGATCCTGATGGAGGGGAAGCTCGGCGGCACCGGCAAGCTCGTCATCCTGCCGGTCGATCAAGGGTTCGAGCACGGCCCAGCCCGGAGCTTCGCGCCGAACCCGCCGGCCTATGACCCGCACTACCATTTCCAGCTCGCGATCGAGGCGGGGCTGTCGGCCTATGCCGCGCCGCTCGGGATGATCGAGGCGGGGGCGGACACCTATGCCGGCGCCATCCCGACGATCCTGAAGGTGAACAGCTCCAACTCGCTCTCCACGATCAAGGACCAGGCGGTGACGGGCAGTGTCGCCGATGCGCTCCGCCTCGGCTGTTCGGCGATCGGCTTCACCATCTATCCGGGCTCGGAGGAGCAGTTCGGCATGATGGAGGAGCTGCGCGAGCTCGCCGAAGAAGCAAAGAGCGCGGGGCTCGCCGTGGTCGTGTGGTCCTATCCGCGCGGGCCGATGCTCGACAAGGCGGGCGAGACGGCGCTCGACATCTGCGCCTATGCCGCGCACATGGCGGCGCTGATGGGGGCGCACATCATCAAGGTGAAGCCGCCGACCGAGGTGATCGCGCTCGACGCCGCGAAGAAGGTCTACGAGAAGGAGAGGATCGACGGCTCCACACTCGCCAAGCGGGTCGAGCATGTCGTGCAGGCCTGTTTCGGCGGCAAGCGGATCGTCGTGTTCTCGGGCGGCGAGGCGAAGGACCTCGAGGGGATCTACGCCGAATGCCGCGCAATCCGCGATGGCGGCGGCAACGGCTCGATCATCGGCCGGAACACTTTCCAGCGGCCGAAGGAACAGGCCCTCGAGATGCTCGGCAAGATCATCGAGATCTATCAGGGCAAGTTCTGACCATGTTCTCAGGCGCGGGGCGGCGGGAGGAGCGCTGCCGCCTCTACCTGATCACCCCGCCGTCATTCGACCCCGAAACGTTCCGCGACACGCTCGCCGCCGCGCTGGATGCGGGGGACGTCGCGGCGGTACAGCTGCGCCTCAAGGGCGTCGAGGACGACGCGATGCGCCGCGCGGCGGAGGCGCTTCGCCCAGTGGCGCAGGAGCGCGGCGTGGCGTTCCTGATGAACGACCGCGCCGACCTCGCCGTCGAGACCGGCTGCGACGGCGCCCATCTCGGCCGCGAGGATGGCGACCTCGCCGCCGCGCGCCGCCTGCTCGGCCCCGACCGGACGCTCGGCGCCACCTGCCATGACAGCCGGCACCTCGCGATGGAAGCGGCCGAGGCGGGGGCGGACTACGTCGCCTTTGGCGCCTTCTTCCCCACCGGCACCAAGCCGACGCGCCACCGACCCGACCCGGAGATCCTCACGCTGTGGACGGAGACGACCGAGATCCCGTGTGTCGCGATCGGCGGCATCACGCCGCAAAACTGCGCCCCGCTTGTGCGTGCGGGGGCGGATTTCCTCGCCGTCGTCTCGGCCGTCTGGGGCCACCCCGACGGCGCGGCCGCGGGGGTGCGGGCGATGAACCGGGCGATCGCGGAGGCGCTGGCGTGATGCGCCCGGTCCTCGCGCTGATGCTTTCGCTCGCGCTCGCGGGCCCTGCCCTCGCGGAGACGCTGCGCGACCCGGCCACGGGGCTTGCGATCACCGCGCCCGCGGGCACGGTCGCCACCGCCGCCCCGCCGCTTCCCCCCGGCCCGATCCGGGCGGTGTTCGACATCCGCAGGCCGGGCGAGACCGAGACCGGCTGCCGCCTCTCAACCGTCGAGGCTCCGGCCAACGCCTTTCTCACTCAGGAGGAGCTGAACCAGCGCTCGGCCGCTCCCGACTACCAGCAGGCGATGGCCGCCCAGCTCGCCCAGGCCTACGACCTCCTCGTCCTCGACATCGTGACGCATGCCGGGATCACCGGCCTCGGCGTCGTCGGCGACCTGCGGCGGGCTCCTGGCGACAGCGGGCCGAACCTGCGGTCGCTCCTGATCTTCCTCGACACGCCGCTGCAGCGCGTGATGCTGATCTGTGTCGCCGACGAGGCGACGTTCGACGCCCGCTTGCCCGAGTTCGAGGCGATCCTCGCCGGCGTGGGTCTGCCCTGAGCGGTGGGGGGGGTGGGGCGCCTACGGAGACGGCCTCAGCCTCAGGTGACCCGGCGCGCGAGCCGCACGGCCGTATGCCCGCGGCTTGTGCGCAAGGACGGCATCACGAGGATGCAGTCATCGTGCGGCGTCCTGATCTCGGCATCGCCGTCGAGGGCGATCAGCGTGTTCCGCTCCGGCACCACCTCGCCGCCGCGGAACGGGCGCACGAAGCGGAAGGCGCTGCTCTCCGCCGTCACGGTCATCGTAACTTGGGCGAATACCGGCGCGGGGCGGGGACAGGGCGGGGCGAGCCTGGCGGCGGCGGCTTCGTCGATCTGCCCGGTGTGGCGCAGGGTGCCCGCGATGCTCGCGGCCATGGTGTCCACCGTGCCCGGTTGCCAATGCTGGCCGGCCTCGATGAGCACGGCGGCGCGCGGCGAGCCCGGGTCGGCGAACGGGCGATAGTCGATCAGACGCCTGCCGCCGACATGCCCCTGGTCGCCCACCACGAGCGGCGGGGAGCCGATCGCGAGCGCGAGCCGCCGCGCCTTCTCCGTCGCCCCGCAGAGGATCAGCGGGTCGCCGTCCCAGAGCATCGAGTGGAAATCCACGAGCAGATCGACCGTGTCGAACAGCGGGCGAAGGGCGCGGGCGCGGCGGAGCTCAACGCTGTCGCGCGCGCCGTCGAGAACGGCGCGACACCAGAGGCGGTTGAGATCCTCCTCGACATAGCGGCTCGCCGTCGGCTCCCGCCGGTCGAACCGCGCGAAGGCCTCGAGATTGGCAAAGACGAGGGAGAGACGCCCGCGCGCGGGCAGGCCGCCAAGCCCGAAGAGGCGCAGAAGCGCGATCGCACCGGCATACTCGTTGCCATGGATCAACGAAACCAGGCAGGTGTGCGGCCCGGGCTGCGGCGAGGCGAAGCTCCACACGCCCGGAAGCCCGGTATTGCCCCCGCTCACCGCGGCGAGAGGCGGGGGATCGAGCGCGACGTCGAAGCCCGAACTTTCCTCGCCCGGGCGGGGCGAGCTCGCCCCCTCAGGCGGCATGGCGACCGCTCGCGCGGCATCGGCCGCTCTCGCGACGCTTGCTCTTGACCCTCGCCGCGGTCACGCGCATGAGCGAAACGCTCCGCCTCCCAAGCAGCGCGACCGTTCCGCGTGCCTCCGCCGCCAATGCCGTGAGTCCTCCGCCGCGAGGCCCTGCCAGCGCCCGTGCACGATGATGCCGGGCGGGCGCAACCGGTCAACCCCGCCGCGGGAGCCATGGCGCAGGTGATCGCTTCCCGAAACTGCAGCGGCGGCCGCGCGCTCAGCGCTCGATCCGGAACCGTGCCGAGACCAAAACGTCGCCGAAAGCCTCCTCCACCTCCTCGCCGGGCAGGGCGACGAACACCTCGCGGAAGAACCCGACCTCGCCGCGGGCGCGCCTGACAAAGAGGCGCGAAAGCGCGTTTGCGAGCGCCCCGCGCGGCGCGAAACAGCAGGGGCATCCGATCGCATGGCGGCGCGGCGCCGGGCCGAGGCGCTCGACCACGGCGGCGGCGCCGACCGGGAGTCCGGCGGGGGCAACGACCGCCGTCTCGGCCGGGACGTCCTCTGCCACCGCCTCCGGTGCGACCACACGGAGCGGGATCCGGCCATCGTCCCGACGTGCCGGCTCGCGCATTTCTCCGATCATCATGTGGACATAAGAATATCTTTATGTCATCTGGAGCCCATGGATCAGGTACTCGCCCCCCTGCGCGCCATCGCCGAGCCGACACGGCTGAGGCTCGTCGCGCTCTGCGCCGCCGGAGAATGGTGCGTCTCCGACCTCACCGAGATCCTCGGCCAGTCCCAGCCCAGGCTCTCGCGTCACCTGAAGCTCCTCTGCGATGCGGGCGTTCTGGTGCGCCAGCCGGAAGGGGCAAATGTGTGGTTCCGGCTGGCGCGCGAGGGCCCGGGCGCGGCGCTCGCTGCCGCCGCCCTCAACGCCCTTCCCGCCGATGACCCCACCCGCGCCGCAGACCGGCGGCGCGCCGCCGCCCGCGCGGCCGAGCGCGCGCGCGAGGCGCTCGCGGCGTTCCGAGACAATCCCGCCGCCTGGGACGAGATGCGCGCGCTCGACCTGCCCGCCCGGGCGATCGAGGAGGCTCTGCTCGCCCGGCTGCCGCGCGGGCGGCTCGGCCGCGTCCTCGACATCGGCTGCGGCACCGGCCGGATGATCGCCCTCCTCGGCCCGCGCGCCGAGAGCATGCTCGGCATCGACCTCTCGCGCCGCATGCTCGCGCTTGCCCGAACGAGGATCGCCGAGCTCGGCCTCACCCACTGCTCCGTGCGCCAGGCCGACATGGCGCGCCTGCCGCTGCCCGATTCCTCGTTCGATCTCGTGCTCTTATGCATGGTGCTGCACTACGCCGACGACCCTGCGGTGGTGCTCGCCGAGGCCGCGCGTCTCGTCGCCCCCGGCGGAACGGTCGCGGTGATCGACCTCGCCCCGCACGGCCGCGACGACCTCATCCGCCGTCTCGCCCACACCATCCCTGGGATCGCCCCGGCCGAGGTCGCCCGCCCGCTCGAGGCGGCCGGCCTCGCGGTCGCGCCGCCGGTCGCGATCGAGGGAGCGCTGCCCGTCCTGATCCACCTCGCCACCGCGCCCGCGGCGACGCCCGCCCCGCGCGCCGAGACGCGAATCGCCTCCGTCCTCTGAGGAGACACCGCCATGTCACGCCCGCATCTGCTCGATGCGCTCAAGGACCAGGTTCTGCGCTGCGACGGCGGCTTCGGCGCGCGGATCCAGGCGATGGCGCTCGACGTCGAGCGCGACTTCCTCGGCAAGGAGAACTGCACCGAGGTGCTTCTGATCTCGCGGCCAGACATCGTGCGCGAGATCCATCGCAGCTATTTCGCCGCCGGCGCCGACATGGTGGAGACCAACACCTTCGGCGGCAGCCCGATCACGCTCGGCGAATTCGGCCTCGAGGGCGAGGCCTTCGCGCTCAACAAGCGCGCGGCGGAGCTCGCCCGCGAGGCGGCCGAGGAGTTCGCCGACGGGCGCCACCGCTGGGTGGTCGGCTCGGTCGGGCCGGGAACGAAACTGCCGAGCCTCGGCAATGTCGACTACGACACGCTTGAGGCGGCGCTCACCGTCCAGGCCGATGGGCCGATCGCCGGCGGTGTGGATGCGATCCTGATCGAGACCTGCCAGGACACGCTGCAGATCAAGGCCGCCGTCAACGGCGCAAGGCGGCGCGCCGCAAGGCGGGCCGCGAGGAGCTGCCGATCTTCGTCCAGGTGACGGTCGAGACCACCGGCACGCTTCTCGTCGGCCCCGATATCGCCGCCGCCGCGACGGTGGTGCACGCTCTCGACGTGCCGCTGATGGGGCTCAACTGCGCCACCGGGCCGCAGGAGATGGCCGAGCACGTGCGCTGGCTTGCGCAGAACTGGCCCGGGCTGATCTCGGTTCAGCCCAATGCCGGCCTGCCGGAGCTCGTCGACGGCCGGACCCACTATCCCCTCACCCCGGGAGAGCTCGCCACCTGGATCGAGCGCTTCATCGAGGAGGACGGGCTCAACCTCGTCGGCGGCTGCTGCGGCACCACCGACAGCCATATCGCGGCCCTTGATGCGATGCTGCGCCGGCGTGCGGGCGGCAGGCTCAGGCCCGCCCCGGTGCCGCGCAAGAGCGTGTGGGTTCCCTCCGTCGCCTCGCTCTACGGCGCCGTGCCGCTCAGGCAGGAGAACAGCTACTTCTCGATCGGCGAGCGCTGCAACGCCAACGGCTCGAAGAAATGGCGCGAGCTGCAGGCGGCGAACGACTGGGATGGTTGTGTGGCGATGGGGCGCGAGCAGGTCGCCGAAGGCTCGAACGCGCTGGATGTCTGCACCGCCTTTGTCGGCCGCGACAAACTCTTCGAGATGTCGGAGGTGATCAAGCGTTTCACCTCCTCGGTGAACGCGCCGCTTGTCATCGACAGCACCGAAACAGCCGTGATCGAGGCAGCGCTGAAGCTGCACGGCGGCAAGCCGATCATCAACTCGATCAACTTCGAGGAGGGGGAGCTGCGGCCGCCGAGCGCATGGTGCTCGCGCGCAAGTTCGGCGCGGCAGTGATCGCGCTCACCATCGACGAGGGAGGAATGGCGAAGACCGCCGAGGACAAGCTCCGCATCGCCCGCCGGCTCGTCGACTTCGCCTGCGGCCGCTACGGTCTGCCGCCGTCCGATCTGATGATCGATCCGCTCACCTTCACGATCGCGACCGGCAACGAGGACGACCGCAAGCTCGGCCTCTGGACGGTCGAGGGGATCCGGCTGATCCGCGAGGAGTTCCCAGACATCCAGATCATCCTCGGCCTCTCCAACATCAGCTTCGGGCTAAACCCGGCCGCACGCCACGTGCTGAACTCGGTGTTCCTCGACCATGCGCTGAAGGCTGGCATGACCGGGGCGATCGTGCATATCTCGAAGATCAAGCCGCTGCACCAGATCCCGCCCAAGGAGGTGAAGGTCGCCGAGGACCTGATCTTCGACCGGCGCGCCGAGGGCTACGACCCGCTGCAGGCGATGCTCGCCATGTTCGCCGACCGCAAGGCCGCCGACACGGGCCGAAAGCGGCGCGCCGAGACGGTGGAGGAACGGCTCAAGGAGCGGATCGTCGATGGCGACCGCAAGGGACTTGAGAAGGATCTGGCGCAGGCGATCGCCAAGGGGCATACGCCGCTTGCCATCATCAACGACATCCTGCTCGACGGGATGAAGGTGGTTGGCGAGCTCTTCGGCGCAGGGAAAATGCAGCTTCCCTTCGTGCTTCAGAGCGCCGAGACGATGAAGGCGGCAGTGGCCTATCTCGAGCCGCTGATGGAGCGCGTCGAGGGCCAGCAAAAGGGAACAATCGTGCTCGCCACCGTGAAGGGAGACGTGCACGACATCGGCAAGAATCTCGTCGACATCATCCTGACCAACAACGGCTACCGGGTGATCAATCTCGGCATCAAGGTGCCGCTCGCCGAGATGCTGAAGGCGGCGAACGAGAACCGCGCCGACGCGATCGGCATGTCGGGGCTGCTCGTCAAGTCGACCGTGGTGATGCGCGAGAATCTCGAGGAGATGACGCGGCTTGGCGTCTCCATCCCGGTGATGCTCGGCGGCGCCGCGCTCACCCGAACCTTCGTCGAGCAGGACTGTGTCGCAGCCTAGGGGTCGGGGCGCGTGGCTTACGCGCGCGATGCGTTCGACGGGCTCTCGCTGATGGACAAAGTCGTCTCCGGCCAGTTCGACGACTATCTCGCCGCCGTCCAGGCGAGGCGCAAAGGCAAGCCCTCGAACACGCGCCGCACGCTTGGTGCTGCGACGGAAGCGGCGACCCAGCCCGTCGACCGCGCCTATGCGGCAGCGCGTCGGCGACGCCTTCGCGGCAACGACCCGACGCCGACACCTCCCTTTTGGGGGCCGCGTCTCGTCGAGGCGCCGACCAGGGCGGTGGTGCCCTTCATCAACGAGCGCTCGCTCTACCAGTTCCAGTGGGGCTTCCGCAAACAAGGGCGTCGGCTCGAGGACTTCCTCGGCTGGGCGACGCAGGAGCTCCGCCCGGTGCTGAAGCGCATGCTCAAGCTCTGCGAGGAGGAGGACATCCTCAAGCCCCAGGCGATCTACGGCTACTGGAAGGCTGCCGGCGAGGGCAACGACGTCGTGGTGTTCGACGAGGACGGCACCACCGAGCTTGCGCGCTTCACCCTGCCGCGCCAGGCAAAGGAGGACGGTGAGTGCATCGCCGATTTCTTCCGCGACATCGACGACGGACCCGAGAACCGCGACGTGATCGCGCTGCAGGTGGTCACGGTGGGGCAGAAGGCCTCCGATGTCGCGCGCGAGTGGTTCGAGGCGAACCGCTACCGGGACTATCTCTACCTGCACGGGCTCTCGGTCGAGGTGGCGGAGGCGATGGCCGAGTACGTGCACAAGCGGATCCGTGCCGAGCTCGGCTTCGCCGCCGAAGATGACCGCGACATCGAGAAGATGCTGCAGCAGGGCTATCGCGGCAGCCGCTACTCCTTCGGCTACCCGGCCTGCCCGCGGCTCGAGGATCAGGAGCCGCTGTTGCGCCTGCTGGGGGCGGAGCGGATCGGGGTGAGCCTCTCGGACGAGTGGCAGCTCCACCCCGAGCAGTCCACCTCGGCGATCGTGGTGCATCACCGCCGGGCCAAGTACTTCTCGGTCTGAGCCCCTCACCCTGCCCCTCTCCCGCGCGCGGAAGAGGGGGAGAGGGCAACGCGCACTGCGCTGCGGGCATGTCAGTTCAACAGTTGAACAGCTGTTCAAGTCGCTTCACGCACCCGCATACCCCGTGCTAAGGGGCCGCCATGACGCGCGAGACCAGCCTCGCCGCCACCAGCATCGGCGTCGCCCTGCTGGTGCTCGGCCGCAAGGCCGCTGCCTGGTGGCTCACCGGCAGCGTGGCGCTGATGGCGGACGCGCTCGAAAGCGTCGTCAACGTCGTCGCCACGTCGGCCGCCCTCGCGGCGGTGATCTATTCGCAGCGCCCGGCGGACGCGAACCACCCCTACGGCCACGCGAAGGCCGAGTACTTCTCCGCCGTTCTCGAAGGGGTGCTGATCGTCGTCGCCGCCGGGCTGATCCTCCGCGAATCCTGGCTCGCCCTGCTCTCGCCCCGCGCGCCGGACGAGCCGGTGCTCGGGCTTGCCGCGAACGGGGTCGCGACCGTGATCAACGGCGTCTGGGCGGCCGTCCTGTTCCGCCGCGGGCGGCGGCTGCGCTCGCCCGCGCTGGTGGCCGATGCGCATCTCATCCTCGCCGACGTGGTCACCTCGCTCGGCGTGCTCGTCGGCGTCGGCCTCGTCGCCGTCACCGGCATGCTCTGGCTCGACCCGGCCGTTGCGTCGCTCACGGCGCTGAACATCCTCTGGTCGGGCTGGCGTCTCGTGCGCGAGAGCGTGGGCGGGCTGATGGACGAGGCCGTTCGCCCTGAGCTGCTCGCGCGGATCCGCGGCATTGTCGCCACCCACGCCGCCGGTGCGATCGAGGCGCATGACATCCGCACCCGGCATGCCGGGCGCTTCACATTCATCGAGTTCCATCTCGTGGTGCCGGAGGAGATGCGTGTCGGCACCGCGCACGAAATCTGCGACCGGGTGGAGGAGGCGTTGAAGGCGGAGATCGCCGACAGCGTCATCACCATCCACGTTGAGCCGCCGCACAAGGCGAAGCATCACGGTGTCGTTGTCGTCTAGCCTCGCGGCGCTCTTCTTCGCGCTCGCGCTTGCCGCCCCGGCCGCGGCAGCGCCGCAGCGTGTGGTGTCGCTCAACCTCTGCGCCGACCAGTTCCTCGTCCTGGTTCTGCCGCGGGAGCGAATCGCCGCCCTCTCGCCGCTCGCCGAGGACCCGACACTGTCGGCGGTCGCGGAACAGGCACGCGGCCTCCCGCGCGTGCGCCCCGCGGCCGAGGCGGTTCTGCCGCTCAAGCCCGATCTCGCCGTCGCCGGCCCCTGGGGCGGGCGCGGGGCCGCCGAGGCGCTCGAGCGCCGCGGCGTTCCGGTGCTCAGGCTCGGGCTTGCGGAGGGGTTCGCGGCGATCGAGGAGCAGCTCCTTCGGGTGGGCGACGCCGTGGGCGAGGCGGAGCGTGCGCGCGCCATCGCCGCGGAGATGCGCGCGACACTCGTCGCCATCCCGCCACGGACGGGGGAGCCGCCGCGGGCGCTCGTGTGGCAGGCGCGCGGCTTCGCGCCGGGGCGCGGCACGCTCGCCGACGCGGTGCTCGAGGCCGCCGGGTTCCGCAACGCCGCCGCCCACCCGGGCTACGGCTTCATCCCGCTCGAGCGCCTCCTCGCCGACCCGCCCGCGCTGCTTGTGACGGCGCCCCCGGGCGGCCCTGCCTCTCTCTCGACAGCGCTCACCTAATCATCCGGCGATCGCCGCCGCCGGCATTCGCCGCGCCGTGCTCGACCCCGCCTTGCTTGCCTGCGGCAGCCCCGCCACGGCCCATGCCGCCGTGCTGCTCGCCCAATACCGATGACGCCCGGGCTTGCGACCCTGACCGCGACCCTCTCGGCCCTGTCGCTTCTCGTCGGCCAGGCCGGGATCGGGGTGGTCGACGGCGCGATCCTGTAGGAGCTGCGCGCGCCGCGAACGCTTCTTGCGCTCGGCATCGGCGCCGGCCTCGGCGCGGCCGGGGCGGCGCTGCAGGGCCTGTTGCGCAACCGTCTCGCCGAACCGGGCCTGCTCGGCGTCACGGGCGGCGCCTCCCTCGGCGCGGTGCTCGCCTACTATTACGGTGCCGCCTCGGTCGCCTCGCTCGCCCTGCCAGCGGGAGGGCTCCTCGGCGCGGCCGCCGCCGCGGGCGCAATCCTCGCCCTTGCCTCACGCACCGGAACCGGGGCCTCGCTCGTGCTCGCGGGCATCGCCGTCGCCTCTCTCACGGGGGCGGCAGTCGCGGTCGCCCTCTCCTTCGCCCCCAACCCCTTCGCTCTTGCCGAGATCACGGTGTGGCTCCTCGGCAGCCTCGAGGACCGGGGCTGGCGCGAAGTGGCCCTCGCCCTGCCTGCGGTCGCCCTAGGGCTTGCCCTGCTTCTTGGCCTCGGCCGGCGTCTCGATGCGCTCTCGCTTGGCGAGGCGACGGCGGAAAGCCTCGGCGTCGATGTCGCGGCGACCGTGCGCCGAACCGCCGCCGGAGCGGCCCTCTCGGTCGGCGCAGGCGCTGCCGTCGCGGGCGGCGTGGGCTTCGTCGGGCTGATCGTGCCGAATCTCTTGCGCTTTGCCGCCGGCGAACGGGGCCGGGTGCGCTGCTCCTGCCCTCGGCTCTCGGCGGGGCGTCCCTCGTGCTCGCCGCCGACATTTTCGTGCGCCTCCTTCCGCTTCAGCAGGAGCTTCGGCTCGGGGTGCTGACCTCGCTTCTCGGGGCGCCGATGCTCCTGCAGCTCGCGGTCGCGCAAGCCGGGCGGTCGTGATCGCCGCGCGTGACCTCGTGGTTCGTCGCGGGGAGAGGCGCGTGCTCGACGACGTCTCGCTTATTCTCGAGCGCGGCATGCTCACCGCTCTCGCCGGGCCGAACGGGGCGGGCAAGACGACGCTGCTCTCCGTGCTCGCGGGGCTTTTGGTTCCCGATGCAGGGGGAGTGAGCCTCGAGGGCGTGCCGCTCGCCCGCCTCGATCGGCGCGAGCGGGCGCGGCGTGTCGCTTGGCTCGAACAAGGAGCCCGTGCTGCATGGGGGATGACGGTGCGCGAGGTCGCGGCGCTCGGCCGTCTGCCGCATGGCGACCGGGGAGAGGCAGAGGTCGCGGCCGCGCTTGCCGCCTGTGGGCTCGAGGCGCTCGCCGAACGTCGGGTCGACACGCTCTCCGGCGGCGAGGCAAGGCGGGCGATGCTCGCGCGCGCGCTCGCGACCGGGGAGGACGCGCTTTTGCTCGATGAACCTGCCGCCGATCTCGACCCTGCCCAAAGCTTCGCCCTGATGCGCCTGTTGCGCCGCGAGGCGGAACGCGGCCGGGTGGTGGCGGTGGTTCTGCACGACCTCGGGCTCGCCGCCCGCTTCGCCGACCGGATCGTGCTCCTCGCCGCGGGTCGCATCGCGGCGGACGGCCCGCCCGAGGAGGTGATGACGCCCGAGCACGCAGGACGGGTGTTCGGGGTGAGAATCGGCACCGACGCGATGCCGAGGGTTCTGCCATGAGGGTGGCGGCCGCAGCCGCGCTGTTTCTGCACGCCGCAGCACTTGCCCTGATCCTGCCGACCGGCGTGCTGCGCAGAGGGGCGGACGTTGCGGGCGAAGCCCCTGGCATTCCCGTGGTTCTCTCGCCCGGCGGCGGCGAGGAGGCCGAGGATGTCGAGGGAGTGCCGCCGGATCCGCGTGACGCGCACCGAGCGCCCGAGGCTCGAGAGAGCGCGCCGCCGGCCGCGATGGCGCACGATGCGTCGGCGGAAGCGGCAATGGACCAGGCCGCGTCGGCGGAGGCGACGGTCGAGGCGGTGGCCGAGACCGCGGCACGGACGCCCGCGGAAACGCTTCCGCCCCCTCACGAGGAGGCAGCCACCGCCGCCCCGACGGCCTCCACTCTGCCCCTGCCGCCTCCCCCGCCGCCTGAGCCGCCGCCGCGCCGCGCCGAGGCACGGCGGAGCGGGCAGTCTCCCGGCGCGACGGCGCCTGCCGCCTCGGCCTGGAGCAGAGCGGCGGAGGAGTCGGCCGGGTTCGGTGCCGCCGCCCTCGCCCTCGACACACGCCCGGCGACGGTGGGGCGCCGCGTCGATCCCGTCGTGCCCCTCGAGGCACGGCAGAGGCGGATCGAGGGAACGGTGGTGCTCGCGGTCACGGTCAGCGCCGCGGGCACTCCGTCGGCAGTGGACGTCCTGCGATCGAGCGGCCATCTGCTGCTCGACCGGGCGGCGCAGGAGGCGCTCTGGCAGTGGCGGTTCGACCCGGCCCGGCGCGGCGGCGTGCCGGTCGAGGAACAGGTCGCCATCCCCATCACCTTCCGCATCATCGACTGAACGTCACGGCAACGGAACGGGAGAGGAGGGCAATGGTCAGGCTCGATCGCATCACCACACGCGGCGGCGACCGCGGGCAGACCTCGCTCGGCGACGGCACGCGCGTGGGCAAGGACACGCCGCGGATCGAGGCGATCGGCAAGGTGGACGAGACGAACGCGGCGATCGGCCTGTTGCGGCTCATCACCGGCGCGGGCGAGCCTGGTTCGGATCTCGCCGTGGCCGATGCGATGCTCGCGCGCATCCAGCAGGACCTGTTCGACCTCGGCGCCGATCTCTGTGTTCCGTTCGCTCCCCGCGAGGCGGACGGCGCGGCGCTCCGCATCGTTCCGGGGCAAATCGCGCGGCTCGAGGAGGAGGTCGCGCGCATGAACGGGGAGCTGCCGCCGCTGAAGTCCTTCGTGCTTCCGGGCGGCAGCCCGGCTTCGGCCTGGGCGCACCATGCGCGGACGATCGCGCGCGCCGCCGAGCGCGGGCGACGGTAGCCCTCGCCAACGCCGAGCCGGTCAACCCAGAGGCGGTGCGCTACCTCAACCGCCTCTCCGATCATCTGTTCGTGCTTGGCCGCTGGCTCAACGGCCGCGGCGCCACCGAGGTGCTGTGGCAGCCGGGCGCGACGCGCTGATCACCAGCGCGCCGTGAGCCCGGCGAACACCGAGCGACCGGGCGTGCGGTAGCCGTTCGTCGGCTCGAAGTCGCTGTCGCCGATGTTGCGTGCGAGCGCGATCAGCCTCAGCGTCTCCGTCAGTCGGTAGCTTGCCGAGAGGTTCGCGAGCACGCCGGAGGGGGAAATCCCCCGCCCGGCGAATTGCCCGTCATCCGTGTAGAGCACGTCGCGGAAGCGCCCGACGAACACGAGCTCCGGGCTCAGGGTGAAGCGGCCGAACACGAGTTGCGCCGAGGCCGAGGCCGCATGTTCCGGCCGGCGCAGCAGGCGCGTATCGTCCTGCGCGTCGCGCGCGTCGGTGTAGGTGTAGGTGGCGATGAGCGTGGCCCAGCTTGCGGGCCGCAGCGTCAGCACCGCCTCTGCGCCCTCGATCTTCGCTCGGCCCACGTTCTCGTTCCGGCCGATCGGGAACGGGCCGACATACTGGATAAGGTCGGTGATCCTGCTCGAGAACCAGGTCGCGCCGAGCGTCACGCCGTCAGCCAGACCGAACAGCGGGAGATCGGCTTCCGCCCCCACCTCGACGCTGCGGCCGCGCTCGGGGCGGAGCAGCGGGTTGCCGCCGAACCCGAAGCGATCGAAGAGATCGGGAGCACGGAAGCTCGTCCCGTAGGCGGCCTTGATGCGGCTTGCGATCTCGGGCAGCTGGACGACGACGCCGAGGCGCCAGGTGTTGGCCGTGCCGAAGCCTTCCGCATCCTCCCGCCGCACTTGCGCGGTAAGGTCAAGGCGCCCGAAGAGGCGCCCCTGAAGCCCGGCTTAGAGGCCGTCGCTCCGGTCCGTTTCCTTGAGGCTGGAGAAGCTCGTGTCTGTGTCTAGACCCTCCCACCGGCGCGACGCCCCGAACGTCACCGCCGCGAGGCCGACCGGCCCGAGATCGGGAAGCCGCAGCGTGTTGTCGAGCGAAACGATGTCACGCTGCCCCTCAGAGCGGTCGTCCGTGCGGCTGTTAGAGAACTCGTCCGGCCGGTTCCGGAGCGACCGGACATAGCGTGTGCGCACCACGCTGAGCCGTGTCTCAAGCGCCTCGCCGAGCGGTGTCAGCGTCACCGCTCCCCCGAACACGCCGAGCCTGTCACGCCCCTCGTAGTTCCGGTCGTCGACGAGGCGCCCCGCGTTGTCGAAACCGTCGAGGCCATAGGCCGCGTAGCGCTGCCTGCCGAAGACGTCGAGCCTGACCCAGGGCGCTGGCTGCAGCCCAAGCCGCGCCGCCCCGGTCTGGCCGCGGAAGCCGTCGCGTTCGCCTGTGTTCAAGCGCAACCGGTCGGCGATCGCGTTCGAGCCGTGCCGCGAGAGCGACTCGAGGCTGATCGAGCCGTCGACGGGGCCGTGACGGAGGGAGGCGAAGACTCGCCCCGACGCCTCGCGTGGGTAGCCGGCGCCGATCTGGGCAGAGCCTGCGACGGCGCGGTCTGTGGCACGGCGGGTGATGATGTTGATAACGCCGCCGACGGCATTCGAGCCGTAGAGCGTCGACATCGGGCCGCGCACGATCTCGATGCGTTCGACATCGCCGAGCGTGTCCTTGCCGAAGTCGAACGCGCCGCCCGGGTTCGAGGGGTCGTTGACCGGGACGCCATCGATCAGCACGAGGGTGTGCTTGCTCTCGGCGCCGCGGATGAAGGCGAAAGCCTCGGCGCCGGGCCCGCCGGAGGACCGGATCCGCAGCCCCGGCACGGCCGTCAGCGCCTCGGCGAGCGTGGCGTAGCCCCGCTCCTCGATGGTGCGGCGGTCGATCACCGTCACGCCCGCGGCGATCCGCTCGAGGGGGGTGGGTATACGTGTCGCCGTGACCACCGTCTCTGGCAGGGCGCGTAAGGGCGATGCCTGCTCCTGCGCCAAGGCGGGCGCGGTGTGGCTCAGGGCAAGAGGGCGGCGAGGCAGGTCCCCGCGCTGAAGGCGTTGCGCATGCAGTGCTCCTTTTCTGTCGAGGACAGGCGGAGCGCTGCCGTGCGCGGCAGGACCGAAGCGTCATGACCATGTCCGTCCGCCCCCCAGCGGCACGACACACCCCACCCGGTTGTCGCCGCATGCGGACTTCTGTCCGTTGCGCAGGTTCACCCCGCCCCGCGCGCGCGAATGACTGGCGCCGGCCGGTCTCCT
This sequence comes from Elioraea tepida, assembly GCF_019203965.1. Classification (NCBI taxonomy): domain Bacteria; kingdom Pseudomonadati; phylum Pseudomonadota; class Alphaproteobacteria; order Acetobacterales; family Elioraeaceae; genus Elioraea; species Elioraea tepida. Next base: position 909,206 of record NZ_CP076448.1, read on the forward strand.
GGCTCGCGAGGGAGGGCGATCGCCCTGCGCTCCTGCCGCCTTCCCAGACGATGCGGTGCCGCATCATCCAGTGGCCTGCGCCACAAACTCCTCGCCTACAGTTGCGGGGGCGGCCGCGGCTCCGGACGGAAGGCCCTCACCCCGTTCCCGTTTCAGTCCTCTCGGGCCACCGACGCCACAAACGAGCGTGCACCGGTCGTCTCCGTGCCGCAACCCCTTGACAGGAGTCGCGACGCGATCCCGGTCAGAAGATGACGCCGAGCCCCTGGGCGAGGATCCATCCGAAGCCGCCGATGATCGAGAGCGCGAGCACCGAGGCGCCGACGCCGACCACGGCCCCGGCGAGGATCAGCCGCGTGTCCTCCTCCATCAGCCCGAAGGCCATGATCGCGCAGGCGAGGCTGGTCGGCCCGTTGGTCAGCGGCAGCGGGATGGTGACGAGGAAAGCGAGCCACGCGCCGTAGAAGCCGATCAGCCGTGCGCCGATCGCGCCGGTCAGAAGCGAGGGCCGCGGCCGGACATGGCGTTCGATTCGCTTGAGCCACGGCATCGACTTCTCGACGATCATCAGAAGGTCGGTCTTCTTCAGCGACCTCCGCGTCAGAACCTCCGGAAGCCGCGGCTCGGGCAGACCGAGCGCCATCTGCATGCAGACGATAAAGAGCGGAATGCCGAAGATCGGCGACCAGCCCGGAATGTAGATCGGGATCAGGTTTGGAATCGCGAAGAGGATGACGAGCACCCCGTAGCCGCGTGTGCCGAAGGCATGGATCAGCTCGCCGAGCGTGATCCGCTCGGCCGGCCAGTCGCGCGCGAGATGCAACATCAACTCAGAGACCGGCAGGTGCGCAGAGGGCGCCATGAAGTCGTCGTGCCGGTGCGGCGGCGCCGTCGTCGCAGGCACGGACTGTCGGGTGGTGTCCAGCACCGAAGCCCCCTTGACCCGGGCCGCCGCGCGCAGCCCGCCCCTGTAGATCAGGATCTGGGCAGGAGTGTCCCCGCCTCGGCATTCGCCGACGTCCCCTCTGCTCTTCATAGCGTAACAGCGCCGTGGTGGAAGGGCAGCTAAATTCGGTGTCACGCACCGCCACCGCGGCGTGCGAGGGCGGACCTGGGGCTGGTGCCGCCGCCGCCTCCTGCGGCAACTTCCGTCCATGCCGATCACCCGACGCGCCGCCCTCGCCTCCGCCCTCCTTCCGACTGCCCTTCCCGTGGCCACGGCAGAGCCGGTCGATCTCGCGCTCGCGCTCGCGGTCGATGTCTCGGCGAGCGTCGATTTCGCCGAGTTCGGCCTGATGATGGGCGGCTACGCCGCGGCGTTCCGGGACGCCGAGCTCATTGCGCGCGCCACCTCGGGGCCGCGCGGGGCGGTCGCCGTCGCCGTCCTCCTCTGGGCCGGCCCGGGCGAGCACGATCTCGCTGTTACCTGGAGCAGAGTCGGCGGGGCGGAGGAGGCGGAGGCCGTGGCGGCGGCGATCGACGCGACCCCGCGCATCCTCCCGCCCGGGGCGACCGCGCTCGGCGAGGCGCTCATGGCTTCCGCTGCCCTTCTCGCCCGCTGCCCCTTCCCGGCGGCGCGGCGGGTGATCGATGTCTCCGGCGACGGGCCCGCCAACGCCGGCGTCCCGGCACGCGCCGGGCGTGCGGCCGCGGAGGCTCTCGGCATCACGGTCAACGCGCTCGCCGTCGTCCACGAGGAGCCCGAGCTCGAGGCCTATTACGCCGAGGAGGTGATCACCGGCCCGGGCGCGTTTGTACTGCGCGCGGAGACCTACGAGGACTTTGCCGAAGCCATTCGACGCAAGCTCCTGCGCGAGATCGGGGCGGCGCTCGTCGCATGAGCGGGGCCGATGGCACCGCCGAACGGCCGGCACTGGAAACCGCACCGAGACGGTGGCATCAGGGGACGATGACAGAGCCCCCGCTTCTCCTCATCCCCGGCCCGGTTCAGACCCACCCGCGCGTAAAGGCCACCATGGCGCAGGACATCGCGCCCTGGGACAACGACACGCGCACGCGCTATGCCGCCCTGCGCGAGCGCCTGCGGGCGATCGCCGGCGGCATCGAGGGTGAGCATGTCTGCCTCCCCCTGCAGGGCTGCGGCCATTTCATCGTCGAGGCCGCACTCCGCACCTTCGTCGCGCCGGGGACGAAGGTTCTGATCCCGAACAACGGGAACTACGGGACGCGGATGATCCGGCTTGCCCGCGAGGCGGGGCGGGTCGCTGTTGCGATCGAGATCCCGGAAGGCGAACTTGCCACCGCGCAGATGGTGGAAAAGGCGCTTGCCGAGGACCCCTCGATCGGCACCGTCGCAGTGGTGCACAGCGAGACGTCGACCTCGGTGATCAACCCGGTCGAGGAGATCGCCGCCGCGGTTCGGGCGGCGGGGCGGCGGCTGATCGTCGATGCTGTCTCGGCCTTCGGGGCGATCCCGTTCGATCTCGGCGCCCATCCGGAGACGGATGCGATCGTCTTCTCCTCGAACAAATGCCTCGAGGCGATGCCCGGGATCGGTGTCGCGGTGGCGCGGGTGGATCGTCTCGAGGCCTGCCGCGGCAATGCCGGGAGCTGGAGCCTCGACCTCTCTGACCTGCTGCACCATGCGCGAAGCTACGGCTGGGGCTCGATCCGCTTCACCCCGCCGATCCAGTCGCTTGCCGCGCTCGAGGTGGCGCTCGAGCTGTTCGAGGCGGAAGGCGGGCAGCCCGCGCGTCTCGCCCGCTACACCGAGAACGCACGTATCCTCTATGACGGCCTCGCCGCGCTCGGCCTCACCCCATGGGTGCCGCGCGATCGCCAGGGGCCGATCATCGTCACGATGCACCAGCCGCCCGACCAGGCCTTCGCGCTTCAGCCCTTCGTCGATGCGCTGAAGCGCCGGGGCTTCTTGATCTCGAACTTCTCGACGACCAGCGTGCCGACCTTCCGCGTCGGCGCGATCGGCCACCTCTTCCCGGACGACATGCGCCGGGCCACGGCAGCGATCGCCGACACGCTCGAGGAGATGGGTGTGCGGCACCTCGCCCGCGCCCCGCTCGCCGCCTGACACGCTGTCGGTTAGCCGCGCGCCGTTGGATCAGGAGCGGGTTCCGCGACGCGATCGCGGCTGCACGGGCACCGGAGGCCGGGCGGTCAAAGCGCCGTCGGGGCGACAGCGTCAAGCAGCGGAGGCGGGACCGGACGTGCCGCGCGGCGGCACACATTGGCGCCGTGCGGCAGGGTCGACTGGCGCGCCCGGCAGGATTTGAACCCACAACCCCCAGATCCGTAGTCCGAGCGGACGAGTGTCCACAAGGCGACAACAGCCGCCAAGCGCCGACTCTGCCTTGCTTTCCGCGCGGCGACCACCATACGGTTGCCGCCATGAGACGCCACGAAACGCCGCCCGCCGTGTCCGATAGGGGTCCGCGTCCGCAATATGATGGTGCGCGCGGCAATATGATGGCCGCGCACCGCCATCCCGTCCGGCTCTCCGAGCGCATGCTCGACGCCGCCTCCTGCCCGCCCGGCCGGCGCGAGCTCTGGCTCTCCGACCTCCTCGTCCGCGGCCTGCGCGTGCGCGTCCTCGGCGGCACCAAGACCTTCTATTGCTCCTGGACCGATCCGCGCAGCGGCCGGCGCTGCCGTGAGAAGCTCGGCCGCTTCGGCGCGATCACGCTCGAACAGGCGCGCCAGGCAGCCCGCGCGATGCTCGGCCGCGTCGCCCTCGGCGAGGACGTGGTCGCCGAGCGCAGGCGGGCGCGTGAGACGGACGGCCTGACCTTCGGCAGGCTGATCGACGATTGGGCGCGGCTCCATCTCGCCTATCGCCGGCCGCGCTACGCCGCCGAGGCGACGCGGGCGCTGAAGACGACGTTCCGCGCGCATCTCGGCACGGCGGCGGTGCGCATCGATCACGCGCTCGCCGCGCGCGTGCTCGATCGCCTGGCGCTCGCCGGCCGGCCCGGCGCGGCGCGCAACGCGCTCGCCTACGCGCGCGCCTGCTTCGGCTGGGCGATGAAGCGCCGGATCGTGACCGTCAATCCGTTCCACGGCCTGCCCGCCCCGAAAGGCTCGGGCGCCGCGCGCGATCGCGCCCTCGGCCCGGAGGAGATCGGCATGGTCTGGCGCGCCGCCGGCACGCTCGGCACGCCCTACGGCCAGGCGGTGCGCTTCCTGATGCTCACGCTCTGCCGGCGCGACGAGGCGGCCGGCATGACCTGGGGCGAGCTCGCGCCCGACATGTCGACATGGACGCTGCCGGCCGGGCGCTCGAAGAACGCCCGCCCGCATGTCGTGCATCTCGCGCCGCCCGCGCGCGCTGCTGCGCGAGCTCCTCCGCATCGGCCTGCGCGAGGACGAGCCCGACCCGGCGCCGGAGCCCGCGCGGCTCGTCTTCGGCGTGCTGCCGCGCGGCGGGCCGATCTCGGGCTGGAACTGGGTGAAGCGGCGGCTCGACGCGGCGATCGCGGCGGAATGCGCCGAAGCCGGGCGCGCGCCGCCCGCACCTTGGGTGCTTCATGACTTCCGCCGCAGTGGCGTGACCTGGCTAGCCGGCGCGGGCTTCCCGCCGCATGTCTGCGACCGGCTGCTGAACCACGTCGGCGGGACGATCAGCGGCGTGGCCGCGGTCTATCAGCGCGCCGAGTTCCTGGCCGAGCGCCGCGCCGCGCTCGAAGCCTGGGCCGGCCACGTGGTGGCGTGCGGTGGCGGCGGCCGATGAAGCCTGGGAGCGGGCGGCCCGGGCGGCGCTGATCCGCGCCGCGCGCCAGGCGCCCGAGTGGAAGCACATCCCGCGCTTCGCCGCGAAGGCGAAGTGGAACGCCTTGATCGACACGATCGAGGCCGCGCTCGCGGGCAGCACCGCCGCCGCCGCCTGGCTGGTCGCCGCCGCCGGTCCGCCGATGTGCCTGCCGCTGCATCCCGAGGTCGCGGCGCTGGTCGCCGCCTGGCTTCGTGATCCCGACGCGGCCGGTCGCGCGGCGAAGCGAACGACGCGGGCGCAACGCGACCGCGTCCGCGCCGAACTTCACCGCGATTACTACATGTGGGGACTGATCGAGCGCGACTTCCGCGGCCCGGCACCGGCGCTGAGCGCGCGGCTCGCGGACGCGCTGGTCGCAGATGAGGAAAAGCGGACGGCCGACGCGATCAGGAAGGCGCGCGCGGCCGTCGCGCGGGCGCGCGAGCGCGGCCCGTGGCCGGGGCTCTACTGGATCGATGAGGACGCGCCGGGCTTCGGGCCGGTAGTCCGGCAGGGGCGCTTTGTTGCACCGCGGTAGGTGGGGAAAAAACGACCCCTGATAATTCCCACGACGGCCCCCGCGCGACCCTATAGATAGATCGGCCGACCGCGCCGCCTGGCGCTCCAGAACGAGGGTCGGCCGATGATGAAGCTCCTCTCCTCCGACGAAGTCGCCGAGATTCTCGGCGTGTCGCTGCGCACTCTGGAACGCATGCGTATCGATGGCCAGGGGCCGGCGTATGTCCGGTTGTCGCCCCGGCGGATCGCCTATGCCGAACGTGACGTCATCGAATGGATCGAGCGCCGCCGGCATCGAAGCCGGGCCGCGGAGGCGCGCAGCGCTGCGTGATTTCAGTGGCGCCGGGCGGCCGTTCCATGGCTGACACGAGAAAGCCCGCGCGGCCGGGGGGCGGCACACGCGGGCGGAGAAACGATCGAAGTCGACACCAATCGTATACTCCGCCCGGCAGCGCCTCCGCAAGCCCGCGCGGCTGAAGGAGGAGAGAGATGAGTAATCGAGACCTCATGCCGGGCCGGCGCGTGGACTTCGCGCTCGCCGGCGCGCTCGCCGCCGAGTCGCTGTCTTTTTGGGGGCCGGCGCTGCTCGGGCGGCGCATCGTGACCTTCAGGCCCGGCGAGACTGTGTGGTGGCCTAACCGTTTCGATGGCGTCCATGTCTTCGTCGGCCCGCCCTCGACCGCGGTCGGCGACTGGAGCGGCCGCTGGCGTCGCGGCGAGCGATGGGGCCGAGACTTGGTCGAGCTCGTCGCTGCGGTTCGAGGCTGCCGGCCGGGCCAGGCGGTAGCATTCATCGCGCGCGCCGCCGGCGTGCCGTTCGAGGCGCTCCTTACGGACCGGAGGGCTCGGTGATGGCCGAGGACCGCGCGCGGGCTGAGATGCGCCGGCTTCATGGGCTTACGGACCCGGCGGAGTCCATCGAGGCCTTTCCAGAACTCGATGCGGAGCCGGACGAGCCGGCGCCGACAATTGATGAGATCGTCGCTGCGGCGGCCGATGATCCCGGCGCCGCCTTCACGCCGGCGGCTATCGAGGTCCTCGCCGCGCTTCGCCGCGACGATCGCGCCGCATTCGAAACGGCGCGCGCTCGGCTCAAGCAGGCCGGCGTGCGCGTCACGGCGCTTGATCACGCAATCGCGGCCGCCGCGGGGGACGAAGGAAGCCAGCGTGCGACCCAGGCCGACATTCTCGTCCGGCTCGGCAGCGAGGCAGATCTGTTCCACGACAGCAATCACGTCTGCTACGCGGACATGGAGATCGCGGACCACCGCGAGACCTGGCCGCTCCGGTCCAAGGGGTTCAGGCGCTGGCTTACGCGCCGCTACTTCGAAGAGACCGACGGCGCGCCGAACTCGGAGGCAGTGCAAAGCGCACTCGGCGTGCTCGAAGCCAAAGCGCATTTTGCGGGCGAGGCGCGCGCGGTGCATCTGCGCGTGGCCGGCGACGATCGCCGCATCTGGATCGATCTCGGCAGCCCGGACTGGCGGGTTGTCGAAGTCACGCCAGCAGGCTGGCACATCATTCCATATTCGGAGTGTCCTGTCAGATTCAGACGCGCCGCCGGCATGCTCGCCCTACCGGATCCGCAGCGTGGCGGATCGATCGATGAGCTCCGGCGCTTCCTCAACGTCGCCAGCGATGAGGACTTTGTCCTCGTCGTGTCGTGCCTGCTTGCGGCGTTCCGGCCGCGCGGCCCTTACCCGGTTCTCGCGCTTGCCGGTGAGCATGGCTCGGCGAAGTCGAGCGCGGCCCGCGCCCTGCGATCGCTGGTCGATCCGAACGCGACGCCGCTCCGCGCCCCGCCGCGGGAGGATAGGGACCTCTTCATCGCGGCGACCAACGCGCACGTGGTCGCGTTCGATAACGTGTCGGGTCTTCAGTCTTGGCTTTCCGACACGCTATGTCGCCTCGCGACGGGCGGCGGCTTCGCGACCCGGCAGCTCTACTCGGACGCCGATGAGGCCCTCTTCGACGCGTGCCGCCCGATCATTCTCACCGGCATCGAGGATTACATCGGGCGCGCGGACCTCGCCGATCGTTCGGTCTTCATCACGCTTGAGCCGATCCAGGAGGCGGCGCGCCGCCCGGAGGCCGAGCTCGACGCGGCACTGAACGCGGCCCGGCCGCGTATCCTCGGGGCGCTGCTTGATGCGGTAGCGCACGGCTTGGCGCATTTGCCGGACGTCGGCCTCTCCCGCCTGCCGAGGATGGCCGACTTCGCGATATGGGCGACCGCCTGTGAAACGGCTTTGTGGCCGGCGGGCACATTCATGGCCGCCTACGACCGCAACCGCGCGGCCGCGACCGAGACAACCATCGAAGGCGATGCCGTGGCGGCGGCGGTGCGGTCGCTGGTGGACGAAAGGGGCAATTGGAAGGGGACGGCAGCGGAGCTGCTCGAGGCGCTTGCGCCGATCGCTGGCGAGCGGGTGGTCGCGGCGAAGACGTGGCCTGCAACGCCCCGTGCCATGGCGGGGCGCCTCCGGCGGGCGGCCCCCCTGCTCCGCTCCGCCGGCATCGATGTTGGCTTCGAGCGAGCGGCCAATCTCAGCCGGGCGCGGACCATATCGCTTCAGCGCCTGGAAAAGGCGGGGGCGCTACCGTCCAAACCGTCCAATCGTCCAGCCCGTCTGAAAAACATAAGGGATATCAATAGCATACCGGCAGGCCGTTCCATGGACGGTGTGGCGGCCAATGCCACGCCTACCGTCCAATCGCCCGCGCCTACCGTCCAGAGGGACCGGCGTTTGGACGGTAGCAGCCCCGACGATCAAGCTACCGTCCATTCTACCGTCCACCAAACGAACCACACTAACCCATTGAACGGCAACGGTTTCGGCGCGGGCCTTGGACGATTGGACGGTTTGGACGGTAGCGCCCCTACCCTTTCTAGCGCCCGCGCGGAGGGTGCCCCGGCATGGCGGGCCAAGCTATGACCGCCTCGGCGCTCATCGCCCGCGCCGAAGCCGCCGGGGTTCGCATGCGGCTCGGGGAGGACGGGGCTCTCGAGCTAGAGGCGGCCCGGCCGCCGCCGCCCGCCCTGCTCGCCGAGCTCCGGGCGCGCCGGGACGAGGTTCGGGCCGCGCTACTTGCCGCCGCTCACTCCGAACTCCCACCCGCCTGGCTTGCCGCGATGAGGCGCCGGGCTGAGGCCGGCCGCGCGCGGATCGAGCGGCACAACTGCACCGATGTGGCCGTGTTCGAGCCGCTCGCGGATGAGCCGGACGGCGCGCCCGGCTTAATCGCGAGCGCCCTGCCGGCCGCGATCAGGATCGCGGAGGCCGCCGCCGAGCGTGCCGCGCCTCCGGCTGAAGCCGCCGGGTGGAGGTCGGGCGACCCCGACCCGCTCGCTGAAGGCTTGCTGATCGGCGCGCTCGACGGCCCGCGCCGTCGCCGGCTCGCGACGTTCCAGCGTGCGCCGGTGATTCACGTCACGGGTTGGCGCGTCGCGGCGGCGGTGCGCGCCAATGGTGTTGAGATGCGGCTCGGCCCTGACGACAAGATCATCCCCACCGGCCTCGGCGCGGTGCCCAAGGCGCTAGGCGAGCATGCCCGCCAGCACGCCGAGCCGTTGCGCGCCTGGCTCGCGCTCGAGCGCGCCGCCGGCGCCCGCGCCCCCGAGGCCCGGCCCCCGTACGGCACAAGGCCCTCGCCGCTGATCGAAGGCCGAGACTTCTGTGTGGTCTGCGGCCCGCCGCAGCCGGGCACGGTCGCCGTGTGGTGGTGCCTGCCCGGGACCGGCTGGCGGTGCGCCGAATGCTGTGAGCCGCCGCACCCCGCCGAAGACGACCGCGTCATGTTCGCCGCCGGCGGCTTGCCGCCCGACGATCCCGACCCCGCCCCGGCTGCGCCGCGCGCCGCGCCGGACGGCCTGACCCCGCGCGCTGAAGGACCATGACCATGCCCTATCGACAGGTGATCCCCTCCGATTTCATGAGCCACCCCCGCCTGGCCGACCTCGCCCGGCGGATGACGGCCGAGCCGCCGGCGCCCGCGCCCGCGCCGCAGCCCGCCGCCGCCTCGGCGGACCTCGATCCCATCTGGTCGCGCGCGATCGACCGCGCGGGCGACCCGACGCCGCGCGACCGCATCGCCGACGCGGCCGAGCGCGAGACCGCGTTCAGCTACCGGACGCCCGAGGGGCTGACGCAGCACCTCCCGCCCGAGGCCGTCGCGCTCCTCCGCCGCCTGGATGACGCGGCGACCGAAGCGCGGGACCGCAGCGTCGCGCTCACCGCGCACATCAATGCCGCCGAGGATCGGGCCGGGCGCGTCTCGATCGACGTCGCCGCCGCGATCCGCTCGGCCGGCCTGCCGGAGGTCGCGACGCTCGACGATGCGCGCGCGATGGCCAAGCGCGATCGCTGGCCCGAGCACTACTCCGACCCCCAGCGCCAGCACGTCCGCCGCATCGTCGCCGAGGGCGACCGGCTCGCCGAGGCGCAGGGCGAGGTGGCCCGCCTGCGCGACCGGCAGCGCCAGCACGCTGCCGAGGCGGCGCCCGTCACCGCGCTGCGCAATCGCATCGTCACCGCGCTCGGCCGTAGCCGCCCGCCGTTCAAGCCGGTGGAACTGCCGGCGGTGGACGCCAAGAAGGCCGAGGCCGCGTTGCGCGGCGCGCGCGAAACCATCGCCGAGGCGGCCGCCGAGATCGAGCGGATCAGCACCGCACGGCCCAATGAGCATGAAGCCTTCGCGCTCGCGCTCGCCGCCGTCGAACGATACGGCGCCGAGTCAGGCTTCGGCGCGGCGGTGAAGTGGAACGGAACCGAATTCACCATCCGCGAGGCGACGCCTGGCCTCAGCACCGAAGATCACCGCCCCCTCCGGCCGCTCGCGCTGCTCGCCGCCGTCGTGCCGCAGGAACTCGCCGCCGCGATCGCGCGCACGATCGGCGCCGACCCCGACGCGCCGCTGCTGCGCGACCGCCCCCGCCTGCTCGCCGAAGCCCGCGCCCGGCTCCGGCAGGCCGAGCTTCTCGAACGCGCGGCGCTTCACGCCCTCGGCGATCCGCTCGACCGGCTCGCCGAGCGGCCCGAGGCCGATCCGCTGCTCATCCTGATGGTGGAGGCCGGCCGATGACCGGGCATGTCGTGCTGATCACGCGCGATGCCGAGACGGGCTTCTGGCACAGGATCATGAGCCCGCAGGAAGACGCTCTTGATGCAGCCGGACGCCTCGAAGGCGTCGCGCTGCTTGTCGATGTCGATGAGACCGCCCGCACGGTTCGCCTCCTGCGCGTCATCAAGGGCGACGGCCCGGCGCGGCTGCATCAATGGGCGCGCCTGCACCGCTACCGCGTCATCGCGCCCGAGCCTGCGCCGCTGCCCGACCCGCTGGCGCTCGCCAGCACGCCCCGCCCCCTCGCATGAAAGGAACCAGACCATAACCGCAACGAATGTCATCACCTGGGCCGTCGCCGCTGATGCCGCCGGCTTGCCCGTCATCCTCGCCAGCGACCCGAACGCCGAGGAATGCCGCTCCGCCCTCGTGCTGGTCAGGCTCAATCCGGCAGCGAAGCGATACGCGGTCGAGCCGGTCGGGGTCACGGATGCCGGCTTCGCGGCGCGGCTGGCACGCGAGGCCGTCGCCGCCGCCTTCGAGGGTGGAGCGGACTGGACCCGCGTCCGCCCCGGCGACCTGGTGCCGCCCGAGCCCGCCGCGCCCAAGCGGGTCGACCCCGCGACTGTCCGCCCCGGCCATCCGGCCTGGGCGCGCCTGGTCGAAGAGACGTTCGCGGTCGGCGCCTCCATGATCCCGCCGGAGGAGCGTGCGGCCACGCGCGAACGGCTGGTCGCCGAGGCCCTGGCGCGCGGCTGGTCGCCGGTCGACCTCGGCAAGCAGATCCTGCGCGAGGCCGCCGAGCGGCAGGACGCGACGCATATCGATCCGAGATGGCATCGATCCGCTCCCGACCCGATCGCCCTCGCGACCGGCACGCAGCCCGATCCGGCGACCCTGTGGTCGCGCGTGACCCGCGCGCCCCGGCAGGGCGAGACGACGCTCGCCGAACGCCAGCGCGCGGGGTTCTGATGCTGCCCCCCTTCGAGCGCCTCATTCGCGAAGCGGCCGCGGCCCTTCCGCGCGACGCCACGTGCGACGAGATAGCCCTATGGATCATCGCCCGCCGCAGCAACGCGCTGAGGCTGATCCTCGGCGCGATCGCCCGCCAGACGCTGCGCCGGCACGACGACGACCCGGCATGGCTCAGGCTCGCGCGCCTGGAACGCCAGCGATGATGCCCCCCGCCACCGCCCGCCTCGGCCGGGCCCTCGCCGCCGAGCAGCGCCTCGCCTCGGCCCGCCGAGCGATCGAGCGCCTCGCCGAGGCCGACCCGCGCCTGGCCGAGGCGATCAAGCAAGCGCTTGGAGACAACGACCCCGACCACCGGGCATCGGCCGCGCGCCGCGCGATCACGTTGATCGCCGCGGCGGCGGAGCGCGGTAGGCGCCGCTAGCCGCACGTGTGGTCGCGGGCACGGCCGACCACACGCAATAGCGGGGCTCGCCCACCCTCCCCGACTCACGCACCATCACGGCCGGCCGGTGCCCGGCCTGGTCTTCGGGCTGAACCCCCTCACGGAGGAGGCAACTAGCGCTCGCCGAGGTCGAGCCGCCGCTCGATGCGCGCCACCCGCCCGGCAAGCCGCGGTTCCACCCTGGCGGTCGGCATATGCGGGGGGCTTCGGCCCGCGGCATCGCTAGCGGCAGCCCCCCGAACCGGGTTCGGGGTTCGGGGTTCGGGGTGGTTCAGTCGCTAGGAGAGCATGCCGGCTCCGCTGTCTCAGAAAGTCCTGCGCCGCCCGCTTTGCGGCTGTGTGTCCGCGTGGCGGCGGATCGCCGCGGATCAAGGAGACCAACCATGAAGCTTACCGACACCCAGCTTGTGATCACGGCGGAGGAGGAGCCGGCCGAGGCGGCGGCGAACGCGCCTCGGGCCGGCCGCGGCTTCTGGCGCGCGGCGGAGGAGGCGGCGGCACGCGGCGAGATCCCGCCCGCGCCGGACTTCTCCGCGCCGACCCACGCGCCCTACCGGCGCAAGTTTGAGCGCTTGGTCGAGCTCGCGAAGGCCGGCGACGCGGCCGGGCTGCGGGCGGTGCCGATCAACCCGATCAGCACCACCCCGAAGGCGCTCGCGCGGTGGCGCGACCTTGCAGTGCGCGCCATCGAGGCGCGGGAGGCGGGCCGATGAGCACCTATAAGGAGTGGGCCGGCTCGCTCTACCGGACGCGGGCCGAGATGCTCGACGCGATCGCCGAGGCGTGGGCGACGGCCTGCGGCCATGCATCGCCGGCTGAGACGCGGCGGAACTTCGACGAGGCAACCGACGCCGAGCTTGCCGCGGAGGCGATCGCCGGCTGGGGTCTTGACCAGCCTCGGGGGAGGCGGTTCTCGCTCGACGACGAGCGCCCATCTCACATGGTTGAGCACGAATATACAGCGGCGGACTTGGCCGAGGCATTCGCGCGGCTGCGGGCGCGGCTTGGCCGACCGGACACGGAGGCCGATTGACGGCGATGCTCTCTGAGCATCCGCCGATGCTCAGACAGCAGTCCACACCGGAGCCGCGTCACGGCTGACTGCGCTTACCGCTAACGCCAAACCAAGGAGGCAACGATGTAGCACTTCGAGATCAACCTGACCAATAGCGCCGAGGGCTGGCACTGGACCCTGATGGCAGAGAAGGAAGGCACGCGGGTGATGGTCGCGGAATCCTACGACCCGCTTCCCACCGCCGCGGCGGCGGCGGAGGAGGCCGAGGCCGAGATCGCCGAGCCGGGCCGCGCCCGGCGGCTCTACCGCGAGACAAAGCGGGCCGCCTGACGGGCCGCGACGCCCCGCCAGCACCGCCCCGGCCTATGCCGGGGCGGTTGCCGTCTCGGGGCGCCGGCGCGGCGCGAGGCCGTAGTGCTTGGCGAGGACGCCAAGCGCGGCGACCAGCACGCCGCCGGCCGCGACGTGATGCATGCCGCGAAGCGTCGCCCATTCGCGGATTGATTGCTCGCAGCCGACCACGTGCCAGACGGCGGAGCCGGCCGGGCTTGCCGGGCCGCCGAGGGCATCGAGGGCCCGTGCGACGCGCTCGCGCGCGGCGGCGGTGCGTTCGGTGAGCGTCTCGCCGGTGGTGGCCGGCACCCAGACGAGCGACCGGGCACGGAGCGGGTCGAGGGCGGCGGCGCGGAAGGCCGATCGGAACACCTGCCCGGCATCGTGCATGTCGGCGGTGATGGTGCCGTTGCTCAGCATCTGGCCGAGGGTGTCGATGGCGCGGCGGTGGATGACGGTGAGACCGGTTTCCGGGTCGGCCTCGCGCACGGGCGGGGTGAAGTCGCCGTGCTGGAGGCGCCAGGCGGATGGCTCGTGCAGGGGCGGCGGGGCCGATGATGCGACCTGGGGTGCATGGCGGCGGGTCCGTGGGCGACGCGGCATGGGGGCATTCTAGCGCCGCTGGCGGTGTCCGCACCGGGTCCATTGGCCGGAAAAGATGTTTTGGGACCGCGCCGGAAAGTGGCTTAGTGCTTGAAGAGATTGGCGCGCCCGGCAGGATTTGAACCCACAACCCCCAGATCCGTAGTCTGGTGCTCTATCCAGTTGAGCTACGGGCGCGCGCCGTCGCCATCGGGCGATGGCGGTGGTCTAACGGAAGCCCACGCAGGCTGCAAGCCCGGCCGCCTCGCCCCTGCCGCGCCTGTGGCGCACGCTCAGGCCGCGAGCTTGTCGAGCTCCCGCGTCACCGCCTCGCCCATCACCTGGGTCGAGACACGCGCCATGCCGGGCTGCATGATGTCGGCCGTGCGCAGCCCGCTCGCGAGCACGTTGGTGCAGGCGCGCTCGATCAGGGCGGCGTCCTCCGTCATGTCGAAGCTGAAACGGAGCAGCATGGCGAAGGAGAGAATCTGCGCCATCGGGTTGGCGACCCCCTTGCCCGCGATGTCGGGCGCGGAACCGTGGATCGGCTCGTAGAGCGCATGCCGGCGCCCATCGGGCCCGAGCCCGCCGAGCGTGGCCGAGGGCAGCATGCCGAGCGAGCCCGTCAGCATCGAGGCAAGGTCGGACAACAGGTCGCCGAAGAGGTTCGTGGTCACGATCACGTCGAACTGGCGCGGGTTGCGCACGAGCTGCATCGCGCAGTTGTCGGCATACATGTGGGTGAGCTCGACATCGGGGAACTCGCGCTCGCGCAGGGCGGTGACGGTCTGCCGCCACAAGAGGCCGCTCTCCATCACGTTCGCCTTCTCGACGGAGCACACCCGCCCCTGGCGCCTGCGCGCGAGCTCGAACGCCACGCGGGCGACGCGTTCGATCTCCGGCGTCGTGTAGACCTCGGTGTTGACGCCCTTCTTCGTGCCGTCGGGCAGGGACTCAATGCCGCGCGGTTCGCCGAAATAGATCCCGCCCGTGCTCTCGCGCACAATCATGATGTCGAGGCCGCGCACCACCTCGGGCTTAAGGGTCGAGGCATCGACGAGCGGGTCGAGCACGGTCGCGGGGCGAAGGTTGGCGAACAGGCCGAGTTCGCGGCGAAGCGTCAGAATCGCGAGCTCAGGCCGCCTGTCGAAGCCGAGGCCGTCCCATTTCGGCCCACCGACCGCACCGAACAGAACCGCATCCGCCGCCTTCGCCTTCGCCACCGTCTCCGCGGAGATCGGCACGCCGTGGACGTCGATCGCCGCCCCGCCGACCAGCGCCTCCTCGATGTCGAAGCGCACCGCGCGGCGACGGTCCATCCAGTCGATGACGCGCCTCACCTCGCGCATCACCTCAGGCCCGATGCCATCCCCTGGCAGGATCAGAAGCTTCTTGTTCGATGCCATCAGAGCCATCCCCGCTTCACGCCCGATCCACGCCCCGGCGCGGACGGGCCGTCCCTGTCACAGCCAGGGCTGTTCCATCCGCCGCCTTGCCTCGAAGGCGTCGATCGCCGCGGCGTGGGCCAACGTCTGGCCGATGTCGTCGAGACCGTTGAGAAGACAATGGCGCCGGAACGGATCGACCTCGAAGCGGATTTCCTCCCCGTTGGGACGGACGATCACCTGCCGCTCGAGATCGACCGTCAGCCGCGCATTCGCGCCGAGCGACGCATCGGCCACGAGCACGTCGCACAACTCCTGCGGCAGCTTGATCGGCAGAATGCCGTTCTTGAAACAGTTGTTGAAGAAGATGTCGGCGAAGTCGGGCGCGATCACGCAACGTATGCCGAAATCGAGCAGCGCCCAGGGCGCGTGCTCGCGCGACGAGCCGCAGCCGAAATTGGGCCCAGCGATCAGGATCTCGGCGCGTCGATACGGCTCGCGGTTGAGGATGAAGTCCGGCCGCTCGCTGCCGTCCGGGTTGTAGCGGAGCGCATCGAACAGGTTCTTCCCGAGCCCCGTGCGCCGGATCGTCTTGAGGAAGCGCGCGGGGATGATCTTGTCGGTGTCGATGTTCGGCAAGGGCAGCGGCGCGGCGATGCCGGTGAGCGTCGTGAAAGGCTGCATCCCCGTTCGTCCCTTCAGCGCGCGAACTCGCGCACGTCCGTGAGCCGCCCGGTGACGGCAGCGGCCGCGGCCATCGCCGGGCTCATCAGGTGCGTCCTCCCGCCCGGCCCCTGGCGGCCCTCGAAATTCCGGTTCGAGGTCGACGCACAGCGCTGGCCGGGCTTGAGCTGATCGGGGTTCATGCCGAGGCACATCGAGCAGCCCGGTTCCCGCCACTCGAAGCCCGCCTCGATCAGCACGCGATCAAGCCCCTCCGCCTCGGCCGCCTGCTTCACGAGGCCGGACCCCGGGACGACCATCGCCCGCACCCCTGGCGCGACCTTCCGCCCCTTCGCGACCGCCGCGGCGGCGCGGATGTCTTCGATCCTCCCGTTCGTGCAGGAGCCGATGAACACCACGTCGATCGGGATGTCCTGCATCCTCTGCCCGGGCGTGAGGCCCATGTAGTCGAGCATCCGCTGCTTCGCCGCCCGACGCGCCTCGGTCGGCTCATCCGCCGGGTCGGGCACCGCACCGGTGACGGGAACCACGTCCTCCGGGCTCGTTCCCCAGGTCACGAGCGGAACGATCGCGGCGGCGTCAAGCGTGACGGTGGTGTCGTAGGCTGCGCCCTCGTCCGAGGGGAGCGTCTTCCACCAGGCGAGCGCACGCTCCCACGCCTCGCCCTTCGGCGCGTAGGGGCGGCCCTTGAGGTAGGCGAAGGTGGTCTCGTCGGGGGCGATCAGCCCGGCACGTGCGCCGGCCTCGATCGACATGTTGCAGATCGTCATCCGCCCGGCCATGTCGAGCGACCGGATCACCTCCCCGGCATACTCGATCACATGGCCCGTTCCGCCCGCCGTGCCGATCCGGCCGATGATGGCGAGGATGATGTCCTTCGCCGTGCAGCCGAAGGGGAGCGTGCCGTCGACGCGCACGAGCATGTTCTTCGCCGGCTTCTGCAGAAGCGTCTGGGTGGCGAGCACGTGCTCGACCTCTGAGGTGCCGATGCCGAAAGCAAGCGCGCCGAGCGCGCCATGCGTCGAGGTGTGGCTGTCGCCGCAGACGATTGTCATGCCGGGCTGGGAGATCCCCTGCTCCGGCCCGACGATGTGGACGATGCCCTGGCGTGCATCGAGCAGCGGGAAGTAGTGGATGCCGAACTCGGCGACATTCCGCTCGAGCGTCTCGACCTGGAGCCGGCTTTCGGGTTCGGCGATCCCGGCGCGGCGATCGGAGGTCGGAACGTTGTGGTCTGCCACCGCGAAGGTCGCCTCGGGGCGGCGCACCTTCCGCCCGGCGAGGCGCAGGCCCTCGAAGGCCTGCGGGCTCGTCACCTCATGCACGAGGTGGCGGTCGATGTAGAGGAGGCAGGTGCCGTCCGGCAGCCGTTCCACGACGTGGCTGTCCCAGATCTTGTCGAACAGCGTGCGCGGACGCTTCTCTGCCATCGCCTCTCTCTCCCGTTCCGATCCCCTTCCGGCTCAGCCCTGCTCGGCTTCGGCTGGTGCCTCGGCGGCGGTGGCCTTGCCCGTGCTCGCAAGCCCCATCTTCTCGGCGATGCGGGCCGCCTTGCCCGTGCGGCCGCGCAGGTAATAGAGCTTCGCCCGACGCACATCGCCCCGGCGCACCACCTTGATCTCGGCGATGTTCGGCGAATAGAGCGGGAAGACGCGCTCCACCCCCTCGCCGTAGCTGATCTTACGCACGGTGAAGTTCGAGTTGATGCCGGCATTCTTGCGGGCGATGCACACGCCCTCGAACGCCTGCAGGCGCGTGCGTTCGCCCTCGATCACCTTCACCGCCACGCGCACCGTATCGCCCGGGCCGAAGGCGGGGATCGGTCGCTGGGCCGCGAGCTTCGCGACCTGCTCGGCCTCGATCTGTTGCAGGATGTTCATCGCCAGTCTCCTTCTCACCTCGCGGCCGCGCGGGAAACCCCGCGCGGCGCTCATCTCTCATGCGGTCGGCGCGGCCTCAGCCAGCGCTCGGTAGGCGGCCCAGAGATCGGGGCGCCGCTCGCGCGTGATCCGCTCGGCCTCGCGGCGTCGCCAGGCGGCGATCTCGGCATGGTTGCCGCTGATCAGCACCTCCGGCACCGCACGCCCCTTCCACAGGGCCGGCCGCGTGTAGTGCGGATACTCTAGGAGGCCCTGCGAGAAGCTCTCCTCGAGCACGCTCTCCGCCGCTCCCATCACCCCAGGCAGAAGCCGCACACAGGCGTCGAGCAGAACCATCGCCGCGGGCTCGCCGCCCGAGAGCACGTAGTCGCCGATCGAGATCTCCTCGAGCCCGCGCGCCTCAATCACCCTCTGGTCGATCCCCTCGTAGCGGCCGCAGACGAGAACCACGCCCGGGCCTGCGGCGAGCTCGGCCACCCTCCGCTGCGTCAGCGGCCTCCCCCGTGGGGTGAGCACGATCTGGGGGGCGTCGGGCAGGGACTTGGCCTCGAGCGCGGCGTCGATCACATCCGCCCGCATCACCATGCCCGCGCCGCCGCCGAACGGCGCATCGTCGACGGAACGATGCCTGTCGGTCGCGAAGTACCGAAGATCGATCGGCTCGAGCGCCCAGTCGCCGCGCTTGAGCGCCCGGCCAGCGAGCGAGTGGCCCAAGGGGCCCGGGAACATCTCCGGGAACAGGGTGAGGACACGCGCGGTCCAGCTCATGCCGCCGCCCCTTCCATCTCCTCGGCCCGAGCGCTGCCTGGCGAGGGCGGAACGATCGTCTCCACGGGCGGAGAGATGACGAGCAGGCGCGCGGCGAGATCGACCACCGGCACGGCGGCACGCGTGAAGGGAACGAGAAGTGCCGGGCGGCCCTCGCGCGCGATCTCGAGGAAGGCCCCGGCGCCATGGTCCTGCACCTCGGCGACGGTTCCAAGGGCCTTCCCGCTCTCGTCCACCGCTGCGCAGCCGATCAGATCAGTGAGATAGTACTCGTCCTCCCCGGGAGCCGGCAGGGCCGAGCGCTCGACATGGAGCCGCGTGCCGGTGAGCCGCGCCGCCGCATCCCGGTCCGTCACGCCCTCGATCCGCACCACCGGCATCGCTCCGGGCGTGACGATCTCGAGCCGGAACGAGCGCGCGCCCGTCTCGTCGGTCAGCGGCCCGTAGCGCGCGATCGCCGCCGGGTCGGCCGTGAAGCTTTGGACGCGCACAAGCCCGCGCACGCCATGCGGGCGCCCGATCACGCCGAGGAGCACGCGGGGAGAGGACATGGCGGGCGGTCGGCTCGCTCGGTGCTTCAGCCGGCGGCGGCGGCGCGTTCCTGCGCCTTCTTCTTCGGCAGGTGCTGCTTGGTCTGCGCCGGCCGCGGCCGCTCGGGGATCAGCCCGGCCTTGACGAGGAAGCGCTCGACCCGATCCGTCACCTGCGCCCCCTTGCCGAGCCAGGCCTTGATCTTCTCCGGCTGGAGCTTCACCCGGTCGGCGTGATCTGCGGGCAGCATCGGGTTGTAGGCGCCGACCTTCTCGATGAAGCGCCCGTCGCGCGGGCTCCGGCTGTCGGCCACCACGATGTGGTAGTAGGGGCGCTTCTTCGCGCCGGCGCGGGAGAGGCGGATCTTGACGCTCATCCAGTCTGTTCCTTCCGTCGGAGACCGTATCGTTTCGAGGTCAACACCTTGTGTCAGAACGGGCGGCGCCCGCCCGGCAGGCCCGGGAACCCGCCGCCGGGCATCAAGCCGAAGAGGCCGTGGCGCAATAGGCCCTTCTGGCCCAGCTTCTGCATCCGTTTCATCATCGTCGTCATGTCGTCGAACTGCTTGAGAAGGCGGTTCACGTCCTCGACCTTCACACCCGCGCCGGCGGCTATCCGGCGCTTGCGCGAGGCCTTGATGATCTCGGGCTTGCGTCGCTCGGCCTTCGTCATGCTGTCGATGATGGCGAGCTGGCGCTTGAGGATCCGGTCGTCGAGCTTCGCCTCGGCGAGCTGCGCCTTCACCTTCGCCACCCCGGGCAGCATGCCGAGCAGGCCCTGGAGGCTGCCCATCTTCGTGATCTGGGCGAGCTGCTTGCGGTAGTCCTCGAGGTCGAACGTCCCCTTCTGAAGCTTGGCGGCGAGCTTCTCCGCCTCCTCCGCCTCGATCGTCGCCGCCGCCTTCTCGACGAGCGAGACGACATCGCCCATGCCGAGGATCCGGCCCGCCACACGCTCGGGGTGGAAGTCCTCGAGCGCGTCGAGCTTCTCCCCCACCCCGATCAGACGGATCGGCGCCCCGGTGACGGCGCGCATCGACAGAGCCGCGCCGCCGCGCGCGTCACCATCCATGCGCGTCATCACGATTCCGGTCACGCCAACCTTCTCGTGGAAGGCTCGGGCGACGGTCACCGCGTCCTGGCCGGTCATCGCATCGACGACGAGCAGCTTCTCGTGCGGGCGCGCCACCGCGGCGACCTCGGCGACCTCGGCCATCAGCGCCTCGTCGATCGCAAGCCGCCCGGCCGTGTCGAGCACGAGCACGTCGAACCCGCCCTGGCGCGCCTCGCCGAGGGCACGGCGTGCGATCTCCACGGGCTTTTGGCCGGGCACGATTGGCAGGCTCATCACCCCGGCACGGTCGGCGAGGGTGGCGAGCTGCTCCATCGCCGCCGGGCGCTGGGTGTCGAGCGAAGCAAGCAGCACGCGCTTGCGGTCCTTCGTCCGCAGCCTCAGCGCAATCTTGCCGGCCGAGGTGGTCTTGCCGCTGCCCTGAAGCCCGAGCATCAGGATGACGACCGGAGCGGGCGCGTTGAGATCGATCCCGGGTGCGGGGGGCCCGAGCATGGCCACGAGAGCGTCGTGGACGATCTTGACCACCTGCTGCCCGGGCGTGACCGAGCGCAGGACCGTCTCGCCCACGGCCTTGGCGCGCACATCCTCGATGAAGCTTCTCACGACGGGAAGCGCGACATCGGCCTCGAGCAGTGCGACGCGCACCTCGCGCAGCGCCTCGGCGACATCGGCCTCGGACAGGGCGCCGCGTCGGCGAAGCCTGTCGAGGATGCCGGTCAGCCTGCCCGAAAGGGCGTCGAACATGGTCGCTCCATCGCGCGGGCAGGCCCCAAACACGAACGCGCCGCTGCGCGAGCCTTCGCGGAGCGGCGTCACCCCGCGCGCCGGGCGGGGCGGTGCGGCAGGGGCTGCCCTGATGACACCTCTATGGCGTCGCGGCCGAGCGCCGTCAAGCAGCCTGGACGGGCCGGGCTCTCGACCGGCCGCCTTTCAGCCGCGGCCCTTCCAGGGAACGAGACGGCGCTCCGCGAGCCGCATCGCGAGATCGAACCCGTAGGCGAACAGCGCGATCACGACGATGCCCATCACCACGAGGTCGGTGCGCAAAAAGTGCGAGGCGTTGAGCACCATCTGCCCCACCCCGACATTCGCCGCCACCATCTCGGCCGCGACCAGCGTCGTCCAGCCGAAGCCGAGAGCGATCCGCATCCCGGTGAGGATCTCGGGAAGTGCGGCGGGCAGGATGACATGCCGGATCAGCTGGAGCCGGGTGGCGCCGAGCGAAAGAGCGGCATTGATCTGCTCCGGCGTAGCGCTGCGCACGCCCGACCGCGCGGCGAGCGCAAGCGGGGCGAAGCAGGCGAGGTAGATCAGGATGATCTTGGCCGCCTCGTCGATCCCGAACCAGATCACGACGAGCGGCAGATAAGCGAGCGGCGGCAGCGGCCGGTAGAACTCGATCGGCGGGTCGAACACGCCGCGGACGACGCGCGACACACCCATGCCGATGCCGATCGGGATCGCCGTGAGGCAGGCGAGGGCGAAGGCGCTCAGCACCCGGAACAGGCTGAGAGCCGAATGACCGACGAGCGTCGCATCGCCGATCGGCGTCGACAGGCCGGCCGCGAGCTGCCGCGCCACGACGATCGGCGAGGGCAGAAAGAGCGGGGCGATCCAGCCGCGCTCCGTCGCCACCCACCACAGGATCAGCAGCGCGACCACGGTCAGCACGCTGATCGAGGTGGCCCGACGCGGGTCGGGGAAGGCGGAGCGCGCCGCGGCGAGCGGAGCCGTCGCCGGCGCAGCGCCCGCCCCGACGGCGCCACCCTGGTCGGCCGAGAGCCGATTCTCGTCGCGCAGGCGGTCGGGCGCGGCAGCGCCCTCGGCCACAGCGGAAAGCGGAGAGGCGGGCCTCATGCCGCGGCGTAGGCGCTCTCGCGCACCATCGTGGCCACCTCCTCGCGCAAGCCGATGAAGCCAGGGTCCGACTTCACGCCGCGCGCATCGCGCGTCGCGACATAGCGTCGGCCGAAATCGACGCTAAGCCGCCGCACGATCCGCCCGGGCCCAGGGCTCATCACCACGAGTTCGGTCGCAAGGAACAGCGCCTCCTCAACGCCATGGGTGATGAAGAACACGGTCTTGCCGGAGGCGGCCCAGACATCGAGCAGGAGCTCCTGCATCGTCTCGCGCGTCAGCGCATCGAGCGCGCCGAGCGGCTCGTCCATCAGCAGCACCTCGGGGTCGGCAGCGAGCGCGCGGGCGATTCCCACACGCTGCTGCTGGCCGCCCGAGAGCGTGTAGACGGCCCGGTCAGCGAAGCCCGCAAGCCCGACGAGGGCGAGCTTCTCCTCGGCGAGCGCGCGGCGCTGCGCGCGCGGCACGCCCGCGAGCATCGGCCCGAAGGCGACGTTCTCCCAGACGCTGAGCCAGGGCAGGAGCGCGTGCTTCTGGAACACCACGCCGCGGTCGGCGCCCGGGGCCTGCACCGCCCGGCCGCCGACCGTGATCCTGCCGGAGGAGGGAGCGGTGAAACCGGCGATGCAGTTGAGAAGCGTCGTCTTGCCGCAGCCCGACGCCCCGAGGGCGACGCAGAACCCGCCCTCGGGGATCGCGAGATCGACCCGGTCGAGCGCCACGAGCCGCCCGCCCCCCGGGAGGGGGAAGACGACAGAGAGGCCCTCGACCGAGACCGCCCCCATCGCCTCAGCCTGCGGCGGTGGCGGCGAAGCGCGGGCTGACGTGTTGGGCGATGTTCTCAGGCACCGCCTGGATACGACCCTGAGCCTTGAGGAACTCGGCGGTGTGGCGGATCGCCTGCACCGTGCCCCCCTCCGCTCCGCCGCCGAGCCATTGGGCGGAGGCCTGCTCAGCAGCGGGGATGAACCGATAGAGGCGCATCATCCCCGGCACGTCCTCAACCCGGGCGCCGGTGATCCGCGCGGTGACGGCGGCGCGCTCGGTGCCCGGGCCCCAGAGGCCTGGGTTCGCGACATACTCGGCGTCGTACTTCGCCATGATCCGGGTGTAGGCGGTGAGGAACTCGGCATTGGCGCGCGCCCAGTCACGGTCGACGATCACGCCGTCGAAGGTCGGCCGCCCCCAGGCGGCGAGCTGGCCCGAGGAGATCAACACCCGGCCGGTGCGCAGAACTGCACTCCGCGTCGGTTCCCAGATAAAGGTGGCATCGATGTCGCCGCGCTCCCAGGCGGCAGCGATCTCAGGCGGGCGCATGTTCAGGATCCGCAGGCTGTTGGCCGGGATGCCGAATTGCTCGAGAGCGTAGAGCAGGTGGTAGTGCGTCGTCGAGACGAACGGCACGCCGACGCGCTTGCCGCGCAGGTCCTGCGGCGCGGTGATGCCGGAGCCGTTCCGGACGACGAGCGATTCGGCTTCGGCGATGTCGGCGATGATCCAGATGAGCTCGACGTTGAGCCCCTGCGCGATCGCCGCCGTGGTCGGCGAGGAGCCGACCTCGCCGATCCGCGCATCGCCGGCGGCCATCGCGCGGATCACCTCGGCTCCGGCCGTGAACAGCCGCCAGTTGATCTTGTAGCCGGTCGCGCGCTCGACCTCCTGCGCGGCCATCGCGGCGCGGAAGGGCACGACCATGTACTGGTGCGCGATCGTCACCTCGCGCGCCTGGGCAATGGCAGGCGCGGCAAAGGCGGTGGCGACGGCAGCGGTGCCGGCAAGAGCGGCGCGGCGGGTGAGCACAGGCTGCGTCATGCTGATCTCCCGGATGGTTCGACACAGCCGTCTCTTGCAAGCAGCGTTCCAAGGCCAAAACCGCCACGGTGCACGCCTGCGCTGCGGCATGCCCGACCCGAACAGACCCAGTTTTGGGCAACCCGCCCGATCCTTAAGCGTTGATCCTCTTCCTGGCAAACCGCTGGCGCGGAACTGCCCATAAAAGAGGCGGGGGCCGCGCTGTCGCGTCCGCTCAGGCGTCCATCTTCAGGGCGGCGAGGAAGGCCGTCTGCGGGATCTCCACCTTGCCGAACTGGCGCATCCGCTTCTTGCCCTCCTTCTGCTTCTCGAGCAGCTTCCGCTTGCGGGTGATGTCGCCGCCGTAACACTTGGCGGTGACATCCTTCGCGAGCGCCCCGATCGTCTCGCGGGCGATGATGCGCGAGCCGATTGCCGCCTGGATGGCGATCTTGAAGAGCTGGCGCGGGATCAGCTCCTTGAGCTTCTCGCAGATGGCGCGGCCGCGCTTTTCCGCCTGGCTGCGGTGCGCGATGAAGGCGAGCGCATCGACCGGGTCGCCATTGACCAGGATCGAGATCTTCACGAGGTCGCTCTCGGCGTAACCGTCCATCGCGTAGTCGAAGGAGGCATAGCCGCGGCTGATCGACTTCAGGCGATCATAGAAGTCGAAAACGACCTCGTTCAGCGGCAGGCGATAGACCGCCATCGCCCGGTTGCCGACATAGGTGAGATCGACCTGCTGGCCGCGGCGTTCGTTGCAGAGCGTCAGCACGCCGCCGAGATACTCGTCGGGGACGAAGATCGTCGCCTTAATCCACGGCTCCTCGATGTGGTCGATCGTCGAGGGGTCAGGCATGTCGGCAGGGTTGTGCAGCTCCTTCACCTCGCCCCTGGTCGTATGGATGCGGTAGACGACCGAGGGGGCGGTGGCGATCAGGTCGAGGCCGAACTCGCGCGCAAGGCGCTCCTGCACGATCTCGAGGTGCAGAAGGCCCAGGAAACCGCAGCGGAAGCCGAAGCCGAGGGCGGCGGATATTTCAGGCTCGTAGTGGAACGAAGCGTCGTTGAGGCGGAGCTTGGCGAGGCTCTCACGGAGCTTCTCGAAATCGTCGGCGTCGGTCGGGTAGAGGCCGCACCACACAACCGGAACCGAGGGCTTGAACCCCGGAAGCGGCTCGGCGGCGGGGGAGCGGTCATCGGTGATCGTGTCGCCGACGCTGCAGTCGGCCACCGTCTTGATGCCGGCGATGATGTAGCCCATTTCGCCGGGGCCGAGGTCGTCGACCGTCACCATCTTCGGCGTGAACACGCCGACCGCCTCGACGGTGTGAACCGCACCGGTGGCCATGAACCGGATCCTCTGCCCGCGCCTGAGGCGACCGTCCTTGACGCGCACGAGGATCACCACGCCGAGGTAGGAGTCATACCAGCTGTCGACCAGCAGGGCCTTGGTCGGCGCTTCGGCGTCCCCTTTCGGCGGCGGCAGGCGTGCGACCAGAGCCTCGAGCACCTCGCCGATTCCGAGGCCCGTCTTGGCGCTGATCAGCACCGCGTCGTCCGCCGGCAGGCCGATCACCTCCTCGATCTGCACCTTCACCCGGTCCGGGTCGGCCGCCGGCAGGTCGATCTTGTTAAGCACCGGCACGATCTCGTGGCCGGCCTCGATCGCCTGGTAGACATTCGCGAGCGTCTGCGCCTCCACGCCCTGCGAGGCATCGACGACGAGCAGCGAGCCCTCGCAGGCGGCGAGCGAGCGGCTCACCTCGTAGGCGAAATCGACATGCCCGGGCGTATCCATCAGGTTCAGGACGTAGGTGTTGCCGTCCCTAGCCGGGTAGGTCAGGCGAACCGTCTGCGCCTTGATGGTGATCCCCCGCTCGCGCTCGATCTCCATGTTGTCGAGCACCTGGTCCTTCATCTCGCGGTCGGAGAGGGCGCCGCAGGCCTCGATCAGCCGGTCGGCGAGGGTGGACTTGCCGTGGTCGATATGCGCGATGATCGCGAAATTGCGGATTCGGGAGAGCGGCGTGTCGGTCATCTCGGCCTTGGCGTCCGGGGCGGCGGCGGCTTGGGCCCTGCCGCGCGCCTGTCATTAGGGGAGCGGGCCCGGGATTGGAAGGGCGCGGCCGGTTGACAGTCGGGCTTCGGGCCGCAGAGCCTCGAGCGACGCAACGGGGAGGGAGACAGCGAGATGGCGGAGGGCAACGGTGGGTCGCGGCGGCTTAGGTCACGGCGCTGGTTCGACGACCCGTCCGACCCAGGCATGACCGCCCTCTATCTCGAGCGCTATCTGAACTTCGGGCTGACGCGGGAGGAGCTCCAGTCGGGCCGGCCGATCATCGGCATCGCCCAGACGGGCTCTGACCTCGCACCCTGCAACCGCCACCATGTCACCCTTGCGGCACGGGTGCGCGACGGGATACGCGATGCCGGCGGCGTGCCGCTCGAGTTCCCGATCCACCCGATCCAGGAAAGCGGCAAGCGCCCCACGGCGGCGCTCGACCGCAACCTCGCCTATCTCTCTCTGGTCGAGGTGCTGCACGGCTACCCGATCGACGGCGTGGTCCTCACGACGGGCTGCGACAAGACCACACCCGCCTGCCTGATGGGGGCGGCGACGGTGAATATCCCGGCGATCGCGCTCAACTGCGGTCCGATGCTCGACGGCTGGTGGCAGGGGCGGCTCGCCGGGTCCGGCACGGTGATCTGGGAGGCGCGACGCCTGCTCGCGAAGGGAGAGATCACGCCCGAGGAGTTCATGCAGATCGCCGCCTCGTCCGCCCCCTCGGTCGGGCACTGCAACACGATGGGCACGGCGCTCTCGATGAACTCCCTTGCCGAGGCGCTCGGCATGATGCTGCCGGGCTCGGCCGCCATCCCCGCGCCCTATCGCGAGCGCGGCTGGGCGGCCTACGAGGCCGGGCGGCGGATCGTCGGCATGGTGCGAGAGAACCTTCGCCCCTCCGACATCATGACGCGCAAGGCGTTCGAGAATGCCATCGCCGTCGCCTCTGCCATCGGCGCCTCCTCGAACTGCCCGCCGCACATCATCGCCATCGCGCGGCACATGGGCGTCGAGCTCACGATCGAGGACTGGCAGAGGATCGGCGCCGACCTGCCGCTCCTTGTCGATTGCCAGCCGGCGGGGCGTTTCCTCGGCGAGCGGTTCCACCGCGCGGGCGGCGTTCCGGCGGTGATGCGCGAGCTCCTGCTCGCGGGCAGGCTGCATGGCGACGCGATGACCGCGACTGGCAAGACGGTCGCCGAGGCTCTCGCGTCCATTCCCGAGCCGGACCGGGAGGTGATCCGCCCCTTCTCGGCGCCGCTGAAGGAGAAAGCGGGGTTCGTCGTGCTGTCGGGCAACCTGTTCGACAACGCGGTGATGAAGGTGAGCGTGATCGACCCCGAGTTCCGGCGCCGCTTCCTGTCGAACCCCGACGCGCCCGAGATCTTCGAGGGGCGAGCGGTCGTGTTCGAGGGGCCGGAGGACTACCACGCGCGGATCGACGACCCGTCCTTGGGCATCGACGAGCGGTCGATCCTCGTGATCCGCAACTGCGGGCCTGTCGGCTATCCGGGCTCGGCAGAGGTGGTGAACATGCAGCCCCCCGCGGCGTTGATCAGACAAGGCGTGACGGCGCTGCCCACGATGGGCGACGGGCGACAGAGTGGCACCTCGGGCAGCCCCTCGATCCTCAACGTCTCGCCCGAGGCGGCGGTGGGCGGGGGGCTCGCGCTTTTGCGCACCGGCGATCGCATCCGGCTCGACCTGCGCGCGCGTCGCGTCGACGTGCTCATCGCGGAGGAGGAACTCGCCGCTCGACGCGCCGCCTGGACGCCGCCCAAGTTGAAGAACCAGACGCCCTGGGAGGAGATCTACCGCTCGATGGTCGGCCAGCTCGGCACCGGCGCCTGCCTCGAGCCCGCGACCCTCTATCTCGACATCCTCGAGACACGCGGCGAAAGCCGGCACAGCCACTGAGCCACCAGAGGGGCGGGCGCGCGTGCGAGCGCGCGTTCAGCCCTTGCCGCCGCGCCCGAAGTAGTAGCCGAGCACCAGCGTCAGGATCGGCAGCAGGACGGGTTTGAGGATGTCCGTCACACTCGGGGCGAGCGTCTCCCACCTGCCGCTAAACAGTCCCGCGAGCAAAAGCACGACGAGCGAGCCGAGCAGGGCGAGGCCGAAGACCGTCATCACCGTGGTGGTGATCGCCGAACGGTCGGCGCTCTCGCGTTCCCGCTCCCGCGCCTCGAGCTCGGCGTCCGCCCGCTCGGCCTCGGCACGCTTGCGCGCCGCCTCGAGGAGCAGCGCCCTCGTCTCGGCATCGACTCCGGCGGGGTCGGGCACGGCGCGGCCTGGGGCCCTGCGGCTACCGGGTCGATCCGGTCATCGACGTCGTGATCTGCCCGGCGATCTCGAGAAGACGCTTCGCCGCGGCCACCATGTGTTGACGCGCCTCCGGGTCCTTGACCTCCTCGGAGGCGCGAAGCAGGCGCTCGCCCTCCTCGATCAGGGCGAGGTTCGCCTGCGAGATGCTGCGCAGTTCCGGGAACTGCCCTGGGCCCGCCATCGTGATCCTCCTTGTGCTGGGTGATGACAGCACCGCTGCCGTGCCCGTGCGACGGACGGTGCGGAGAGGGGGCGTCAGGGCGCCTGGCAGACGGGGCGTGTGCCTGAGGCCGACCGCTCGCGTCCCGTGCGGTCTCGGTGCCGCAGTCCCGCTCGCGCCGGCCCGGTGCTAGAAGCCGTCCCACAGGCGAGGCAGGGGAACCGGGAGACGCCATGAGCCTTGGGTTGCGCGAAGCACGCCGGGCCGAGCGTCGGCGAAGGCGCGCACGGATCGTCGCCTTTCTCGCGACCATCGGCGCCCTGTTGCTCCTCGGTGCGGTCGCCTACGAGTCGGGCAGCCGGCTCGCCCAAGCCGAGACGGAGGGGCTCAGGCGCGAGATCGCGGAGCAGCGGCGGGCCATTGCCGCGCTTGAGCAGAAGCTTGCCGAAGCCGAGGCGCTTCGGCGCCAAGCCGAGGATCGCGTGCGTGAGGGCGAGGCGCGCTACGCCCGCGATGTGCCGACCGGAACGGCCCGCGAGCTATTCCTGCGGGTTCAGGAGAGGCTCAGGGAAGGGCTTGCGGCTGAGCGGCTGAGGCTCGTGCTCGAGAACGCGACCGATGGCAGCCGCTGCGAGCCTGGGCTCGAGACGCGCCGGTTCCTGCTCGCAACACCACTCACCCGTTCGGGCCGGACCTCGGTGTCGTTCGCCGGCGGCATCGTCATCACGGGCGAAGGCCAATCCGCGCGAGCGGCCGATGGCGCACCCGAGGCATGGTTCGACCCGAGGCGGCCGGTGACGATCGTGGCGATCCAGCCCGGAGGCGCGCTGACGGAGACGACGGGGCAGCTGCCGCTCACCTTCTCTGTCATCCGTGGCGGAACGGAGCATCGTTTCGTCGTGTCGGAGGCTGACCTACGCGGCTTCGTGAGCGTGACGGCCGAGCGGTGCGACTATCCGTGAGGGGGCGCCGTAGGCGGGAGGCGCGGGAGGCGACGAGGCCGAGGCGCAGGCTCGGCTGGTCGGACCCGCGGCCGTTGCGCGTGCTCGGCGTGTCGTGTAGGAGGCGCGCCGGCCCGGAGGGGTGCCAGAGCGGTCGATTGGGCCGGTCTCGAAAACCGGAGTACCGGCAACGGTACCGTGGGTTCGAATCCCACCCCCTCCGCCAGATCCTCATCCCGATTCGCTGGCGCTGCCAAGACGCGACGACGCAAGAGCGATCGATGCGGCCATCGCGCCGATAGCATGTCGAGGCGCGCTTGGCGTGTTGAACCGGAGCGCGCGCCTTCTCTTGACGACCGGTTTCGCCGAGTCCGGTGAGCTCCCGTGCGGCTGCCGTCGTTGCAGCAGGGCGGCCGCAACGTCCTTCGACGGGTCCGTCCTTTCCGAACGTTGCGTTTGCTGCGGTTGCTGAAACCGTGTGTGTTGATTCCGCAACAATAGCGCGTTACCGTCGCGGCGCATAGCGAGGAGCGATCGATGCAGTCGATGCCCTTGGTTGCACTTTCCGTTGCAAGCCTTACCCTCACCGCGTGCGCCCCCGACGGTCCTGACGCGCGTCGAAGCGTTCGTCAGTCAGCCTCTCGCGCCACAAGTCGGAGAGACTGTTCACGTCATGCCGGCTGCCGCCGAGGGACGGCCCACCCTTGAGCACCAGGCTTGGGTGGGCCTTGCAGAACGCGAGTTTGCCGCCAAGGCTTTGAGATCGTCCCGTCTCCTGCGCACGCCAAACTGCTGGCGTTCGTCGGCCTTCGCGTGGACGCTGGACGCGACGTCGCGGAGGCGTTCGTAAGGCCGCAGTGGGGGATCACGGGCTACAGCGGCGAGCTGTTCGGCACAGTCTCCTGGTTGGAAAACATCGGTACCTATTGCAGCACGACGACCCTGATTTGTGAGTATGGGGTGACCGGCTACACGACCGGCGTTGCGACCAGACGCGTGTTCACAAGATGCGGGGTGCTATTGGTTTTCCGCCCGTAGTTTTCCGCCCGCCGTCGAGCCCCGACGCCGCGCCAGTGTTCGAGGCGCGCGCCGTTTCCGAAGGATCGTGCGGAATGCTCTCGGCGGTGGCGCCGAGCCTGATCACTGCGCTGTTCGAGAAGTTCCCGACCGGTGGCAGCGGCGTTGTCAAGACGAAGATGCAGGCGTCATGCTGACGAGGCCAGTGCGCCTTTGCTGGGCGCCTCGTCACGGGTTCGCCCGGGCGCGCCCGACCCATGGCCTGGCCGATCGACGATAGAGAGACTCGCCTGCAGCACCTCCGCCCGGTCTCCGGGTGCCATGTGGCAGTCGGTCGGCCAGCCGCTCGGCGGAAGCTTCGGCAGAAGACAATTTCGCGGATGGAACAGGTCGTCTTACGGGCAGCGATTGGCGGCTCGGGAACGCGCATGAGCCGCAGCGCTTTCTCCCGGGGCGGGCAGATCGAGCCCTTCGAGAAGATGGTTGCGGGGCCAGGATTTGAACCTGGGACCTTCAGGTTATGAGCCTGACGAGCTACCGGGCTGCTCCACCCCGCGACTAAGTGCTGGTGGCATTGTGGTGGTTCTGTGGTCCGGATCGGAAGACCTGGCAGCGACCGACTCTCCCGCGCCTTGAGACGCAGTACCATTGGCGCTGAGGGTTTTCACGGCCGAGTTCGGGATGGGATCGGGTGTTTGCCCCTCGCCATAGCCACCAGGTCGTCGGATCCGGACCGCCCCGCCGCGCGAGAACTCGCGCGGTGGGACGGATGTGGCGTGTGTGATGATGGAGGCCGGCCGCAGCCGCCTTTCGTGCTGCGCATGGATAACGGGGAGGCCCCGTCATGGCGCGGATCTCAAGCCGAACGAGCGATTAGTACCGGTCAGCTTCGTGTGTTGCCACACGTCCACACCCGGCCTATCGACGTGGTCGTCTTCCACGGCTCTTCAGGGAGACCTCGTTTCGAGGCGGGTTTCCCGCTTAGATGCTTTCAGCGGTTATCCCTTCCGTACATAGCTACCCGGCTGTGCCGCTGGCGCGACAACCGGTCCACCAGAGGTACGTCCATCCCGGTCCTCTCGTACTAGGGACAGGTCCTCTCAAGTCTCCGACACCCATGGCAGATAGGGACCGAACTGTCTCACGACGTTCTGAACCCAGCTCACGTACCGCTTTAATCGGCGAACAGCCGAACCCTTGGGACCTGCTCCAGCCCCAGGATGCGATGAGCCGACATCGAGGTGCCAAACCTCCCCGTCGATGTGGACTCTTGGGGGAGATCAGCCTGTTATCCCTAGAGTACCTTTTATCCGTTGAGCGATGGCCCTTCCACGCGGAACCACCGGATCACTAAGGCCGACTTTCGTCTCTGCTCGAGCTGTCACTCTCGCAGTCAGGCGGGCTTATGCCTTTGCACTCAACAGCCGATGTCCGACCGGCCTGAGCCCACCATCGCGCGCCTCCGTTACCTTTTGGGAGGCGACCGCCCCAGTCAAACTGCCCACCATGCACGGTCCCTGACCAGGATGACTGGTCGAGGTTAGACGTCAAAAGAGGCCAGGGCGGTATTTCAAGGTCGCCTCCACAGGAGCTGGCGCCCCTGCTTCATCGGCTCCCGCCTATCCTACACAGTCCCCTTCTAACGCCAGTGCAAAGTTGCAGTAAAGGTTCATAGGGTCTTTCCGTCTGACCACGGGTACCCCGCATCTTCACGGGGAATTCAATTTCGCTGAGCCGATGCTGGAGACAGTGGGGAAGTCGTTACGCCATTCGTGCAGGTCGGAACTTACCCGACAAGGAATTTCGCTACCTTAGGACCGTTATAGTTACGGCCGCCGTTTACCGGGGCTTCGATTCAAGGCTTGCACCTCTCCTCTTAACCTTCCGGCACCGGGCAGGCGTCAGACCCTATACGTCCTCTCTCGAGTTCGCAGAGCCCTGTGTTTTTGATAAACAGTCGCTACCCCCTGGTCTGTGCCACCCCCTCCCGGTTGCCCGGAAGGAGGTCCCGCTTATCCCGAAGTTACGCGGGCAATTTGCCTAGTTCCTTCAGCATCGTTCTCTCAAGCGCCTTGGTATCCTCTACCAGCCCACCTGTGTCGGTTTCGGGTACGGTCCTATGCCAGAGCTGTTTCCTGGAAGGATCCGGCTGCACCCCCAATCCGGTAAGGAGACACAACGGTTCACCTTCGTCACTTCTGGCGGGCCCAGGAATGTTGACCTGGTTTCCATCGACTACGGCTTTCGCCCTCGTCTTAGGGGCCGGCTGACCCTGCGCGGATTAACCTTGCGCAGGAACCCTTGGGCTTTCGGCGACAGGGTTTCTCGCCCTGTTTGTCGCTACTCATGTCCGCATTCGCACTTCCGATACCTCCACGGGACCTCACGATCCCGCTTCGCAGGCCTACGGAACGCTCCGCTACCGCGCATCTTGCGATGCGCCCAAAGCTTCGGTGCGTGGCTTGAGCCCCGTTACATTTTCGCCGCAGGATGGCTATTAGACCAGTGAGCTATTACGCTTTCTTTAAAGGATGGCTGCTTCTAAGCCAACCTCCTGGTTGTTTTGGCCTTCCCACATGCTTTCCCACTTAGCCACGACTTAGGGACCTTAGCTGTTGGTCTGGGCTGTTTCCCTCTCGACCCGGGACCTTAGCACCCCGGGACTGTCTGCCGCGGTCACGCTCCTGGGTATTCGGAGTTTGGTTAGGTTTGGTAAGCCTTTGGGGCCCCCTAGCCCATCCAGTGCTCTACCCCCCAGGGCGAAGCACGCGACGATCTACCTCAATAGATTTCGCGGAGAACCAGCTATTTCCGAGTTTGATTGGCCTTTCACCCCTAGCCACAGCTCATCCCCGACTTTTTCAACAGGCGTGGGTTCGGCCCTCCAGTGGGTGTTACCCCACCTTCAGCCTGGCCATGGCTAGATCACCCGGTTTCGGGTCTAGTACCGGCAACTGAACGCCCTGTTCAGACTCGCTTTCGCTTCGCCTACGCCTAGCGGCTTAAGCTTGCTGCCGACACTAACTCGCGGACCCATTATACAAAAGGTACGCCGTCACCACACGGACGCGACCGAGGCCGCATCCGGAGGCTCCGACTGCTTGTAAGCATCCGGTTTCAGGTCTCTTTCACTCCCCTCATCGGGGTGCTTTTCACCTTTC